>JBCCWV010000027.1:0-35044 GCA_039192745.1 Verrucomicrobiota bacterium | reverse complement strand
TCTTACTTGCCCTCGGCGGACTCGGATTCCGGCTTCACGAGGTTCAGGTGAAACAGCACGAGCGGTTTGCTGAACTCGCGCAGAGCGAACGATCACGGAAAGTTCCGCTGCCGTCGAGGGCAAGTAAGAAGAGCACGACAATGAACCACGATCTGAACTGGATGGTTTTTTCCACTATGGGCGAATCGTCAGTGGCGCGGGGTGTATGGAGTTTCGCGCACGTGATCCAACGTGTTGTCGACGGAGAAACTTTCGGGAGCGCCGCCGACGTAAACGCGATCAATGATGCGCTCGTGACCGTCGATACTGACCAAGTCGCTTTGTTGCATGTGCAGGCGCAGGACGAGATTCTCGCGATCCATGACCTGGGCAAGACGAGTATCGAGAACCTCGATATCCTTTTCTAACTGCCGGATCTCCCGCTCCAGCTCCTTTTTGCAGTCCCCTTTCGCGACTTGCTGATTGCGGATACAGACGATGGCAGAGCCTAGGCCGGCCGCGAGCAGTCCAAGGACAAGCCAACGGGCTAGACCGGCGAGGCTGGATCGTTGTTGTTGGCGGCGGCGAGGCATATTGGTCAGGCAGAGATTCTTTCAGCGACACGGAGCCGTGCGCTGCGGGCACGAGGATTGGCGGAAACCTCTTCATTTGAAGGGGAAAGCGCCTTTTGCATGACAAGGCTGAAATGGTAATCCGGGTTCGGACGCGGCTCTGGCCACTCCGGCTGGTCGATGTATTCACGGCTAGAACGCTTCATGAAAGACTTCACAATGCGGTCTTCGAGTGAATGGAAAGAGATGACAACCAGACGACCACCGGGTCGGAGCCAACGCGCTGCCTCTCGCAACGCCTTCTCCACGGAGCGAAGTTCGTCGTTCACGGCGATGCGCAATCCCTGGAATGTCTGCGTCGCTGGATGTTTCTTCCCGCGCTTACGCACAACCTTTGCTACGATGTCTGCTAATTGCTTCGTCGTCGTGATACTCTCTTTCTCGCGCGCCTCGACGATGGCTTTCGCCACTCTCCGAGACGCCTTCTCTTCTCCGTATTCAAAGATGATCCTTGCCAGTTCCTCTTCCGACTCCGTGTTCACGATGTCAGCCGCCGACTGCTCGGCCGACGGGTTCATCCGCATGTCGAGCGGACCGTCTTTCGAGAATGAAAACCCACGCTCAGGGTCATCCAACTGGCGCGAAGAAACCCCCAGATCGAGAATGATACCGTCCAGCCCCTTGATTCCGATCGTCTCCAGAATCTCGCCAAAGTCGCGGAAATTCGCCTGAATCGCTCCGAAATTCTCCTCGTAATTGCGCAACCTCGCTCTCGCGAAAGAAAGCGCGGCCGGATCTTGATCGAGCCCGATTACTTTCGCACCCGCCCGCAGCAGCTGCTCCGCATGACCACCGCCACCGAGTGTTCCATCGAGGAACAACTTGCCGGGCGCTGGCTCCAGGCAATAGGTCGCCTCTTCCAGAAGCACACTCTGATGGTAATCCTCACCACCGTTGCGCGTGCGTTGAAATCTTTCAGGATCCTGATTCGGACTGGACATGCCAACGAGGCGATTTCCACCGCCGGAATGAAAGGACTTCTCCTTGATTTCCCCAGGCCAAAACGCCAAGTGAAAAAGCGTCGTCCAGGATTGAAGGTTGCTGAGAATTGCAGAACTCAAACTCATAGTCAGTGTCGTTATCGTGTCTTCGGTTGATCAGTTGGTAGTGGTTTTGTGAGTGTGGGAGTAGAAATAAAATTGTGTTAGAGTCCGATGCGGCTGGCCACGCTTGCGAAAACATCCTTCTCCCGGCTGCACACCGAGTCCCATTCGCTCCGGCTCCAGACTTCAATGCGCGCACCGCCGCCCACGAGCACGACCTCGCCGCTGAGACCGTAGCGTTCGCATTGTTCCGCCGGCAGAACGAGCCGCCCCTGCTTGTCCATCGAGCAAGGACTCGCCTGACTGAAAAACTGCCGCATGAACGTCCGGCGGTCCCCCGCGTCAATCTGCGGGTCGTTTTCGAGCTTCTCCCGAATCAAATCCATCTCCCCTGCCGTCATGAGCATGAGGAGCGGTTGCCTCGGATCCGGCACCGCATACAGCTCCCGCAAAGACTCATGTCGCCAGCGCGACGGAACCGTAACTCGATGATTATCATCGAGCGCGCGCGACTCCGTGCCGGCGAAAATCGGAATTTGGTTCTGGGAGGCAGGTGACATTTTCGGGAATAAAGGTCAGACTAAAGTCTCCAATAGCTACCAATTCCCCCCAATTTGCCCCTTTGGCCCCAATCGGTCAATGGAATTTTCATAATGCCTAAAAGTTTCGCGTCCCTGATATTTGAAGGGAATTTTTAGGTATAAGACGAGATTTGTCGCCTGAAATTTAAAACTTTTTGAGCCGACTCCTTCGTGTTTGCCACGGAAAAACGATTTTGCTACAATTCAGTTCGATGGATTGGAAACTACCCTCGTTGGGAGTGGCAGCGATCCTCTCCGGAGGAATTGGTTTTTTATTTGGATTGAAGGGAGACACTCATGGCGAGGCCTCTCCCGGCCTGATCGATAGCGCTGGAGAAGAGACTGACGACACGCCTTTCGCAACGGTCGTGCGGAGAATCGACGGTAGCGTCGAGTCCGCTTTTCAGCATATCGGCATTGACCGGCTGTTCGCCCTCACTCAAGCGCTTCCACATGCGCTTCCGGACGAGACGCGGGAGTGGACGCGGTATGTCTTCGATGAGATGCGGGGTGAAGACGACTGGGACGATCAGCAAACCGCCGAGGCGGCATCGCTCATGCTGCGCTGGGCGGAACTGGATCGCGAAGGGTTCCTCGAGTGGGTCACCAACTCCGAGGATGAAGGCGTGAATGAGTTGGGTATTTATTATGTACTGCCATGGGTCGATCCCGAAAGCGCGGTGCATTTGACGCTGGCCAAGGGAACGAAGGAGGACGTGGCATTCATACTGGAGGAACTGGCGGCACGGGACCACGCCCTAGCACAGGAGCTGGCAGAGAAACTCTCGCTGCCACTGTCGATGGAGCATTTCGACTGGAGTTCGCCCGGCTTGACGCCGGAGGATTTTCAAAGCGCCATCGCTCGGCTCGAACGCGAGAACCCGGACTGGATCCGTGACAAAGACGTGAGACGCGAGGTGCTGCGAAACTTGGCCAAAGTGGACTTCGACGCGGCGTGGGCGATGGGCCTGGAGGCGAGCCGCCTTCCACTGAAATCAGAACGGAAACATTCGAGGGACTTTCCTCTCGTACACCTCGCCGAAGTCGCGACCACCGGGCAATTGATGCGGGTCCTTCCCGAATTGCCACCGTCCGGGCAAAAAACCACCCTCGTCAAAGAAATGATGAAACGCCTGCTTGGCGAGAACCCGGACAATGCCCGCCACTGGGCCGAGTCGCTGGAAAACCGCGCCGAGCGATGGCAGGCGCTGACGCAGGTCTCGCGGCATGCCGTGGCCGAGGGGGACTACGATCTCTTGGGCGAAATCCTCAGGGACAACCGGGGGCTATTGGATTACCGGGGCGTGCAATACCGGGTGCATTCGGAGTCGAGCGTTTGGAGTAGTATGGACGAAAGCACCGATATGCGCACGGTTCTGCGGAATTATGCCTACCGCTCCCCGGAAACCGCGCTCGACCTCGCCCTCGATCACCAGCTCCGCGGCGCAGATGGCAGAGGCGAACTCTTCACCTGGGGCATCGGAAAGCTGGTGCAAGACGACCCCCAACAAGCCGCCGCCTGGCTCGCGGCCAACCACGCGCGGCTTGATGACGTAGCCTCCTTCTCCAACGCGTTGAGCGAAAGCCATAGCGACCCATTCGGCTACGATGGGTTCTTGGATAGCTGGCATTTGAACAAATTCACACGGCCACTCGTAGACGGACTCGCCGGGGAATCCATGGAATCGGCATACGCGCTGGCGGATTCCATGCCCGCCAATTCCCCGCTGGGACATGCCGTCCGGGTCGCCGTCGCGGAGTCTCTCGCACGGGATAATCTCGGCACCGCGCTCGCTTACATTTCCGACCTAGGCGAAAACGAAGATTTCGCACGAAAAAGTGTCTTTGCGAGTGTCCTCGAGCGTGATCCACGGGCCGCGCTCCACTATCTGGATCAAATACTGCGCCCACCCGGATCCAAACCGGATTCATCCCACCACATTACTTACTCCAGCGCCCTCTACTCCACGCCGGGCGTCGCACGCGAGTTCTTCGAGGCCACGCGCGCGATGGGCGACGACTGGGTGGTGACGAACAAAAGGGTGCTCTCCGGCACGCTCGAAAACTGGCTGCGGGCCGACTTGACCGAGGGCTCGGCCTGGATCGCGGAGATGCCACCCGGTCCGGCGCGGGACGTCCCAATTGGTGAACTTGTCAGCGTCCTGGCACACTCGGAAAATGATCCCGCCACCGCCTTCGTCTGGGCCAACGAGATCCTCGATCCCGCGACCCGCGAGCAAAAGCTTGTCGAAGCCGGTGAAGTGTTTTTCCAATTCAACCCCACCGAGGCGCAACGACTTCTGCCTCCCGCGATTCTGGAAAAAGTCGAGACCTCCATCGCGGAAAAGCGGAACAACTGACACACTCATGAAAACCCTGGTCCTCTGGCTTTCCGTTCCCGTCGTCGCCCTCTCCGTCGGCTGGTGGAGCGGCAGCCAGTTCCGCGAGCGAGCGTCCCCCGCCCCGCACCCTGCGGCGTCTTCCCCTGCGGAACGTCTTTCCACCCTGACAAATTCATCAAAACAGTCCGCTCTCCACGGCAGTTTTACCGCACAAGTCGCCGCCCTCGCCCTCGAGTGCCGCTCCGCCCGGGACGTGCAGGAACTGCGCGCCCTGAAAAAAAGACCGTCCGGACTCCCGCCGGAACTTCAGGATCTCCTCGTCGGCGTTTTTCTCGACGGACATGTGGGAGACATCGGTCTTGAGGAAGCGGTGGCGATTTTCAACGATTCCATGGAAGCGCTGACCCGTGGTGAGCGGAACCTTGAAATGTTGCAAATGGCTCTCTTGCGCATCGCGGACCTCGATCCCCAGCGGGCGGTCACGCTGTCTCTCGAGCACGCGAACGAGGAATATCCGTTTCGTCATCTGGCGAGAGAACTGTTCGATCACCTCGTGGACAAGGACGTCGCGATGGCCGCGGAGCTTGCCCTGTCCGCCAGCCCCGTGCCGGAATGGTGGCGGTGGGACACGCAAAGAACCGCGATGGATGCACTCGCCCGCGAAAACCCGGAGACCGCCCTAGCATTGCTCGAGTCGCACCAACTGCAGAATGACGGAACGCTTCTCGCCGCCGTGCTCGAAGGCTGGGTCACCGCCGATGCGGAAATGGCGATCCAGCGTGCCAAGGAGATGTCGATATCGCACCCGAAAGGTTGGGACGTGCTGAGCGCGACGCTGCAAAAATGGGCGGAGAGCGAGCCGTTGGCCGCGATGGAAGAAGCCCGCGACACGGGACGCGAGAATATCTGGCGGTTGACGGACTGGCGGGCAGGACAAGCTATGAGAAAGGACCCCGAAAAAGCCCTAGAGTGGCTCCGGGCCAATCCAGAGCGCAATCAATTCGCATCCGGACTTTTGCCATACAGTGAAGACACGAACGTTTCTCTCGAGCTGAGACTTGAAATTGCTTCCTACGTGGAGCCGGAAACCATTGGCAGTCGGAATCTTCTTCCCGAGAAAAAGCTGAACGATGAACAATGGGAGTCGGTCGTCGATTGGGTCGGAGACAACCCTGAGAGCGGCTGGTACGCTATTTCCCGTCTTCTTCACCGTGCCGGAAAGGAAAACCCCGAGATCATTCCCCGACTCGCCGCCGCCGCCAAGGAGCACCGGGAGTTCAACGACTATCTTGCAAACAACTCGTTTCCACTCGAAGTAACCGAAACGATCCTCGCGCATTTGCCGCCAGGAACGCTCAAAGATCTTTGGACTGCGGAAGCCAGGGAAGCGACAGTCAAGAAAGACGGCGACATGTCTTCCTTCGGTGACAGTCCTGGCGAACTAAAACATGCCGCCTCCCACATTGCCAACCTCACGATGAACGATCCGCAAAGCGCGGTCGAAATGGTCGCCGGAATGCCCGAGGGCAAGGCCCGCGCGACCGCCGCGTCTAACCTCGCCTATCATTGGGCCGCTTACGACCCCGAAGCTTCGTGGAACTGGATGGAGGAAAATCTCTCCGGCCAGGCCTTCGGGGAATCCGCGCAACGATGGGTATTCGCGCGGCTGCAACACGCCCACCCGCTCACCGCCGACGAACTCAATGCTATCACGGAATCAGGTTGGAAAAATGCGGAGCAGGCGGTGGAAAACTTGGCCGAACAATCGCTGCTTCAGCTCGACGACACGGAAGCCGCCCACGCCCTCCTCGACAATCTCCACGATCTTCCCGCCAAGACCATCGAACGCTGGCGCGAGGCTTTGAAGGCGAGGGATGAGTAGTTGTTTTCCCCAGGGCAGAAACGAGTAGCGCGACATTCCATTGTCGCGACCGGATTTCGACGGGGAAACGGTGCCAGTAGATCGAATGGCCCGCCGTCTTGCGCGGAGATCGCGACTTTGGAAAGTCGCGCTACGGCGATCCGTCGCCGCGGACCCGGGCGCCAAAACATCGGGCTCTTCGTGGCGTTCCCGTTCTTTTTGGTGAATCCTAGGGCAACGGGCGCAACCGCCAGTCCCTCCCATGGAAATCGCTAAACACCTCCTCCGAACGTTTCTGATTATCGCATTGCTGGCAGGGGTGATGGTGACGTTGCCGTTTATACTGCCAGTGCAGATCGCTTTCCCATTGATCTTCGTGATGTTATTCGGTTTCATTATCCTTTCGCCAAGGTGGCACGCTCACTGGGCACCCGTTGCGAAACGGGTGGCTTCCTGCAGTTGGGAGAACGACCGCGGCGAAAAAATGGAGTCGGTTGTCGAGAACGCCCAGATCCAAGTCGGCATGGGCAATCCAGCATCGGTTCTCCGAGTTTCCATTTACAACCGTACTAGTCGTCGCCGTTTGCGGCGTGTTTTGATTGGAGACAACGCTTCGTTTGTCGGACGCCAGGGCCTTGGATTTTGGTTCTTTATCTACGACCGCTTTCACGCCCGTCGCGACGGTCTCGTGTGCGTGAACGAAAAGACCGGAGATTTCGCCTGGCATCTTCCCCGAAAAAAGGCGGAGTGGACCGGCGAACGTTCCCGCGGTGGAAGTATGGTGATGGAAAATCCCGAAACGGAGGAATCCTTCGAAATTAACCTCGCCAGTCCTCCAAATGACGGTCAATCGGAATGAATCGCCCATCGCAGCGGACCGCGGATGTCCACATCCGCATCAAGTCCCCTGACCGAAGGGAAGGATATTTTTGGGGAGAGATCGACCGACGTCTGTTGAGGGGACGTCCTGAGCTTGGCGATGCCGAACACTGAGCAGAAGTGTTCCCTTCGGTCAGCGAGTCAAAGCGGGTGTGGACACCCGCGGTCCGCCGGGGAGATGCTTTTGATTTCTTGTCAGGGTAACTCCCGGATCCGCAGATTCCGGAATTCGATAGGAGAACCTTCAGATTCGAGGCAGAGGTAACCGGTCGCGGGATCGCAGTCGGTGCCTCCACTCACTTCCTCGCCGTTCACCCAGAGCCGGACTTCGCCGTTGATAGCGCGAATGTAATAGTGATTCCACTCACCGGCGGGCTTGGTGGTTTCCTTGAGCGGAAAGCTCCGCGTTCCATTCGGCGAGACCGGCGGAAAAGGAGTCATCTTCGCCACACCGGTGGGGAAAACGTCGCCGTGACAGGTAAACCAGTCGGCCTTTTTGCCTTTTCGTTTCTCAAATGCGGCCGCGTAGCCAAGGTCGAGGACCTGTACTTCGATGCCATCCGGCAATCGATCCTTTTCGTTCTTCTCCAGTCTTTCGATGGATTCGTCGGTCGCCCAAAGAAAAACCCCGGAATTGCCAGCGTCCTTCAGGTGTCGCCATTCGACGACAAGTTCGAGGTTTGTGTGCTTTTCCTTCGTGCGAATGACGCCGATTGGAGAGCCGGTGCAGGCAATGACTCCGTCTTCTCGCCAAACGAAGGTGTCATCATCGCAATTCACGTTGGTGAATTCGTCTTCCGTCATCGCCCGCCACCCAGGGCCCGAGCCATCGATGGTTGCAGACTTGGAGCCTGAACGTTCTTTATCGTCGCCCCAGGCAAGCGCGGGAAAAATGGTGAAAAAGAGGAGGAGAATTCGAAGGGAGTTAAGATTCATGGCTGGAAGAGGCGGGCTTCAAGAAACCTCCATTCCAACCGGAATCTTTCAGAAGCGCAATGCAAATCGGCAATCGCCAACGCCAGTCCCGTCCAAATCCATCTTCAACCAATGAGAGGCGAAGGTGGATCGTGACCTCCGGGCGCGATGGCAACAACTCCGGGCAAAGCGAGCATTCTTAATCGGTTCGCGCCACAAACTCCGAAGCGCGCACCCTGAGTTGGCTTCCGCGCTTCGCGCGCAACAGAATCCATCGTGCCCGGAGGTCACGATCCACCTTCGCCATCCACGCCGACGACGAGGCAACGGGGTCGAATCTCTAGCCTCCAGCCATGGCGGCGGGGTCGAGGGCAGTGTCGAGTTGTTCTTGTGTGATCCCGAGTTCACTCAGGCTCGCCTCGCACAGCTCACGGACGGTTTTTCCGGTCTCGACGGATTCCTTGGCGATTTTCGAAGCAAGGTCATAGCCGATGACCGGAGCAAGGCTCGTGACCATCGACAGAGAAAATTCAATGAGCCCACTGCATCTTTCGGTGTTGGCGACGATGCCGTCGACGCACTTTTCCCGGAATACTTTGGAGACGTTCGTGAGGAGGCGAATGGATTCGAGGATGGCCTTCGACATGACAGGCATGAAGACATTCAACTCAAGGTGCCCGTTCGCGCCGCACCAGGTGACGGTTGTGTCGTTGCCGAAAACGCGGGCGGCGACCATTGTCACGGCCTCGCTCATGACGGGATTGACCTTGCCCGGCATGATGGAGCTTCCAGGCTGGGTCGCGGGCAGAATGATTTCGCCAATGCCACAGCGAGGACCACTGCCAAGGAGGCGGATGTCGTTCGCAATCTTGAAGAGACTCGTTGCCATCGCTTTGAGCTGACCGTGGCACTCGACGAGACTGTCTTTGGCTGCTTGCGCTTCGAAGTGATCTTCGGCTTCGCGAAATTCGATACCGGTCTTCTCGGCGATGAAGGCGATCGCCTTGGCTGGAAAGTCGGGGTGGCAGTTGAGTCCGGTGCCAACGGCGGTCCCGCCCAACGCCAACTCATGCACGGCCTTGAGCGCCTTGTTCGCCCGGTCGATGGCCCGCTCGATTTGCTTCGCAAATCCACCGAATTCCTGGCCCAGTCGCACTGGCGTCGCGTCCATCAAGTG
The DNA here is from genome assembly GCA_039192745.1 of Verrucomicrobiota bacterium. Lineage (GTDB taxonomy): Bacteria > Verrucomicrobiota > Verrucomicrobiia > Verrucomicrobiales > DEV007 > JBCCWV01. Next base: position 25,635 of record JBCCWV010000027.1, on the reverse strand, counting down.
CGTGCGACCGATTTTGAGGACATCGTGGAATTCTTCCGCTTTCGCGGTCATGGATTTGTGCAATTCTCCTAACTCAGGCAAGAGTTCGTTCTTCAGCGCGACACCTGTCGCGATGTGCATGGCGGTGGGAAAAGTGTCGTTCGAAGATTGCCCTTGGTTAACGTCGTCATTCGGATGCACCGGCTTGTCGTCTCGTCCAGCATCGATGGCCACACCCGCGATTTGCGCACAACGGTTCGCGATAACTTCGTTGGCGTTCATGTTTGTGCTCGTTCCGGAACCGGTTTGGTAAACATCGACCGGAAATTCGGCATCGAGTTTGCCCTCATAGACTTCTTCCGCGGCTTTTTCGATGAGGTCTGTTTTCTCTTTGGAAACGTGACCCAGTTCCCCGTTTACTCTCGCCGCCGCCCATTTGATCAAGCCGTAGGCGCGGACCATACCGGCGTCCAACGGCTCACCGCTTACGGGAAAATTCAAGACCGCCCGCTGGGTCGAAGCGCCATAAAGGGCGTCCGCGGGAACGGGCATTTCGCCCATGCTGTCTTTTTCAATGCGGGTGTCGCTGCTACTCATGCGGGACCGTTGCGACAGGACGCGAACGGCGGCAAGGGAAATCCGTGGTGCAGGACGCTTGTTCGCGGCAACACTACAGAGACGCCATCAAATTCGTCGGCTGCAGCGAATCGACAATCTTCACGACGGTTCCCGAGGGAGCGTGATCGAAAATGATCGGCGCAATGTTCACCGGAAGGCGCACGCATCCTGCCGACGCGGGATAACCCGGGAGTTCCCCGACGTGCAATCCGTAAGCGGAGCCATCAAGACGCATCCAGCAGGGCAATTCACAGCCGTAGATGGTCGATGTTTTCCCCGTGCGGATTTTTTCTGTGATCGTGAATTCGCCAGTCGGTGTCACCTTTCCTTCGCGTGCCGTCGAAACCGGCGTTTCCACCGCCACTTGTCCGGCGACAAGCACAAAGGCCTTCTGCTGCGAGATATCGACGAGGATATGCGTGTTTCCGCTTTCGGCTTTGGCGAGAATGTCCTTGTCCACTTTTGCGGTCATCTTCTTCGCAGCACGTTTGGCGAGGATCGACTTCGAAGCCTTGCGCTCGTTGGCGGCGGAAACTTGTGTGGTTTTGTCACGCTTGAAGAAGAGACCCGCGTCAGCAGTTGTCGCACTTCCTAACATCAGCGCGGCTACCGCGGCGGAAGCTACGGCCTCACGAAGCCCACGACCTTCTACTTCATCCTCATCGAGAACAATACTCATGGTGCTTCCGTTCGATTCCGCCGAGGAACCAAGGGCGTCCAATTCCTCCTCCTCAGCAAGAAGCAATCCGAGGCAGCGCAAAGTCTCGTGAGCGTCATCCCCACCGCGACGGCGACACATCAATGGAACCGGTGTCCCTCGAAAAGCCGCTGAAGCTTCACTCACAGAATCTCGCAACGAGTCCAGGATCGGCTCGAAGTCATTCTCCGAATCGTCGTTCACGGGCAACTCATCGGGCAAGGCGACGGAGCAAAAAGCCATGCGAGGATCCAGAACCGGCGATTCCGAGTCTCCATCGGCTCGGATGTCGATGCATTGAAGGTAAACACTCTCCGGACCGTCGGAAAAATACGTTTTCTCCTCCTCATCGAGCACAAAGTCGAGCCCCTGATAACTCACCGCCGAAGCGTAGAAATCGAGGAGATTCTCGAGCGAATCCGGTGATCCTCCGGACTTGGCAAGTTCCACATTGTCATCACCTTCAGAAGGAAGCGTGTGAGTCGGAGCGAGCAGGGTAATTTTTTTCATGGAGGGCAATTCGGTTGGAATTCCGAGAGTTGTGACGAACGAACCGGCGGAATATGCACGATTTTTGCGACTATTTCACGCGTTCCAGCTTGGAAATCCGACCCGTCTGATTCCAGGCCACGATGTAGAGGTTTCCGTCTGCATCAAAACCACTCCCGTGCGGCGTCAGATAGAACCCATCCTTCCAATCACTGGTCGGCACCTTGGGATTCGCCCACTGGCTTTCGTCGGGATTGTGTCCGATGTGCGCCGCGACCTTACCAGCGCGGTCGAGCAGACTCACACGACCCTCGATTTCCGGTAAGGCAAGATAGGGACCAAAGACTGAAACATCACAGGGGCGTCGCAAATTCTCCGCCACGACTTCGATAAAAATGCCGTCCAGATCAAATCGTTGAATGCGCCGGTTGTCACGATCGGCAACGAGAAGGGTGACGAATTCTCCCCGCGGATCGAGAGTGATTCCGTGACCGGTGGCAAACTTCCCTGCTTCCTCTCCTTGGCCTCCGAATGTCTTCAAATACTTCCGGTCCGGGCTGTAGATGTGAACGAGTTTCGAGCCGTAGCCATCAGCGACGTAGATTCTTCCATCCGGCCCCACTTCGACACTGGTGACGCGGAACTTCGCGCCCTTCGGGTAAAGACCTTCCACCGCAGGCGCGCCTTCGATCGTCCATTCGACATTCCCTTCGAGATCAAACTTGCTGACCTTCGTGCCTCCCGCCGCGTAGATGAATTCCTTGTCACCTTCTTCGCGGAGTATCATACCGTGGATTCCTTGATGGTGTTTTCCAAAGGCTCGCTTCACTTTTCCCTCCGGTCCAAATACAAGAATCGAATTCATGCCGGTCACGGAAGCGTAAACATTGCCCGCCTTGTCGGCGACCACATCTCCGTGCATTTGGGGCAAGGGTGTCCCGTCAGGATTCACTCCCCAGCCGGAGACCCAGCGATACTTAATTGGGGCTTCGCTGACAACCGGGGATTCGGCCGTCAAGAGCATGGGTGAGAGAAGAAACGCGGCGAGGAAAACAACTTTCATGGCCGCGAAGGCTACCACAAACCCGCCACTAGTGAAAAGCACCGATACCCTCTGACCGCCCCTCTTTCACGGGTCCAAAAATGGAGCGTCGGTGCCCTCACCGACCGTCACCCCTTCCGGCGAAGCCGCATTTGAACCAACTCGCACGTCTCAGAAACGTTGCCGCATCAACGCTGCGCCATAGTCGCCACAACACTCTTTCAAGAGAAACGAGAGCAGGATGCTCTCGCCACGGTCAGCCCCTCACCTTCCACTCCTCGACGAGATCCTCAGAGAAGTCGTTGAGGAAGCGCGAGGCCACTTGAAAAGGATCGGCGCCGCGAGCACGGGGCCACATTTCCGGGTAGAGCAAATAAAGCTCGTCCTTCGCTCGTGTCACGGCGACGTAAAAGAGCCGCCGCTCCTCTTCCAAGGAATCCAGCCCGCCTTCGTCAATTGTTCGCTTGTTAGGAAACATCCCATCGGTGAGCCAAATCACGAACACCGCCTTCCATTCGAGGCCTTTTGCCTGGTGCACGGAAGAAAGAGTGACACTCGGCTCGTCACCGCGACGGCGGTCCTGTTTCGGATCACCCTCCGATCCGCCCAGGAGCGCCATTTGCTCGAGGAAATCACCGAGATCAGAAAAACCTTCAGCAAAATTCTGGAACTGCTCAAGATCCTGCTTCCGCGTTTCCGGATTATCAAAAGCACTCCGCATGTGATCGTCGTAGATGCCTTCACGGACCGAGTAGATCATCTGTTCCGGCGTCGCTTTGTCATCGCCACCGGCCATTTCATCGAGGACCACGATCATCTGCTCCCAAGCGGTCCGTGCGCGTGCCGGGACTTTCCAATCCTTCATCAGTTCCTCGAACGACTCCGGAAAAAGATCACCGCGCTGGTCGAGATACGCGATCCATTGGTTGAACAACTTCCCCGCACTGGCCGGACCAATACCCGGAAGCAAGCCACACATGCGCTCGAACGACGATGGATCACGTGGGTTGTGAATGAATTTCAGGAACGATGCTACGTCCTTGATGTGCGCTTGCTCGAAAAAGCGAAGACCGCTCGTAATGACAAACGGAATCTCTTCCGAGGTCAGTTGCATCTGCACTTCCATCGACTGGAAGTGCGACCGATACAGAATCGCCATCTCTTCGTAGCCAACTCCCTCATCGCGCAATTGCCGAATACGTTGGGAGACGACGCGCGCCTGGATATTCGGGTCATAAACCGGAATCAAGGCCGGCTTCATCCCCTTCGACGGCAACGCAGATTGCAGTTCTTTTGGGAACTGCTCGACGTTGGCCGTGATCGCTTCGTTGGCCAGCGAGAGAATCTCCGGTCGACTCCGGTAGTTTGTCTCGATCTTGTAGACTTTCGCTTCGGTGTATCGCTTGGGAAACTCGAGGATGTTTTTGAAGTCCGCGCCCCGCCAAGAGTAGATCGACTGCGCATCGTCGCCAACGACCATAATGTTCCGATGCGCGCGCGCGAGGAGGTCAATGATCTCCCCCTGCACGGCGTTCGTGTCCTGATACTCATCAACAAGGATGAATTGAAACTGGCTCTGGTAGAATTCGCGAATGTCGTCGTGGTCACGAAGCAGGGCGCGGAAATTGAGGAGGAGATCGTCGAAGTCCATGACGTTCGCGTCCCGCTTTTTCTCGCGGTAGAGTTTTTCGATCTTCAGGATCGCTTTGTCGGTCTCTTCGAAAAACGCATACTGCTCGGCGAGCAAATGCTTCACCGTGATATCCATGTTCGCCGCCAGCGAAAGGATACCGCCGATCACCTGCGGCTTCGGAAACTTCTCTCCGCTCGCCTCCTCGGTCTTTTTCGCAAAGTTGTTTTCCTTGATGACCTTTGCGATGACCGCTTTCTGATCGTCGCTGTCGAGAATCGTGAACGTCGACTGGTAGCCCACCTTCTCCGCATGTCGGCGGAGGATCTTCGCTCCGATTGAGTGGAAAGTACCTCCCCAGATTCCGAGCGCACTCCCCGGCGCAATCTCTTCGACCCGTTCGAGCATCTCCCGCGCCGCTTTGTTCGTGAAGGTGAGCAGGAGGATATTTTCCGGGAGAATGTCGTTATCGATCAAATAAGCGACGCGATAGGTCAACGTTCTCGTCTTTCCCGACCCCGCTCCCGCAATGACCAATGCCGGTCCGAGCAACGACTGCACCGCCTCCAACTGCTGGGGATTTAACTCCTTCGCATAGTCAATCGGTTCAACAGGGGCGGCGCCGGCCGCCGGCTCAATGACAAAGGTGCGGGACATGGACTCACCCATTCTCCTTCTCTTTGACGTAGGCCATGAATTTCTGGAGTTCTTCCTTCACGACGGGAAGCAGGAAATAGAGCCCAATCAAGTTCGGGAAAACCATGGCAAAGACCATGGCGTCCGAAAGCGCGAGGATGCTTCCGAGCGAAGCGGCAGCCCCGATGATGGCAAAGCCGCAGAAGAAAAGTTTGTAAATCAGAACGGGAAGTTTGTTCTCAATGCCGAAGATGTAAGCGACCCCTTTCTCGCCGTAGTAGGACCAGGAAATCATGGTAGAGAAAGCAAAGAGCAGGACCGCCACCGAAAGCACGTAAGGGAACCAACTGAAGACGCTCTCAAACGCCATGGAGGTGATCGCAATACCGCCGATGCCCGTAACACTCTCAGCCTTGACCCAGCCTTCGACGTCGGTTTCCGCTTCGGCCTGCGGTTCAAGGAGCCTTACTTGTTTCCACTCCACACCATCCTTCTCTTCCCCGCCGATTTCGCGAATTAGCTGTCCCGCCTCGAGGTCTTGAATAACCTCGGCGGCAGCGGGGCCCGCGACGAGAGCCCCACCGGCTTCTCCAACTTCACCGTTCACTTTCCAAGTTCCCGTGAGGACAATGACGAGCGCCGTCATCGTGCAGACCACGACCGTATCGACGAACGGCTCCAGAAGCGCAACAAGACCTTCGCTCGCGGGCTTGTCGGTCTTGACGGCCGAGTGGGCAATCGGCGCCGAGCCAAGGCCGGCCTCGTTCGAGAAGGCCGCCCGTTTGATTCCCTGAATCAACACTCCAATGATTCCACCCCCGACCGCCTCGGGACTGAACGCGCTCGAAATGATGACTCCAAAGGCCGCCGGCACTGCCGACAGGTTTGAGAGGACGATGGCAAACGCAGCCAGGAGATAGATCCCGCACATGAAGGGGACAAGGAAGGACGTGACCCGCGCAATCCAGACAATCCCACCGATGATGACAAAGCCGACGATTACGGCAACGATGAGACCAAAGGCCCAGCCTTGGTTCTGAAACACCCCAAACGTCTCCGAGAATTGCGCATAGGACTGGTTCATCTGGTACATGTTCCCCGCGCCAAAAGCGCCGCCGATGGTCATGACGGCGAAGAAACCGGCCAGAACTGCGCCAAATCCACCGAGCCCTTTTTCGGCAAGTCCTTTGCTCAAGTAATACATCGCACCGCCATGCACGTTTCCGTTCGAATCGATCTCGCGGTATCGCACACCCAGGGTGCACTCACAGAACTTCGTCGACATGCCAAAGATCCCCATCAGGATCATCCAAAACGTGGCCCCCGGTCCACCGAGTCCAATGGCAATGGCAACACCAGCAATGTTCCCCAACCCGACCGTCGCGGACAACGCGGCCGTCAATGCCTGAAAGTGCGTGATCTGCCCCGGCGCGTCTGCGGGAGTGTATTTGCCCCGAACCGTTTTCAACGCGACGCCGAAGGCGCGGAGATTGATGAACTTGAAATAGATGGTAAGGAAGACCGCCGTACCTCCGAGAAGAATGAGAACAAGCGGTAAGCCTTGGTCTTTGACTTTGAAGCTGAAGAAAATGATCTCGCTCGCAACATCCGAGACCGGAGCAACGATGGCGTCGATGCGCTCATCGAGCTTTGGCGCCTCTTCTGCGGCGCTCGTCGCCAAAAGAGGGACAAAGCTGAAACTGAGAAAAAGAGCGAGCCAAATAGATCGGCGCGAGCGATGGCGACTTGGTGACAACATGGAAGGCGGTGGTCGGTGAGTAGTTCGCGGAACTAAAAAGGGGGGCGGTTGCTTGTCGAGCGATTCCCGGAGCGGTTGAGAACGTGAAATGCGCCGATTCCCCGGAACCAGCTTGCAATCAGGAAGCGTAACTATTATCAGTTCCTCTAATATTCGTATGAAATCCGTCTGGGCCGTCCTCACGAGCTTTTACGCCTCCTCGATTGGAAAAAAGATCATCGTCGCCGTCACGGGACTGGGCCTCTTGCTCTTTCTCGCCGGTCACCTCGTTGGGAATCTTCTTATCTACGCGGGAGCACACGCAATCAACGACTACGCTTACTGGTTGAAGAATTTCGGACACGGCGCGGGAATCTGGATCGCACGGGCCGGACTTCTTGGCATGGTCGTAGCCCACATCGTCACGACGATTGCCCTCGTTCGACAGAACCGTGCCGCACGTCCGAGTCGCTATGCTTACGAAGGCACTGTTCAAGCGTCGAAAGCTTCGCGAACGATGATGTGGACAGGAACCATCATTCTCGTTTTCATCGTGTATCACGTCATGCACTTCACCCTGGGGGTCGGTAACGATTACTACTCGAATCAGACCTACCATCTCGAAGGGGGCCACCACAATGTTTATAAAATGGTCATCGACGGCTTCTCCGTTTGGTATGTGAGTGCTTTTTATATTTTCGCCATGGCCCTGCTCTGTTCCCACCTGAGCCACGGCTTTTCGAGCGTTTTCCAAACCTTGGGCCTCCGCACCGAGAAGACTTGGCCGATAATTCGCGCATCCGGATTCGCCTATGCCGCCGTCATCTTTTTCGGCAACATCTCCATACCCATCTCCATCATGGTAGGAATCGTGAAATACTGACGAACCCCCACTACCGCGTCATCCTCACTCCTCCGGACTCCACCCAATGACTCTTGACTCCAACATCCCTTCGGGGCCCATCGCCGACAAATGGTCGAAGCACAAGATGGACTCGAAGCTTATCAATCCGAACAATCGGCGCAAATACACCGTCATCATGGTCGGTAGCGGACTGGCAGGCGGCGCGGCCGCGGCCACCCTCGGCGAGCAAGGCTACAACGTGAAGTGCTTTTGCTATCAAGACTCCGCTCGTCGGGCACACTCGATTGCGGCGCAGGGTGGAATCAATGCCGCGAAAAACTACCAGAACGACGGCGACTCCGTGCACAGGCTTTTCTACGACACGGTCAAGGGAGGCGACTTCCGCTCTCGCGAGGCCAATGTGCATCGTCTCGCGGAAGTCAGTGTGAGCATCATCGACCAATGCGTCGCGCAGGGGGTTCCATTTGCCCGTGAGTATGGCGGATTGCTTGCCAATCGATCTTTCGGTGGCGCGCAAGTCTCGCGAACTTTCTACGCACGAGGCCAGACTGGGCAGCAACTCCTTCTCGGCGCTTATCAAGCCCTATCCAAGGAAGTCGCCAAGGGCAGCGTGCAGATGTTTCCGCGCACAGAAATGCTCGATGTGGTTCTCGTAGATGGCCATGCCAAAGGCATTGTCGTCCGCGACATGATGACGGGTGAAATTTCCACCCACCACGGCGACACCGTGGTCCTCGCCACCGGCGGATACGGAAACGTCTATTATCTCTCGACCAATGCGATGGGCTGCAACGTCACCGCCGCCTACCGGGCGCACAAACGCGGTGCCCTCTTTGCCAATCCCTGCTACACGCAGATTCATCCCACCTGCATACCGGTCGCCGGCGAATACCAATCGAAGCTAACCCTCATGTCCGAATCGTTGAGAAACGACGGACGGGTCTGGGTGCCAAAGAAGCAAGAGGATACCGGCAAGGACCCGCGGGACATTCCCGAGGAAGACCGCGATTATTATCTCGAGCGAAAGTACCCCAGTTTCGGCAACCTCGCGCCGCGAGACATTTCCTCCCGTGCCGCGAAAGAGGCCTGTGATGATGGCCGCGGTGTTGGCCCCACAGGTCTCGGCGTCTACCTCGACTTCGGCGACGCGATCAATCGCCTCGGTCGCGATGCCATCGCCGAACGCTACGGAAACCTCTTCGACATGTACGAGGAGATCACCGCCGAAAGCGCTTACGAGCGCCCGATGCGCATCTTCCCCGCCGTCCACTACACGATGGGCGGACTTTGGGTCGACTATAACCTGATGAGCAACGTTCCGGGGCTGCACGTGTCGGGCGAAGCCAACTTCTCCGATCATGGCGCCAACCGGCTTGGCGCCTCCGCCCTCATGCAAGGTCTTGCCGACGGCTACTTTGTGCTTCCCGCCACCCTGCCCAACTACCTTGCGACGCAAAACGCTGGCTCGATCACTGGAAACGAACCGGAATTTGCAGCAACCAAAGCCGAGGTCGAGGATAAGACAAAGAAGATGCTCTCCATCAACGGCAAACGCAGCGTGGACAGCTTCCACCGCGAATTGGGTCTCACGATGTGGGACAAATGCGGCATGGCCCGAGATGAAGCGGGATTGAAGGAAGCAATCGAGAAGATTCCGCAACTCCGCGAGGAATTCTGGGAGAACGTAAAAGTGCCCGGCGAGAACGGCGAAATGAATCAGGAATTGGAGAAAGCCGGGCGCGTCGCCGACTTTCTGGAATTCGGCGAACTCATGTGCCGCGACGCCCTCAATCGCGAGGAAAGTTGCGGCGGCCACTTCCGCACCGAATACCAAACCGAAGACGGCGAAGCCAAACGTAATGACGATGACTTTGCCTACGTCGCGGCTTGGGAATACAAAGGGGAAGGCAACGAACCGACATTGCACAGAGAACAGCTCGAGTTCGAAAACGTGAAGCTCGCGACGCGGAGTTACAAGTAGGCAGGCTCTACGGAGAGATGCTGACTGAATAGCGAATCCCTCTTCATCTCGCCTTCTTCAGGTATCCATCAATCTGCAATTTCCTCTGTTCCCGCTCACGAAATATGAGCGGTCCCTCTTAGGTGGATCGTGACCTCCTGGCGCGATGGATTTTCCTACGCGCGAAGCGCGGTAGATTTCAGCGGGACGCGTTCCAACATCCGAAGCGTCCTCCCATAATAGTCTGCTCGTTTCACTCGGAAAATTCGGCATCGTGCCCGGAGGTCACGATCCACCTTCACGCCATCAGCGAGATGCCACGTCACCGAGAGCCAACCGCGTGGCCTCACACCCTAACAGAGCACACTTCACGCGATCTGGATTTGCCTTGATCAATCCAAGGGCAACCGCTTCTCCAGCATTCTCCGGAATAGTCTCCCCACCAGCCAACCACGATTCTACAGTGCGCGCCAGCTGCAGAGCTTCTTCTCGACTCCGCTTGTCCAGCAATGCACAAACAATCTCCGCCCCGGCCTGACTGATCGCACAGCCTTGGCCATCGAATCGAAACTCCATTCCATTCTTCCCTTCTGTTGCTTCAATCCACACTTCATCTCCACACAACGGATTAGTCACAAGCACCGCTCCATCACCCAACTCTCCTTCCCGCCGAAACTTCGGGTTCCGATACGCCTCCTCGATAATCGCCTTTGCCAATTCGTCTTCCATCTTCAAGCCGGAACCGTCTCCGCGTGCAGGATTCGTTCAAAAATCGCCCCGCCGAGCAACTCGTCGCCTTCATAGAGCGCGCAAATTTGACCGGGCGTGAGGGCGCGTTGCGGCTCCTCATAGACTAAAGTCGCTCCACCACCTCCGTCCGGCGCAAAGTCCGCCAAAGGCGCTTCCGTCCTGTAGCGGGGCTGCGCGTGAACCGTCCGTCCATCTTTTATCTCACGACCCGAGAACGAAACCGCGCTCAACACACATTCCGAAGCATAAAGGAGCGGAGAATCTGGTCGGTCAAAGGCCACCACAAGCTCGTTCGTCTCCCCACGCTTATCCACAACGACAAATGCTTCCTTGAACGTGTTCGAAGCCACGCCGATTCCCCGCCGTTGCCCGAGAGTGAAAAGGTGCAACCCTCGATGTTCGCCTAACACTTTCCCATCGACGTCCACGATCTTCCCCGGCTTCTCTTCGACGAAATTATCGAGGAAATCCTGCATCTTCACTTCACCGATGAAACAGATTCCTTGGCTGTCTTTCTTTGTCGCGGTCGGAAGATTGAACTCCGCGGCCAGCTCGCGCACTTTTGGCTTTTCAATCTCCCCGATCGGAAAAAGCGCGTGTTTCACTTGCTCCTGCCTCATGAGTGCGAGGAAGTAAGTTTGATCCTTGTTCGGGTCCAGCCCACGGAAGACTCGCGAAGTTTCCCCAGAATGATCCACCCGCGCATAATGACCGGTCGCAACAAACTCAAATCCTTCAGCCAAGGCGTAGTCGAGAAAGACACCGAATTTCATCTCGCGATTGCACATGCAGTCTGGATTCGGCGTAATCCCCGAGGTATACCCATCCAACAGATACTTCACCACACGTTCGCGGTATTCCATCATCAAATTGACGACGCGAAACTCAATCCCGAGCGCATCCGCCACCGCGCGCGCATCCTCAATGTCTTCCTTCCACGGGCAATGACCGATGATATTCTCCTCATTGATCCAATTCTTCATGTAGGCCCCGACGACCTCATGCCCTTCGCGCACCAGCAAGGCCGCGGCGACACTGCTGTCGACGCCTCCGGAAAGCGCTGCGAGAATTCTTGCCATTTCCCCGCAAGTTAGCATCCCTTGGCGAACCACGAAATGCGCGAAAATTCGCGAAAAAGGATTTTGTTTTATTCTTTGAATCTGGAATGTGGCGCGAGTCGTTCTAAGCCAGCGCATGAAACGCCGTACTCACCAATTCACCGCGAAGATTGCCAAACGTGACTTTGGGCGCATGTACTACACGGTCCTTTTTGCCCCCAAACGTCTCGAAAAGGAACTGGATCTAAAGGCGAACCCACGTCTGAGGATCGAGGGAAAAGTCGGCGACATCCCCTTCTCCTGCGCGTTTCAACCTAATGGCGGCGATTGGTATCTCATCCTCTCGAAGAAGGTTCTCAGAGACGGCGGCTGGAAGCTGGGAGACAGAGTCACGATGGAATTCCAGATCGCCGATCAGGACGCGGTGGATGTTCCGGCGGACCTGATGGCCGAACTCAGGCGTCGAAACGATGTTTTTATGTCTTGGGAAGCGATGACACCTGGACGAAGACGGGGACTTGCCCATCGGGTCGGGTGCGCGAAGCGTGAGGATACACGCGAGCGACGGATCCTTGAAGTCATTGATGAAATCATGAGCGAGTCGAAACTGCCATGATGTCCGACAAACGCCCCGAACCCGACGAACCCCAGGTAGCTGGAAATCCCGGCATTGGCTGCGTCATCATTGCGATGGCTTTTGCCATGTTCACCGGGATCGCCACTTATGGCATTTGGGCGGGCATCAAGCAGGACCGCGACATCGCCACTTTCACGGATAAAGCCCGGATCCCTGTTCCCAGCGAACTCGGTACGGCCGAAGAATGGACCAGCCTCAAAGCCAGGATGAAAGACTTCGAGGCAAAAGCGCTTCAAGGCGTGGAGGCCGCGCGACTGGAACTCGGCATTCGGGATCTCAATCTCGCCGTCGCAAATTCGGACCTCCTTCTCGAAAGCCGGGAAATGGTTTACTTCAAGAACATCGAGAAGGAAGGGCTCCGCGTTGCCATCAGCATGCCCATCAACCGCATCGCCTTCTGGAAAGAGCCGCGTTACCTGAACGGAACCGGATTGATCGTAATCGAATCCAGCGAGACCCAACTCTTCCTCCGCATGAAAACCGTGGAGTCGCCCGGAAAGACAATCGAAAAAGGCTTCATCGAACGACTCGCCCAGTCAGACCTTCTTGCACCTTACAAAGCGGAAGACGCGCCACTTGAGAAAGTCATCAAAGCCATCACATCAGTGAAGATCGATGGCGACAAAGTCATCATTGAAGCCGATCCAGCGAAACGCGGAGAAACCTAGCGCCTGCAAGTGGAGCCATCTCGCCGCAGATCAATCCTATTCACTCTAATTCGATTTCACGGCGCTTGGATCGACTTCGAGTCGACCTGAAGCAATTCCATTTACCCCTGAAAGGGTATCGAGAAAACGGAGTTCGCGAGTATTCGCATTTTCACTCAACACCAAACGTGTTCCCACCCTGAAACTGCCCGTCAGGTCAAAGCTGAACGTGCCATCAACATCAAGTAGATCATCGACGGCCGGATCGACCGTGACATCGAGGGCGGCAGTGACATTCGGAGCATTGCCGGTCGGGAAAATCTTGATAACTGGCGGACCATCGGAGACCGCGGGATCAAGTCCCAGCCAAAGTTCGAAGACATTGCCGATTCCGTCCTTATCGGGATCAGCATTGAAACCAATCACAGCGGGATCAGTCTGGCCCGGGAAAGCGCCGCCAGCCTGAGTGAGAAGCTCGCGGACACAACTCTCATTGGTGTCCGGGGTGGCAGAGCCGACCGTGATGGTGACGATGGTGGTATTGGAAAGGTCGGCGTCGGAAGCAGTTACCGCGATGTTGAAGCCCGTGTCGCTCGCCACTGCACCAGCATCCGCGACCGTGATCGCACCGGTGGTGGAATCGATATCGAAGGGACCCGAAACAATCGAATAGGTGACCGGATCGCTCTCGGGATCAGTGGCGGAAACGGTCCCGACCGCTGCACCAAGCAAAGAACCCGCTGGAATCGTAAAGGCGTAGGGCTCGGCATCCCACTCGGGGGCGAATAGCGGATTGATGAGAGCGACGTCGCTGCCGTTGAAAATGTTCGATCCGGGACCCTCTTCTGTCACCTGCCCATCGACTTCAAAGCTGGCAAGCCCATCGGTGGTGGTAAGGCGGTCGCCGAAGCTAACATTGGTGAAGCCTTTGAATCCTCCTCGCACAACGTTCGAGCCATTACCAAGGGTAACCGGTCCTGCCACACTATTGAGGATTGGGATAGGCGCCCCGGTGAATCCGCTGGCGGGCCCCTTCAAGGAAATCTGGAGTTCGTTCGTCCCCGTTTGCTGCCCCACGAAGCCCGAGTCCCCAGCGGAAGCGAAGGAAAAGTTGATCTCATCATGCACGGTTTCCGACTGCAGGTCGATCTCGATAGTGTTACCATTCACAGGAACCGACTGCCCCGGCGCCGCGCCCGTTGCCCCAATAAAGAGTGACCCAATGGGACTCGCCTCCGAACCCGGGGAGAGAACAGCACCTTCGAGAAATAAGACCGTGGTCGTGGGGGCGAGGAAGATCGATCCGTCACCGGAGAGCTTACCCCCTGTAATCGATCCATTGAGGACCGAAAGTTCACCATCAATGAGGGCATCCCCGGCGTGCGTGAAATCGCTGAACTTGGCATCGAACTCAGAACCGACGGAGATTTCGAGAAGACCAGTGCCTTGGTATTCACCCGGGTTAAAGAGGATTGTGCTCCCGCCCGTGACGCGCATTATGCCGTGAGACTCGAAGGTGGGGACCAAACGGATCTCAAGCGTGGCCCCTCCTTCGGCCGCGAGGGTGCCGAAGTTTTCGAAAGTGGTGCGGGCATCGATGCGTAGTATCTCGCCTAAAACGTTGGCAACGATCATTCCTTCATTCCGGATATCGAGGTTGTTGAGGCCGACGCTCAAGTTGGTGGTTGAACCATCAATGGTGTGACCGGGACCGTTGATAAGAAGTTGATTCGCTGGACCGGTGGCAAGCTGCGATCCGCCGGTGAAGCGGAGTGTCCCGGAGCCGCCGAGGGTGATCGGGTCGCCGGACGGATGATCAACGGACAGGCGCGAAGTGCTGTTGACGCCGCTCAGCTCGATAAGGGCATTGTTGGTAATATCATCCGCGAGATTGAATGCCTGTGAACCGTTGTTGGTGACCGTGAGGCCGGGACCGAAGGTAACTCCCGCCATGTTCGACGAGCTGGTGAGTCTCACCGTATTGTTGGCGGGGTCAATATCCTGATCGTCCGCCGCGATGGTGAGATTCTCCAGCGCCGCGCCCGCCAGTTGAAGCTCGCTGTTGTCGCCGACCTCGTAGATGCCACTTCCGGAAAAGGTTCCAGAAAGTAGAGTGAGCACACCACCGTTGGTGGCGGACACGGTTCCCGAATTCTCGAAGGTAGAGATTGGATCAATCCTGAGCGCCTCACCCGCGACGTTGGCGGTGATGGTGCCCTCGTTCTGGATATTGAGATCGTTGAACCCGAGACTGTTGTTGGGCAAGAACCCTTCGATGGTGTGGTCGGAACCGTTGATGAGGAGCTGGTCGTCATCCCCCGCCAAATTCTGGGCACCGCCCGTGAAGCGGAGGATTCCTGAGCCACCGAGAGTGATCGGGAGATCGGAAGGGTGATCGACGAAGAGTCGTGAAGAGCTGCTGGTTCCGACCAACTCGATGAGGGCGTTGTTGGTGACATCACCCGCAATGGTGAAAGTCTCAGCTCCGTTGTTGGTTGCGGTGAGACCTGACTCGAGGGTCACACCAGTGAAGCTTACACCGCCGGTATTGCGTACGATGTTGTTGGAGGGATCGAAGTCCTGGTCGTCTGCAGAGAAGGTCACTCCGTTCAAGTTGGCGCCACTAGTCTCGAGCTCTGAATTGTCCCCGACTTGATAAACGCCGTTCCCGGAGTAATTCCCGGAAAGGAACTCTAGGATGCCCCCGTTGGTTGCCGCAACGCTGCCGGTGTTTTCAAAAGTTAACTCGGGGTCGATGCGAAGCTTTTCGCCGGAGACGTTTGCGGAGATGGCGCCTTGGTTCTGAATGTTGAGGCGGTTGAGACCAACGGAATTGCTGGAAGTGAACCCCTCGATGGTGTGGTTGGAGCCGTTGATGAGGACTTGGCCAGCAGTGCCGTCGAGGTTCTGCGCTCCCCCGGTAAAGCGAAGAATGCCGGACCCGGAAAACGTGACGGGCGCACTGGTGGGATGATCGAGAACCAAGCGAGAAAAACTGGAAATGCCCGCGACCTCAATAAGTCCGTCATTCGTCAGATCGCCAGCAAGGGTGAGAGTCTGCGCATTGAGATTACTCAAGGTTGTGGAGGCGCCAATCGCCAGGGAATCGACCGTGGCATTGATATCGAGGACCACCGAACTCGCCAGCGAAGCAGGAAGAGTAACTTCGAACTGATCAGTGACGTTGTTGTTGGGGACGCCGTCGGGGTTCCAATTCGCGGCGGTGTTCCACTGGTTGTCACCTCCTCCGTTGTCGAACGTCGAAACAATAGTGGCTGCCTGAGAAAGAGAGACTACCGTGAATAGGAGAAGGAGAAGAACTTGGATTTTCATGGGTTCCGTATGCTTGTGAGAACACCTAAGAGAGTGGCGACGACCGATAGTTGAGTTACTGGTTTTGAATAGGTGTGCGGAATGTTCTTGCCTCTTGGCAGCTTCTTCCCCCTACTTCGCCAAATCGCGGCGAACGTGACGGAATAAATGAAATTCTTTTCGGGCAAACTTGGCGAGATGCAAGCAAAGCCTTTTCAACGGCAGAAATATGTTCCCAGAATCTGCAAATCCTCCCTCGCGTCCTCTTGCCAAGGCAACTCCAGCCAACTAGCATCCCTAACCTAACAGGGCATCATGTCACCAAGTGAGCGAACGACGAAAATTGGATTGCAGGGATTCACCCCGCCGTCGGTCGAGATTATTGCCGCAGAGTTCCCGGCGCTTGAGATTGTGGAGTTGATCGGCGCCGGCGGCATGGGGGCCGTTTACAAGGCGAGGCAGCCGGAATTGGACCGCATGGTTGCCCTTAAGATCCTGCCGGAGGGCATCGGAGAGGGGTTCAATGCCGAGGAACGCTTCGATCGGGAAGCCAAGGCCATGGCCGCGCTCAGCCACCCGAACCTTGTGCCGATTTTCGAGTACGGACGATCCAAGGACGCCAGCTTCGCCTACTTCCTCATGGAGTTCATCGACGGAAAATCTTTGCATGAGGAGATCGCCGAAAACGGAGCGATGGAGCCAACCCGCGCCGCCAATCTCATTGGCCAGATATGTGCGGGACTCGAGTATGCCCACTCACGCGGCATCATTCATCGCGATATCAAGGCAGCCAACATTCTCGTCGGTCCCGATGACCGTGTGCGCATCGTCGACTTCGGCCTCGTCAAGATGCAAGAGAACGCCGCCGCGCTGACCCTTCGCAGCACGGCTATGGGCACGCCCCTCTACATGTCGCCGGAGCAACTGCGCGACAGCGGCAGCGTCGATCACCGCGCCGACATTTACGCGATCGGTATTCTCTTCCATCAAATGCTCACCGGAAGCCCGCCCCAAGGGGCGTGGATTCCGGCTTCCGAAAAAAATCCGGCGGTGGATAAGCGCTACGACGCGGTTGTGGGCCTCGCCATGCGAGAAGATCCCGACCAACGCTTTCAATCGACGGCCGAACTGCGCGACGCCGTAGCGGCGGTCCTTGAGCCAAAGTCTTCGAAAGGAAAAGCGATCCTGCTGGGTCTGGTGGGAATCGCGGCGCTCCTGATAGCCGCCTTTTTTGTCACTAATCTGCAGGACAACTCATCACCAACGCAGCCATCGCTGGCCAACGAGAATCCTCCTGAACAAAGCTCGACCTCACCGTTCACTTCAGAAGATGATCCAGTCATCCCCACGCTGCCAGAGCCCGAGTTGACGCTTGAGCCGCACGATCACACGCCCGGCAAGCCTTTCTTTGTGCGCTATGACTCGATCGACCCCGCATGGTTCCCCGACCTCGAAGGCGCTGTACCTGACGACATCATTCAGTTCACCATTCCCCCGAATGCCCCGCTCAGGGCCGTCGCGCTTCTCCACTCGGATGGCCAGATATCCGAGATCGATTTCGAACGTCCCGACACCATCGCTCCGGTTCAGGGCATTGATGGACCTGTTCACCAGATTTTCGAAAATTACGGTCACTTCTATTGGATGCATGACGACAGGGTGACCTCGACGGCGCCAGGATGGGAAGCGCTGGCCGATAACGACGAATCCTTCACCAACTTCGCTGTCGGATCGGTCTACTGTGTGGGACGAACGCAGTCCGGAACCCCGCGAATTTTTATCCGGGATCTGCCGAGCTTTGACCGAACGCTACGGGAAGGAGTGGAAGATCTCTTGCCAAACCCCATGCCGGAGCTGGCCAAACTGGATGCAGGTGCCCGCAAAATCCTCGCCCTTCGCCCCGATGGCAGTTTGCTATTTTCCGCAACCCCAGGACACGCGCATGTAACGCCGCCAACTGATCTAGGCGAGGTCATAGACATAGCAGTCGCCAGCAATCTGTGCGTTGCGATTACGAAAAATGGACGGGCACGAATCTGGGGCACCCACCGGGTGAGCGAGGAATTCAAAGCCGAGATCGCGGCGTTGCGCGACGTCGACAAGGTTGTCTCCGCTTCCGCAGGTTTAGGGCGGGTAGCCATCCGCTACGGCCCAGACAAGCAATGGCTCGTCATCAGTCAGACTGGCGAGTCGAATTGGAGAATCGAGCGCGAGACTGGAAAGGCACTGCGAGGCTTTGACTTCGTTGCCCTGGGGGATGAATTCGCTGGTGGAATCCAAGTGCGAGGAGTGGAGACGGAAGCTCCCGTTGAAATGGCAAAACTCCTGCCTCCGCACGAACACGCACCCGGCGAGCCCTTCTTCGTGCCATACGACTCGGCTGAGCCGGAGTGGTTTCCTGACTTGAGTGGCACCATGCCCGACGACGTCATCCAGTTTACCATCCCCCCGAACTTCTCGCTCAGCAGCGTGGCTCTGGTGCACGTTGATGGACGGGTGTCCGAGATCAATTCCGAGAAACCCGGAATCATTGCTCCGGTCCAAGGAATCGACGGACCCGTTCACGAGGTCATTGAGAACTACGGCCGCCTGATCTGGATGCGTGACGGTAGAGTGACTTCGACGTCGAGCGGGTGGGAAGAACTGGCAGAGAACGACGAATCCTTCACGAACTTCGCCGCCGGAACGACCTTCAGCGTGGGGCGAACACAGGAGGGCACAAAGCGGACCTTCTTGAACTCCAGCCCAACCGCTGACCAAAGCGATCGAAAGGGAATAGACGACCTCCTACCAACTCGCCTGCCTGAGCTAATCAAGCTCGACGCCGGGAGCCAAATGATCCTTGGACTCCGCCCTGATGGCGATCTGCTCTTTTCCGCCCCTCCCCAGCTCGCCTCTCGCGTCCCTCCGGCAGATTTGGGCAAGGTGAAGGATATCGGAGTTGCCGGTAACGTGTGCGTGGCGGTGACTGAAGATGGACGGGCACGCGCTTGGGGAAGTGCAGACGGTGGCGTTAAAACCGAAGTCGCAGCGCTACGCGGCGCCGACAAAATCGTTTCTGCCTCGGCTGGATTAACGCGGATAGGAATCCGCCACGGTCCCGACAAGCAATGGCTGATTCTAGGTCGAGGCAAAGATGGCGTTTGGCGTGTCGAGCACGAGACCGGCAGAGCCCTACGTGGCTGTGAGTTTGTCGCCCTCGGGGCAGAGTTCGCTGGCGGTCTGCGATTGCCTTCGAAAAAAACCAATCATGGCAACGCCGCCCAACTCCTGACCCCTCAAGATCACGCGCCCGGCACGCCCTTCTTCGTGCGCTACGATTCCGCCTCGCCCCTTTGGTTCCCCGAACTGGACGGTGAAGCACCCGCCGACATCGCTCATATCACCATTCCAACCTACGAAAAGCACTTTGCCGTCTCACTGATTCATAGCGACGGTCGCGCCTCCGAAATCCGGCCCGATAGTCCTGACAGAATCGCAGCCATCAATGGAATCAACGAACCGATCCACCAATCTCTTGACGCCTATGGGACTATTTACTGGCTGCGCAACGGCCGCGTCACTTCTCAAGGGATAGGATGGACGTCGCTGGCGAAAAACGACGAGCGATTCACCCACTTTGCCGCTGGCAACGGTTATTGCATAGGCAGAAGGACCGACGGAGCGACACGATTTTTTCCTCAGGATGGATCGTTCGTTGAACCTGAAAGGCGCGCCGCGGCCGACTCACTTCTTCCGGCGGTCTTGCCAGAGATTACCAAGCTCGATGCGGGGTATTACCCCATCCTTGCCCTGCGCCCCAATGGCACCTTGCTCTTCTCGGCATCGCCAGGGGAAGAGTGGCGTGCCCCGCCGAAGGATGTTGGAAAGGTGATCGATATTGCCGTTACCGCCAATCTGAGCGTGGTCGTGCTGGAGCAGGGACGCGCGCGCGTATGGGGGGCAACCATCGATCCGGAAATCGTTTCTGAAATTGAATCGCTACCCAACGTTCATAAGGTCGTTTCTGCCTCGGGAGGCGCAGCCCGCTTCGCCATTCAGCATGGCGAGGACAAGCAATGGCTGGTCGTTTTCAAAACCTCAGCCGCAAAGTGGGTCATCCAGCGCAAGACTGGCAAAGCGCTCCGTGGTGTTGATTTTGTGGCGCTTGGCACTGGGTTTGCCGGAGGAATTCGGGCGGGCAAAGAACAGTAGAAACCTTGCGTGATGGAGCGAGAGAAGGGGTTAAATCGAGGCGCTAAGTCCCTTTTCCTATCCGCCGCACGAGACGCTTTCCAAGAGAGCGAGGCTGATCCAGGAAAGCGCAAATCGCCGTAGAGAACGCGGAAGCATCTGCAAATCGGTCCTCAGCATTTTTAGCCAATGCCTTCATGACCAGATCATCGATTCCCCCTTTCAAATCCACTCTTTGTGAACTCGGTCGCGGCGCTGGTTCCTCACGGATGATACGCAGCAACTCGTCCGGCCCAACAACTCGCAGCCGGTGGTCGCTGAATGGCAAACTCCCTGTGACCATCTCGTAAAGCACCATCCCGAGTGAATAAATATCACTGCGTTGATCGATTTCCGTCCCACCGCCCTCGGTCTGCTCGGGGCTCATATAGACCGGTGTGCCGACGACCTGGAATTGCTTCGTAAACAACTCCGCAAGTTCCGCCGGGCGCGGTCCCATACGGGCCAGTCCGAAGTCGATGATTTTTGGCAGTGGCCCGTCCTCCGAATCGACTACCAAAATATTTCCCGGCTTCAAATCCCGATGAACGATCCCGCAACCGTGCGCATGCCCGATCCCTTCCAGAACTCGCTGAAAGAGTTTCAACCGCGCCGGGAGATCTAGCTTTTGCACCGCGCAAAACTCCGTGATCGGAATCCCGGGAATGAACTCCATCGCAATAAAGGGGTTTCCAGCCTCCGTCATCCCCGAGTCGAGAACCTCGGCACAGTAGGAATGTTGTGCAGCCATCAGAATCTCGCGCTCAGAATCGAAGCGAGCCAGATGCCGTTCGGTATCACGTCCGGGACGAAGCACTTTGATCGCTACCTCTCCGCCGCCGTTCCCCATGCAATGCGCCAGATGGACCACTGACCAGCCACCGTGCCCCAACTCGGTTCCAATCCGGTAACGGCCACCTAGGATCTCCCCTTCCCTGAGAGCGGGAGCATCCTCGCGAGGTTTCGCAAGAGGCGCCGCCAAAATATTGGAGATCAAACAAGCGGGACAGATCCCACCGGCCGAATCCACCGGGATTTGGATCTCGCACGTCCCACACTGGTGATCTTCCATGAGTTTAATCTACGCGTTCTCGACGCTCATGTGACAAGCTCTAATGAAAAGCCTCCATGAGGGAGCGCAATTCCTCCTCAACTTCGGCGTCCCCTTCAACCGTGAAGGCAACGCGTTCCCGCATCAGTTCACCGAAACGCCCTCGCAAGCGCCGGACAGCCTGCCGCACGGCTGCATCACTCAGTCCCAGTTCGGCCGCGATCTCACTGTAGGGCAAGTCGCTCCCGCCCGGTGTCAGGCATTCGCCCAAAAGCTCGAAGTGCCTTGTCTTGCCGCGCGCGGTAAATTCGCTGCGCAATTGTTCGAAAACCGAATTGATGGTCAAAAGCGCCCATCGCCGATCATAAAGCTTCTCCGGTGTCAGCGTATCCTTCGGTTCCGCCGCATAATTCATTTCCGCGGCGGCGATATCCAAAGAAAGCGGAGCCTGTCCCCCACCCCGCTTCTGCCGATTCTTGCTCCGCCATTCGGAAACCAACATCCGCGATACGGTCGTCAGGAGGAAGGTCCGCAACTTCCCCCGCTCTGCATCCGCTTTTTTAAAAAGCTCCCCGTGGACCATTTTGTGAAAGAAGTCCTGCGTCAGATCCTCCGCCTCATCTACCCCCCGACCGCTTTTCCGGATGTAGGCATAAACCGGATACCAGTAATTCTCGCAAAGCATCGACAGGGCCTTGTTGCGACTCTCGTCCGACCCTCCCGTCTCATCCTTGAGATCAAAGATCAGAGACCAATGCGTCGTGGGAAACCGCGATGAACATCCTTGACCTTTTTGAGTTCGGGCCGAGTCGCCATTGGGAGGCGAACTGTCATCAGAGGCAGACAGGGTAGTAGCGGATTAAGTTTCGATGAGTCAGCGCCAGAACGCGCGCCCTCCTCAGAGAAACATCCCTCACGAAATGCTCTTTTTCAACGGATTCGAACGAATCCGGATGCAAGGTTTGCTTCCTGACATAAAAGCTCTTCTAGCCCTTCGACGTCGCCGTGAGCTTCGCCAAGACCTTCTCCGCTAACATGGAACGGATGTCTTCGTCTCCAATGCGTTCGATGGCTTCATTAAGAAAACCAAACGTGATCAACTCACGAGCCTTCAATTCATCGATCCCGCGGCTTTCCAGGTAGAATAACTCTTCCTTGGAAATCGGTCCACTGGTCGAACCGTGGCTGCACTTGACTTGGTCGGCATTAATCTCGAGTCCGGGCATGGAATTCGCCTCAGCCTCATCACTTAGCAGGAGGTTACGGCACTTCTGGTAGGCGTCGGTAAAATGCGCTCCTTCTTCGACATAGATCAGGCCGGCAAAGATACTCCGAGCCGTATCGAACAGCGCATTCTTATAAAGAAGGTCGCTGTATGTGTGCGGCGCCTCGTGAAGCTGCAGCGTGCGGGAATCCAGTTCCTGCCCCTCGTTGTCAATGGTCACGGATAACATTTCGCTGTTCGCGTTTTCCCCGTGCAAATGGCTCAACGACTCATTGCGTCCCCAGGCCGAACCGAAGTTCACGAGGAGCGATTTCACCTTGGCGTCACGGTCGACACGTGTCGTCCCGATTCCGTAGTGCCGGCTCTTAAAGTTAGCGTCCTGACAGGCGATATAACGGAGCGTCGACCCTTTCGCGGCCAAAAGCGTGTTCATGGAGATACAAAGCCCCGCATCCGTTTCATTCGCGGACTCAAAGTAGTCGATAACTTCCACATTCGAGTTCTCGTCGGCGACGATCAATGTGTGCGGATAAGTGAAGACGTCCCCACTCATCCAATGATAGACCTCGATGGGCTTATCGATCACGACTCCCTTCGGCACATAGAGGAACAAGCCGTTCGTTACACGGGAAAAGTGCAAGGCTGCATACTTTTCACCCCCTAGCCTGACGTCACTCTTGAAAAAGTATTCCTTAACGAGATCACCATGCTTCAAAAGCGCCTGATATAGCGGAAGGCAAATCACACCCTTCTCCTCAAGCCCTTCTTCTAAGATGGGGTCAGCAATCAACTCGTCATTCGCAAAGATCATCCGCCCGGCGATGTTTTCCAACTCGGCCGAACGGGTCAACAAGTCCGCCGCCACCTCTTCGGATACGGAATGACGCTCAAGGATGTCATCGATAACCGCGTGTTTCAGCGTTCCAAAACGCCATGACTCATCTTTCCGTGTCGGGAACGGCAATGAAGCGTAGTCGGCAACGGCCTTGTCACGGGCTTCGAGAAACCAGTTGGGAAGAGAATCGTTCACTTTCTTCGAGGACGCCGGTGTAATCGTTTCTGGCATAATTCGCAAGCGGAGGTTTATCCAACGGACCCTTCCATCTCGAGATCGATGAGGCGCTTCAATTCGACGCTGTATTCCATTGGAAATTCGCGGACGAGATCGTTCACGAAACCGTTCACGGAAAGGCTCATGGCCTCGGCTTCCGAAAGCCCGCGCTGCTGCATATAGAATATTTGCTCTTCACTCACCTGACTCACGCTGGCCTCGTGCTGGGTGGCGTGCTGATTCCCGCGAACAGTAATCGCCGGGTAGGTGTCGGTGCGGCTGTTTGGATTGATGAGGAGGGCGTCACATTCCGTGTTGTTCTTGCACCCCTTGAGGTGCTTCGGAATGTGAATTTGACCCCGATACGTCGAACGCCCTTCACCGACCGAGATCGATTTCGAGACGATGTTCGAAGTGGTTTCATCGGCGGCGTGGATCATCTTCGCCCCCGTGTCCTGATGTTGACCATCGTTGGCGAGAGCAATAGAGATAACTTCTCCACGCGCCTTGCGCCCTTTCATGACAACGCCGGGATATTTCATCGTAAGGCGGGAACCGATGTTACAATCGATCCAGCGAATCTCGGCATTCTCATGCGCGAGTCCACGTTTGGTTACCAGATTAAAGACATTGGCGCTCCAATTCTGGACGGTGATGTATTGGATCTTCGCATCCTTCATCGCGACTAACTCGACAACAGCGCTGTGCAGTGTGGAAGTCTCGAATTTCGGCGCGGTGCAGCCTTCCATATAAGTCACCTCCGCTCCTTCATCGACGATGATCAGGGTCCGCTCAAACTGCCCGAACTGTTCGGCATTGATGCGGAAGTAAGCCTGCAGCGGATGGGAGACTTTCACGCCCGGCGGAACATAGATAAAACTACCGCCGCTAAAGACTGCGCTATTGAGAGCAGAAAACTTATTATCAGTCGTCGGAATGACCTTTCCGAACCATTTGCGGAAAATCTTCGGATGTTCGAGGAGCCCCTCCGTGCTCCCGCACATGAGAACGCCTTGCTCGGCGACGGCCTCCTTCATATTAGAGTATGTCGCCTCCGAGTCGAATTGGGCCTCCACCCCGGCAAGATACTTTCGCTCTTGTTCTGGAATACCCAGACGCTCGAAAGTCTCTTTCATTTCGTCCGGCACGTCGTCCCACGAACGATTAGGCTTGGTTCCCCCTGAAAGATAATAGCGGATTTCGTCGAAATTGATATTCTCCAGGTCCTTGCTCGCCCAGTTGGTTGGCATGGGTTTCCGATTAAAGACCTTCAAGGCCCTTTTGCGGAAATCGCGGATCCAGTCATCCTCTCCCTTGACGTCAGAAATGTAGTCAATGGTCTTTTCGGACAATCCGTATCCTGCATCGTGCTTGTATTCGACGTCATAGCGAAAGTTTCCTTTGCTCTGATCGATGGAGACGACATCTGCTGTTTCTGTATCTGTGTCTGTATCTGGCATCTTGGTGGTTCCCTTCAGTTTCAGTTAGTCCGGCTTCCTCACACCGCAGCGACAGCCGGGGCGGCGCTTTTCACCCAGTCATAACCTTTCTCTTCCAGTTCGAGGGCCAATTCCTTGCCCCCACTCTTCACGATCTTTCCACCGGAAAGAACATGAACGTGGTCTGGAACAATGTATTCGAGCAATCGCTGGTAGTGAGTAATGACAAGAAACCCGCGTTCCGGTGAGCGCATCGCATTCACCCCTTGGGCAACGACTTTCAAAGCGTCAATGTCGAGGCCCGAGTCCGTCTCGTCGAGAACGGCGAATTTGGGCTCCAACATCATCATTTGAAGGATCTCGTTCCGCTTTTTCTCTCCACCGGAGAACCCCTCGTTCACGGACCGGCCGGTGAATTTCCTGTCCATTTCCAATTCATCCATCTTCTTATAGAGTTCTTTATAGAAGGCGACAGCATCGAGTTCCTCGCCGTCTTCGAGACGCGACTGACGGGCAGCGCGGAGAAAGTTGGCATTCGTCACGCCTGGAATTTCAACGGGGTATTGGAAAGCAAGAAACAGCCCGGCCTTCGAACGTTC
>JBCCWV010000026.1:0-35253 GCA_039192745.1 Verrucomicrobiota bacterium | reverse complement strand
CTCGCGACCCAGTCTTTCACGGGAAGTCTCACTCATGTGCGCCAAAATCTCGTCGATTTCCTCGTCACTGCGGAGGTCCTTTTGCTGAATGACAAAGACGACGTCTTTCAGCCATCCGGTGTAAATCTGCTCAATGAATTCCCAAGTCGTCGCTCCCCAAGGGTTGGTGACGGAGAAAACGAAAATGACGAGATCGGCCATGGGAATGAACCGTTCCGTGATTTCCTGATGCCCCTCCGCGATGGAGTTCGTCCCGGGGGTGTCGACAATGTGGAAGTCACGAAGAAATGGCGCGGGGCGATAAACTTCGACAAAGCTGTCGTCGATCTTCACCTCCCGGGGTTCGGTGCTGTGTTTGAAATAGTAGATGCGTTCAGTCGTCGGAGTGGGAGCGACGTTGCAAAAGTCATCCTGAAAGAGCGCGTTAAGGAAGGTCGACTTGCCGGAATTGACCTCGCCTGCGACGACGAAAAGGAAGGGACTTCGAAGACCGGCCTTCAATTGTCGCAGATGGTGCGCCCGAGCCGGAGGAATGCCGGACTTTTCCGCAACGTCGGCAAGGGACGAAAGCATTTTTCCGACGCGTTCGCTCCGATCAAAATAGGGACTGCCGACACGACTCTGCATCCGCAGGCAATGAGGCCGTGATCAAGCGGTGGCGCAATGAAAAGGTGCTTCGGCACAGATGGGGGAAACCACGAAAAGGCGCGAATGATCGCGAAAGTTTTTATTTAGAAATTTTTTCGCGCGTGTTCGTGGGCTTCCGTGGTTGGGAAAAACGCTAGCTATTTCTCGGCGCGGAAGGCGATGGCGGTGTGGCCGTCAGCGGCTGGTTCGTCGAGGAAGTCGCCGTAGGTCATGACGTTCTTGAAACCATGTTTCTCGAGGAGGAGCGTCATTTCGTGGATGCCATACCAGCGGAGCGTGAGCTTGTGCATTTCGGTTTGCGTGAGTTCTCCTTCTTCGTCGAAAACTTCGTAGCGGTGCCACGTCTGCAAGAGTTGCTCGTGGCGATTGGCCTCGGAAATCGTATGGCAAAAGACGGTCTTGTTGTCATTCCGCTCAAGTTCGCGATGCAAGCGCCATTTTCCGTCATGCCGTTCGTCGAGAAGGTCTTCCCAAGGGATGAAGGTGGCGAGGACGAGCTGTCCGCCGGGCTCCAGATGATCGAAGAACCGGTTCAGCGCCTGTGCGGCAGCGTCCCGATCGGTGAGCAGTTGGAAAGAAGCTCCGGGGACGAAAATGCTCGCGAACTTTCCATCGAGGGCAAGTTCTTCCATGCGTTGCTCGTGGAGGGAAGCGGATTGTCCCGTCCGCTTGAGGTTGGCGCGGCAGCGCTCCAGCATTTCCGGCGAAGAGTCGGTACCGGTGACTAGCAATCCCGCCTCGGCAAGCGGGACAAGAACGCGTCCCGAACCACAACCCGCATCAAGGACCGGGCCATCGGCGTTTTGCGTGAGGTGAAGGAAAAACTCTATGTCGTTGAAGTCTTCCTGGCTCCAGAATTCGTCGTAGTGCTCGGCGGCGAGGCCTTCGTAGGTCGTGGTCATAAATGCGGGATTGCCGGTTTGCGTGGCGCGAATTGGCGATAAGCTACCCGTTCTCATGCCCGGCGAAATCGGAAACACCCAACCGCAGTTTTTTACCCTTCCCGAATCGGAAGGGCCGGTCGTTTTGCGTAGCGGCCAAAGGCTCCCGGGTTACACGCTTGCCTACGAGACCTATGGCGAACTTTCTCCGGCGAAAGACAACGCGGTGCTGGTCTTCCACGCTCTCACCGGAACGCAGCACGCGGCCGGTCACTGTGAGGAAGTGCCGGGATTGTCCGTCGAATGGACGCCGGAATGTCAGGCGGGCTGGTGGGATGCGTTCGTCGGGCCGGGCAAGGCGATCGATACCGCGAAGTATTTCGTCATTTGCGTTAATTATTTGGGCGGCTGTTACGGTTCGACCGGGCCTTCGTCGATCAATCCTGAGACGAGCATGCCGTACGGCGGTCAATTCCCGAAGGTCTCGGTCGCGGATATCGTTGATTCGCAAGTGCGTTTGGTTCGCGAACTCGGTATCGATTGTCTTCATGCGGTCATTGGCGGATCCCTTGGAGGCATGATGTGCATCAGTTTGGCAACGCGTTATCCGGACCTCGTGAAAACGGTGATTCCGATCGCGAGTGGATTGGCGACATCACCGCTGCAGAGACTGCACAACTTTGAGCAAATCTACGCCATCGAGGGTGACGCAAATTTCAAAGGTGGAGACTACTATGACGGGGAGCGACCCTTGCATGGATTGGCTCTTGCGAGAATGATCAGCCACAAGACTTTCATCTCGTTGGAAACAATGGAGGACCGTGCAACGCGCGAGATCCGGCAATCGGATGACGACGTTTTCTCGTGGTACAAGATCAATCGTCCGTTGGAATCTTACATGCATCACAAGGGAAAGGCTTTTGTCCGGCGCTTTGATGCGAACACTTATTTGCGGGTCATTGATGCTTGGCAGCGCTTCGATGCGATGGAGGAAGCGGGTGCGGAAAGTCCGTCGGCGATGTTTGCACCTTGCCAGCACCAGAATTACCTGATCTTCACGATCGATTCCGATGTTTGTTTTTATCCGGGCCACCAAAGCGACCTCGACGCCGCGCTCCGGGAAGCCAATGTTCCCGCGATGCGCATCACCGTACACTCGGCGAAGGGGCATGATTCCTTTCTGCTCGAGCCCGAATTGTTCACGCCCCATCTGGTCTACGCCTTGAACGGTGGCGGAGTCGGATAAGCAGACCGCGATGTTTGCCCGAAATCAGATTTCCGCTTAACCTGCTCTTTTTCAGGGAATTGTGGGATTAGATCCTGCGGAAATCGGGCGAAAACTCTGCAAAATTTAAATTTCAAGTCTCGCGGATTTGATTTATAATAATTATGGTAATATTGATTTCAACAAATGACTCAGCAGCCTAGACCGCGGGAAACGACCGAGGCGGGGACACTGTCCTTCGTCATGGCAGCGCGTGACGAGGACAAAACGCTTCGACCATTGTTCGACGAGATGCTCGAAGCGATGCGCTCTTACGAAGGGCGCTGGGAGTGTGTGTTGATTGACGATGGCAGCCGCGATGGCACTTGGGGAGAGATGTTGGAATTGGCGGAGGATTTTCCGGACTATGTGCGCGTGTTTCGATTGGACGAATCCGTGGGCAAGAATCCCGCGCTGGCCTTCGGGCTTCGGGAAGCGAAGGGGGAGATGCTTATAACGTTGGACGCGGACCTTCAGGATGACCCTGCGATGACTTCTCGTTTTCTTGATCGAATGAAGGGGGATTTTGATGTTGTGACCGGATGGCGAATCGACCGACAGGATGGTTTAGGAAAACGTCTTTGTTCTGCGCTCTATAACAAGTTGGCAAACTTTCTCGGTCGTAATTCCCTTCACGACCGAAACTGCGGAATGCGGTGCTTCAAGAGAGACCTTTTCGAGCGTCGCGAGGATTTGATTCCGATGCACCAGCATATTGCTTCTTTGGGTGATATGTTAGGAATTCGCGTTTCTGAGGTGGAGATCTTGCACCGTCCCCGACGTTTCGGGCGGAACCAGCGCAAGCCGCTTCTTTTGTGGAATCGTCTTCGCAAGTTGGTCGGGCTTTACTTTCTTCGAGGCAACTCAGATCGGCCGGGGCCGTTCTTTTCGTGGTCCGCCGTGAGTTGTCTTTCGATGGCCGGTGTTTTGGCCGGCATCGGAGTTGTGGGGCTGGTGCCGGCTTTGACGCCGGTGGTTGCCTATTCCGTGGCATGTGGATTCGCGGGGGCGGGACTGTTTTCCGCACTTTTTGCCCTTTTCGGGGTTGCCTGCGCCGAACGGATTCGGAGGGGCGGACGGCCGGTTTCGATTGCGGCGACAGGTGGTATTGGACTCATCGCGGAGCAGGAGGCGATGGTGCTTCCACCGGAACGGGAATCTTCTGCGGCTTCCGGATCGGCGGACGTTCCGATGACAAAACGTGCTCTCGTGGCCGACGATGATCCAGCCATCCTGAGGCTCATGGAGCAGGTGCTTGAGGGCGAGGGATGGGAAGTCAAAACGGCGGCGACTTTGCGGGAAGCCATTGAGGGATTGGACAGCAGCACGCACGTTGCTTTTCTCGATGTGCACATGCCCGAGGCGAATTCCATCGAAGTCATCGAACTAATGCGGCAGCGCTCACCGGGAACGCGCTACGTAAGCTTCACCGGCGACCGGAACGCGCAACTGGGCGCGGAGGCATTCCGGCGAGGAGCATCGGACTTTTTGCGCAAGCCGATCCAGTTTGAAGAAGTGATCCGTGCGGCCAACGCGGCGTTTGGGGAGGATGATCGGGCGAGGGATACTTCGGTGCCGGCGTTTTCAGAGTGAGGCGATAGCCGGGACTCGCGCAGAGGCACGAAGGACACAGAGTTATTTTTTGGGGAATTCCTAGTGGAGTTGTTCTCTGAGATATCGAGAGGGGTCCATTTCAGCAGTCTCAAGTTTGCCAGATGAGCGCCTATTTTTCGGCGCTGATTTCCAGAGCCATTTCCAAGGCCAGTTGGAGAGCGTCGATTTCTTCTTGGTTGGAAAGCCGGTTCCCTTTCGAATCGACCACGTAAATCGTGTCAATGGCGGCACCGCAGGTGGTACTGATGCGGGCATTGGTTACTTCGATGTCCAACTCGTTCAGGGTACGGAAGATGTCGTAAAGAAGCCCGATCCGGTCCTGAACCTGAAGCTCGACGATGGTGGCGTCAGACCGTGAGTGCTGGTCGATGTAGACGCGTTGGGGAATCTGGAAGTCTGGCGTTTCTTTCCGATCTTGGGCCCGAATTTTCGCGATGAGAGCATCAAAATCCGGTGGCGAGCCGGCGAGCGCATCGGCGATGTTTTTCTCCACTTTCTTGATGACTCTTTCCGCCGTGACGGGAGCAAGCTTTGCCGTGCAGATCCGAAAGAAATCGAGGACGATACCGTCGGTGCGGATGAAGAGATCCGCGCTGAGGATGTTGATTTGTTCTGATGCCAGTGCGCCAGCGACGCATGCCAACAGTGTCTTTTGGTTGAACGAAGCAGTGGAGAGCGTGGTCCAGCCCATCTCCGGTTGGGCCTTCCAGTTGAAAGTTGGAATGACGGCGTCCGTTTTCTTGTGTTCCTCAATCAGACGGATGTGTTCGCAGATTCGCGCGGGGCTTTGTGTGCGGAAGTAGCGATTGGGGCTGCGTTCGAAGTGTTCCTTGATGGCGGGCTCGAAGACTGCGGGAAGTTCTACTTCCACTTGCTCGAACAAGACGGCCTTGTCGGTTTCGTATTTCTTGAGGAAGCTTTCGTGATCCTCAAAGTATTCGACGGTGGTGAAGTAGAGCTGGCGAATGAGCGAGGCTTTCCAGTCGGTCCACGCTTCGTCGTTGGTTCCTCTTGAATCGGCGTAAGTGTGGAGGAAAAGGTAGTCGAGACGCGTGCGGTCGCGGATGATGGCGGCGAACTCGGAGATGGTGTCGGGATCTTCGAGGTTTTTCGTCGTTGCGGTGCGCCAGAACGTGAGGTGGTGATCGACGAGGAAGAGGACTAGCCGTCGGCGGCGGATGTCCAGTCCGAGACGACGGCTAACTTTCCCGGCAAGCTCGGCGCTGGCCTGATCGTGGGCATCGGTATTGAACGCGCGTCCGGTGTCGTGGAGGAGTAATGACAAGTAGATGACGAAAGGGTCTTCGAGCTTGAGAAACTGCTTCCGGAAGACGCCCGCCTTTGGCGATTCGTCGGTAGCGAGCCCGTCGAGTTCTTCGATGCACCGCAGGGTGTGTTCGTCGGCGGTGTAGCGGTGGAAAAACTCGTGTTGGACGAGGTTGGTTAGTGCGCCGAACTCCGGCATGTAGCGACCGAGAACTCCGGCGCGGTGCATTTGACGGAGTGCCGGTGCCACTTCGCCCTTTCGTGAAAGGATGGCTTCGAAGGTCTCGCGATTGGTCTTGGAGTAGCGGAAGGTGCGGTTGATCTCCTTGTAGTGTCGCTGGATCTTCTGCATCAGTTCCGGAGCGAGGCGAAGCTTTCGCAGTTGGGCATGGCGGAAGAGCTGAAGGATCTGGTTAGGGTGGTTGGCGAAACGAAGTTTCGGGTCGGCGTAGAGACGGTCTTGTTTGACGATGAAGCCTTCGATGGAGAGGTCGGGCTTGTTGGATTTTCCGAGTAATCCGGAGAGGCCGCCTGCCTCGGCGGTCTGTTCGAGATAGAATTCATCGAGAATCTCGGAGGTGCGAAGGAGGACGTTGCGGGTGTGTTCATAGTAGTCCCGCATGAATGCTTCTGTTTTCCGAAGAACTCCTCGTTGAGGGTATTGAAAGTTCTTCGCGACGACTCCCTGTAGTCGCAGGGTGAGAATGTCTCCGCTCCGCTTTTGAATGTAATGAAGTTCGTTTCGAACCCGCATGAGAAAATCATAACCTTTCCGCAGTTCGCGGTAGGCGCTGACGGTCATCATTTTCTTATCCCGGAGGTCGGCAAGCCGCGTCGAGCCGGTCTTGACGAAAGTGATCCAAATCAGGTTCTGGTAGTCGCGCAGACCCCCGCAGCTTTCTTTCACGTTCGGTTCCTGAAGGAAAACGGTGTTGGCCCACTTGGCATGGCGGCTTCGCAAATCCTCGAGGCGCGTCGTGAGGTATTCCTTTTCGTGCCGGGCGATGCACTTTTTCTGGAACTCTTCCATCAAGGTGTCGAATAACTCCTCGTTTCCGCAGATGAGCCGGGCTTCGATGATCGCGGACTTTGTCTTGGTGTCCTGATTCGCCTGTTGAACGGTTTCGCGAACGGATCGCACGGCGTGGCCGACTTTGAAACCGCAGTCGTACAGCATATAGAGGACGCTTTCGACGAGCTTCTTCTGGGAAGCGGGAAGTTTCGCGCCTCCTTTGGGCGTGATGAAGTGCAGATCAATGTCGCTGTGCGGATTGAGACGCCCACGCCCGTATCCTCCGGCGGCAATGATGGCGAGAGGAGGTGCCTTTGAGATGTCGCCTTCACGTTCTGCGTCTTCGAGACCATCTTCGTAAAGGTTCCTCACGATGACGTCGATGAGGTCGGAACGCCGTCCGGCGACGCGCAACCCGGTGGCGCCGCTTTTGTGGAGCAGGTAAATGCGATGTTCCTCGGTTTTGAGGAACCGCTTGTAGAGCGCGAGTTTGTCCTTCCGCGAGAGTCCTTTCTTCTTGGAGCGGGCCAGCCGCGTACGTGCGTGGGAACTGAGGTCCTGAATATCGGCGGAAGGCGGCATATGGAGATTTAGCTCGCGGCGGAAAACCTGTCTTCTGCCGGGGAAGCGCCCCGTTGTGCACTGACCCGTGGGTCGTTGGCTTCGAGGTGGTTCAAGGCATGATAGATGTCTTCGGTGTCGCCGTCGACCTTTCCTGAAATTTCCTCTGCCGTCGCCGTGTCCGAATCGAGCAAGGTTGACCGGACGTTTTTCAGTAGTCCGAGGAAGTCGGCGGCAGCTTTCTTTCCGGCTTCGACGCCTGGTTGGTGGTAGGCATTGACGTTCACCAGCGACGCGTAAAAGGTCACGGCACGTTCGAAAAGCGCGATGAGTGAGCCGAGAGAGCGGGCATCGAGGACATCGACGGAAATAGTGACCGACTCCCGGCTGTTACCATAGAGAGCGGAGCGGGTTCCGCGCAGGAAGCCCTGGAGGAAATCGCCGGAATTTACGCCTTCCTCCACTTCGGGTGAATCGCCATCGCGCATTTTCCGGACTTCAATGAAGGTGGCGAAGAAGTTGTTCAAGCCGTCGCGAAGCTGCTGGATATAGGCATGCTGGTCGGTGGAGCCTTTGTTGCCGTAAACGGCGATTCCCTGATTCACCACGTTCCCGTCGAGGTCATGTTCTTTGCCTAATGACTCCATGACGAGTTGCTGGAGGTATTTGCTGAAAAGGACGAGGCGATCCTTGTAGGGGAGGACGACCATGTCCTTTTCGCCCCGACCGCTTCCGCAATGGTGCCACGCCAGCGCCAACAGCATCGCGGCATTTTTCTCCACCTCGGGAAGACGAGTGTGCGCGTCCATGGCAGCCGCTCCGTCGAGGAAGGCGTCGACGTCGATGCCCATCAGAGCGGCGGGAACAAGACCGACGATCCCCGTGATGGAGGTGCGGCCTCCAATCCAGTCCGGCATGGGAAAGCGATGGATCCATCCGCCGGCTTCAGCGAACTTGTCGAGTCTGCTGCCGGGACCGGTGACGGCAATGGCGTGTTTTCCGAAATCGAGTCCGGCTTTTTCGTAGGCGTGCATCGCTTCGAGCATGCCGTTGCGGGTTTCCGGCGTGCCGCCGGATTTCGAAATGACCACGGAGACAGTCTTGGCGAGGCCATCCCCGATTTCCGCGAGGACCCGGTCAATGCCGTCGGGGTCGGTATTGTCGAGAAAGTAGGGGTTCAGTTTCGCGCCGGGGGTGGCAAGGGCATCCGCTGCGAGTTGCGGGCCGAGCGCACTTCCCCCGATTCCGATGACGAGGACGTTTTCAAATTGATCACCTGAAGGTGGTAATATTTCGCCACTGTGAACCTTGTTGGCGAAAGTCTTTGAAGATGAGATGGCCTCTTCGATTTCGCCGCGGATGTCCTCACTCGGTGCGAGTTTTGAGTCGCGGAGCCAATAGTGGCCGACCATCCGATTCTCATCCGGGTTGGCGATGCTACCGTTTTCGAGTTCGGCGCAGTCTTTGAAGGCACTCTCACAGGCCTCGGAAAGCCCTGATTTGAAATCTGGGCCGAAGTCTATCTTGCTGAGGTCGAGCGAGAAACCGAGATCGTCGTAACGCAGTAGGGAGTCGGAATATCGGGACCAATGTTCGTCGGGTGTCATGTGGGTGAGATTACAGACAGACCTTTGGTCCGGCGCAACGAATTGTTTCTCTCAGATTTGATTTGTTTTCTGGGGCAGTTCCGGGAAAAAAATCGGTCATTTTTCAGGATTTTTGGCCGGAAACGGATTTTGGCACACCCGATGCTAAATAGGTTCGTAGATTGAATGAGGATTTCGGTCCTCGAAAATAAATGAGACGGCCTGACCGGCCATTTTACTCTACTTGCGAGTTTCGGGGGTTTCTCGCAGTTTTCCCGGTCAGGCCGTTTCGCTTTTTTCCGATGCGGGTTTCACTGGACGCTCGGCCCGGAAGTTGAGAGAATATTATTCTCGCGGGGCCCTCTGACGATGAAGGTGTCCGCACCGTGTCATGCCTCGAATCACCATTGTTGCCGCCGCCTTTGTCCTGCTCTTTTTCGGGAGCGTGGCTGTGGTCACGTTCTTGTTTCTTCCGGTCGTGGAACGGGATCTTTTTGCGAAGGTATCCGTGGCGATGGAAAGGTCGGACGTCGAAGTGGAGGACCTCAAACTGGATGTGCAGGGAAGGGATGTCATTGTCACGGGGACCGTGCGGCGGAAAGCGCAGTTGGAGAACGCGGTAAAAGGACTGTTGGAATTGCCCGGAGTGGCATCGGTGGAGAACAAGTTGCGCTGGGTGCCGATGGATCCGTGGCTCTTCGTCGAGCGCGATGCCGATGGAGTTTTTCAAGTGACCGGTCATGTGAAAAATCGCGCGGAGAAAGCGCGGTTGGGCCTCGGTGTGCGCGAGGCGGATGATGAAGCCCAACTGGAAAACAAGGCAAAAACTGATGAAGACGTCCGTGAAGCGGAGTGGATGGAAAGTCTTGGTAAGCTCTTGCCGGAGTTGATGGCGATGGATGCCGTGAAGTCGATTTCGGTGAAGGACGGAAATGTCGAAGTCAAGGGTGAGGTGTATTCAGATTCCACGGCGGACGCGACGATGGGAATGGTCGCCGCCGTCTTCGATGGGTTGGATTTTCGCATGGACAGCGATTTGAAAGTTGTCCCGCCGCCGCTGGCGCCGTGGATCGAGATCAAGAAAGAGTCGCCGGAAAAACTTGTTGCGAAGGGCACGCTGCGTTCGACCAAACAACGGCACGAGTTGATCGGCATCGCGGCTTCAGAATTAGAGGAAGGCGCCAGTATTTCCAATTACATCGAAACGGGCGGCAATGTGGCGCTTGCGGAATGGTGGAGTTCAGTCGTCACCGTGCTTCCGGCAGTGTTGTCGGAGATGCAGCCTTGTGAAATTGAGATTCGGAATTCAAGCATTCGGGTGACCGGGAATGTCGAGTCCGAGCCGATGCGAGTGTCGCTCACTTCGGTCATCGAGCAGAATTTTCCGAGCGAGATTTGGCAGCGGGAACTTTATATCGAGGTGGTGGAGCCTCCGATTCCGTCGCGGTTGAGTGTGATCGTCTTTTCCGGCGACCAGATTTTTCTCAAGGGCGTTTTGCCGTCGCCAAAAGTGAAGAAACGGATCCTCGACCGCGCAGGGCGGGGGGTGAAAGGCAAGGAGATCGTCGATCAGATCGAATTGCGGAAGAATGCGGTCGAGCCGGCATGGGTCGATTCATTTTCGGATTTCCTACCCGGCTATTCGGAGAACGCGTTGCGCGGAGGGATGACCATCGACGACGATCAATTGGTCATCGAAGCGAGGGTGGAGTCTGACGCGAAGTGGGATGCCTTGTTCGCTTTGGCGGAGAAGCATTTTCCGATGAGTGAGTTCCGCCACCGCATCGATTTGAGGGTGGTGGACCCTACCGCGCCTGATCCGGAAGACCCGCTAGGCCCTGCCGATCCCGATGCATTGACGATGGACATTGACGGCGGTTGATTTTATCGCTGAAGCTTTCTTCTTTCCCCTCATGCCGTACCTCGCCGGACAAATAGCGATCGTTCTCCTTCCCGTGGCCCTTCTGTTTTTTGGTCTCGGATTTTGGAGCCGCGGCTTTCTTGGCAAGAGCGATGCGCCTTCCGCCGCGGGTTCCGGTTTGGGAAGCGAGTTGAGAAGTCAGAAAGACGATCTGCGGACTCCAGCGCCCGTAATGGCGGAAAAAGCTCCGGTGGTTGAGGAGAGGGACGAACAAGAAACGAATACGGCGACAACAGAGGTCAAAGGCGGCGCGCAGGGCGGGGACCCAGACGACTTCACCAAGATCAAGGGCATCGGACGGGCCACCGCGAAGCAGTTGCACGAAGTGGGGATCGAAACTTACGCGCAACTTGCAGATTGGCCCGATAGTGAGGCCGCCAAAGCGGGCTTTGCCGACCGCGCGAAAAAACACAAGTGGCGCGAGCAGGCGGCGAGTTTGGCTTGATTACTTGTTGCTGCCGATGCGGTAGAGGAACTTGTCCGAGCGAAGAAACAGACTGCCATCGGCAACAGCAGGTGTGCCGTTGAAAGTGGAATCATCGCCAGCGATCTTGTTGTGAGCGACCAATTTGAATTCCGGATTCGCTTCAACAACGAATGCGCCGCCATACCGGCTGACGGCAAAGAGCTTGTCGCCAATGAGGAGCGTCGAGGCATAAAAGGGCTTTCCTCTTGCACCGGGGGCCTGGGCGTCGAGGCGTTCCTTGTAGATGACCTCGCCGTCTGACTGGCGACAGCACATCGCGAATCCTTGGTCATTGATCCAATACAGATGTTCACCGTGAACGATCGGTGTGGGGACGTAACTCGCGGAGGTCTCGTCCCAAAGCACGTTTTCGTCAGGGATTTCGCCCTTGCGGTCGACTTTGATCGCGACGCGAGCCGTGCGGGGAAACCCGCCGAAGATAAAAACAGTGTCCCCGGCAAAAGTGAGTCCCGGTGCGAGGTTCCCGCCCAAGCCGTGGATAGCGAGCCAGCGCAGTTTCCCGGTCTCGGGATTGAGCCCCCAGACTTCGTCGGGCATTGTGACGACAAGGTCTTCGCGCTCGCCTCCTTCCGCCGGGAAAATGACCGGGGTGCTGTAGGCGTTAACGAGGCCAGAGCCTTCGGCCTTCCACTTTTCGTCACCGGTTTTCTTGTCCAGGGCGAAAACGGTCAGGGCCTCTTCGGAAGCGTTTACGATGACGAGATCCTTGTAGAGAATGGGGCTTGAAGCGGAGCCCCATCGCTTGCGCGTCGAGTTCGATCCGAGGTGCTTGTACCAAATTTCGTTTCCTTCGAGATCGTAGCAATACAATCCCGATTTCCCGAAGAACACATAGACATGTTCGCCGTCGCTGACGGGAGTGTTTGTCGCGTATCCGTGTTCACGAAGAAACCCGGAAAAGTTGTCCTCGGGCAGCTTGGCGGGAACGGAACGTTCCCAAAGTTTCTCCCCGGATTCCGCATCGAAACATTGGATGTAACGGACAAGGTCATTCAGCGAACCGCCGGCTTCACCGTAACCCGAGTAACTCGTCACAAATACCTTTCCCCCGACAACGATCGGCGACGAAGCGCCGGGTCCGGCGACGGGCGCCTTCCACAACATGTTTTCCGATTCGCTCCAAGTCGTGGGCACGGGTTCCTGCGAGATCCCCGAGCCGTTTGGTCCGCGAAATCGCGTCCAGTCGGAGGCGACGCAAAGTTGGAAGGAAAAGAAGAGAAGTGCGGTGGCGAGGAATCGGGATTTCATCAAGGATGGAACAGGGAATGAAGGCTGGAGTTGCGGCCGGGTGCGGTCACTTGAAGACGACGTTTTTCCAAATGGGCACCTCGGTCTTGATCCGGCGCAGATAATATTGGCAGAGGTCAAAGGCCTCTTTGCTGTGAGGCATGGCGACGGCGATGACGATGCTGGCTTCGCTGGCGGGGACGAAGCCGGTGCGGTGCTGGAGGTGGAGTGGATGAGAGCCGAATTCCTGCCCGGCTTCGGTGGCGATTCGATGAAACTGGCGGTCGGCCATCGGCAAATATGCCTCATAGTCGATACCCTTGATCAAGGCGCCATTTTCCGTCTCCCGGACGACTCCGAGGAAGTGCGAGACCGCTCCAGTGCTGGCATTGTGCAGTTTTTCCGGCACCCAGACGGGATCTCTGGAAATCGTGATTTCGCGGTGAAAGTCTTTCATTTGCAACGCGGGCAAAGCGTCATTACATAACCGCCCCCCGGACCAACGCCAAAATAAACCACCAGATACCTACATGCCTGATAACGATTTCGGATTGATTGGATTGGCCGTCATGGGCCAGAACCTTGTGATGAACGTCGCGAGCCGCGGCTTCAAATGCTCCGTTTACAACCGCACGACTTCGGTCATGGAGGAGTTCATCGCCGGGGATGCCGCAGAGGCGAGCATCGAAGGCTATGCGGCTCTCGAAGATTTTGTGAAAAGCCTCGCGCGCCCACGCAAGGTCATGATCATGGTGAAGGCCGGCGGGCCGGTGGACAAGGTCATCGAGTCCTTGATTCCGCTCCTGGACAAAGGCGACCTCATCATCGACGGCGGCAACTCTCTCTACACCGACACCGAGCGGCGTTCGGCGTGGCTTGAGGAAAAGGGACTGCTCTTCATCGGCTCCGGTGTTTCCGGCGGGGAAGAGGGGGCTTTGAAAGGTCCTTCCATCATGCCCGGCGGACCGGCGTCGAGTTGGGAAATCATCAAGCCGGTTTTCGAAGCGATTTCCGCCAAGGTCGATGGTGTGCCTTGTGTGACGCACATCGGTCCCGGCGGCGCGGGGCACTACGTGAAAATGGTGCACAACGGGATCGAGTATGGCGACATGCAGTTGATTTGCGAAGCCTACAACATCTTCAAAGCGGCGGGATTCACCGCCGAGGAGATGGCCAAGGTCTTCGCCGATTGGAATGCAGGGGATCTGGAAAGCTATCTCATTCAGATCACGAGCAAGATTTTTGAGCAGAAGGACGAAGAGACTGGCCAGCCGATCATCGACGTCATCATGGACCGCGCGGGCCAGAAGGGAACCGGCCGCTGGACGGTCATGGGGGCGGTGGAGAACGCGATCGTTATTTCCACCATCAACGCGGCGGTGGAAGCCCGTATCCTGTCTTCTTTGAAGGAGGCACGGGTGGAGGCGTCCAGCCAGTTGGACGGCCCGGTAAACACGGATGTCGATCTCGGCGGGCTTTCAAAGGAAGAGCTTGTTTCCAAAGTTCATGATGCCTTGTATGCGTCGAAAATCATTTCCTATGCACAAGGACTCGATCTCATCCGGCACATGGGAGAGAAGTATGATTGGAATCTGGACCTCGGGTCCATCGCCAGAATCTGGCGTGGCGGGTGCATCATTCGCGCGCGGTTCCTCAACCGCATTACCGAGGCTTACGAGCGCGACGCGGGTTTGAGCAATCTCATGCTCGACTCCTTCTTCAAGGATCTTCTTTCCCGGACTCAAGGGGCTTGGCGCGAAGTCGTGGCCTTGGCGATTAAGAATGGAATTCCTGTTCCGGCATTTTCCGCCAGCCTTGGCTACTACGACAGCTACCGCAGCGAGCGCCTCCCAGCGAATCTCCTGCAAGCCCAGCGCGACTTCTTCGGCGCTCACACCTACGAGCGTCTCGACAAACCAGTCGGTGAATTTTTCCACACCGACTGGCCCGAAGTCATCGACTAAATCGAATTTAAGGCGAGAACCGTTTCACGCTGAGAACGCGGTAGCGATAGAAGCGGTCGACTGATGGAAAATTGTCGGAACGCGAAGGATCACCAGCTCTGGGAGTTGTCCGGCGGATTTCGTCGACATAGTCTGGAATGAGTGGATCGGTAGGTTCGACATACCGCTCGATGACGGTTGAACCACGGTATTCGCCAGAAACGGAATCCTTAGCCGGATCGAAGGAATCAGGCGGGGAAGAACGCGACTTTTTCAATGTTTGCGCGCGAATGTGAACGCGAAAGATATTAGACTTGGTGCAGAGCCGGGGATAGAGGCGATCATAAGGTTTCTCCAAGGTGTTGTCACCGGTGAGCCCGTGGCCATTCCAAAAGCTCTTCATGCTTGAAAGAGATTCATCTTCCGGCACGAGGAATTGCTCGCAGATCTCAGATTCAGTAAGAAATAATTCTCCATCACTAAATTTTTGCTCCCATTGCTCAAGAGTCTCAACGGGATCAATGCGATGGCGCCAACCGCTGGGTCGAGCATTCCAGTTCTTGTACGAATTCCCGGCTCCCGATGGTATGGCAAGTATTTCCTCGGACTTCAGCACAGCATGAAGTGCAGTGGCCCGTTTAATGTTCGTGAATGGGAATATCTGGTAATTCATATTTACCTTACCTGCGGTTGCAAACGGTTGGCTAATTGCGTAAGGCTGGACCACTGGCATCCAGAACAAATCGAGCCACATGTGATCGGGAGGGTGTTGGACGTTTCTGTTCAATCCTTCTCCCGCAGCCCCGATATGCCCTTGGGGAGAAATGTCGGGACGGAAGAGAAGTGTCGTCCACGGAATCGCAAGAGGGGCAAGTGAGGGCAAAGAGCCGAATCCTGCGACAGAGGAGATCAGGCGATTGGGAGAAAAGCTTTCTTCTTCCGCGTTAACCTCACCACCCCAGTCACGAGCGCTTGGGGCAAAATAAGGAGGCCGACTTCCAACAGATCGTTTGGCACCGTCGTCGGGTTTCCCAATGAAGGGTCCGTCGGGAGAAAGACCTGAGCCGTTGTCCCAATCCCGTGTTTTCGACGGATCAGTGGAGTATCGGTAGCCGGCTTGTGCGGCTTGGTTTTTAAGGGCACGAGTAGGCCAAGAAGTGAAGTTGTAGTTTCCTCCGGGAGTGTTAGGCGAGATGGGGTAATCAGGCGCTACTTGGTTGAGGAGGTTGTTTCCTGAATAGCTTCTCGCCGCTGGGAATCCTGCTCGGCGGTCCGTTGTTTCGAGGGGACGACCATTGCTCTTTGTCAGAGAATGGGCGGAGTGCCGCGATGAGTCAAAGTAGCCCGGATGGGGGACAAACTGGATAGGACCGTCGCCCTTGCGATCATCCCGGTCACTCGCCGTCGTGTTGTTTGTTGAAGTCCTTCCGGGATAAATGGTAGCG
The DNA here is from genome assembly GCA_039192745.1 of Verrucomicrobiota bacterium. Lineage (GTDB taxonomy): Bacteria > Verrucomicrobiota > Verrucomicrobiia > Verrucomicrobiales > DEV007 > JBCCWV01. Next base: position 19,398 of record JBCCWV010000026.1, on the reverse strand, counting down.
GCGGTGATCCTGTAGTCGCCGTGCGCCACGACCATCGAGCGGACGACATCAGTACTGCCATCGAGACCGTCTCCTTGGATAAGAATGTCGGATGCCCCCGGTTCTTCGTCTTCGCCAACTTCGTAGAGCCTCCCGGGCCACGTGTATGCGTGGTCCGCATCGGGTCCGACAAAGAATGTGCCGTCCGCAATCTCTGGGATGGGGAGGCCCTCTCCTCGAATCACAATCGGGAAGTTGAGAAAGAATCCCTGAAGGCTGCGTCTGTTCGAGGCGAGAAGAACTTTCGGATAGTCCTCGTAGGGATCGACGTCATTCCATTTGAATCCGAAAGGATCAACAGATTCCAGTTCGAAGGTGAATGAAGAGATGTCATCGGGATAGCGAAAACTGTCGCCGCTTACAATAAACGGCTGAGAGTAAATGGCCCGCATTTGCTTGTCCCCGGTCTCGTCTGTTTTGTAGGTAAAGAAGTCGATGCCCCCGTATCCGCCCCATGCGACAAAATCATCGGGGATCTCCTCCACGCTAAAGGGCGTAAAGGCATGGTTGTCGTTCCGGAAGAGGATTTCCTTTTCGATAGGATCGTTGGGACCTCGAAAACGACCCTGGTATGAGATGCGGTCAAATAATTCCGAAAAGCTCAAGTAGCGTTCCATCTCCAGCATAGCCCCGGATTCTTCATCGTAAACAAGCTTGTCATCTTTGGGTTCTACCCGCTCAGAGGCACTGGAAACCAGATGGTCATCACTCTCACCGGGCACTCTTCCAATGAACCCGCCATCTGCGGCCTTCAGCCGGAGAATGCTTTTGCACCAAGTCATAGCGTGACCTTGCGCCGGAATGAAAACCTCGGGAATGATCGCCATTTGAACAAGTTTCTCTCCCGGAGCCAAGAAAGTCTCCTCTCTCTCCTCCACCTGGGCTTTGTTCGGCGGTGCTCCTGTGGGGAAGCTTGAGGCGATAGCCGTGTTCCCGGAAATCACTCCGTTTACATTTTCGGCGATGCAAATGATGGACAACCCCACCTCAGAAAGCGTGAAGGACCTCCCAAACCCCTGATTTGGACCGCGTCGGTCGCGGAAAGTGGATTCAGCAGGTTTGTTGCCGCCGCCCCGGTGTTCTTCGATCCACTGGTTTGGCATTAGATAGCCGCGACCATACTCGGTCCGGTTTTCTCCCGCGAATGGGTAGACGCGCTGGCCGTCTCCGCGGAGAGTTGTATCATAGAGGTTTGTCGAGATAATCTGATCGTAGAAGAGGAAAGGGACAAAGTGGGCATTGAAAGGGGAGTGGTTTCTACTTTCGCGACCGTCTCCCAGAACGAACTTCCCGTATTTTTCTCGTAGTGAGCCGCCATAGCCGGGGATGTCGGAGTTAGTCTGGTCCACAAGGTATCGATACAGCCAGTAGTTATGGTTGAGTTTGTGGGTGCCTGGCCCCTGGTCTCTACCAGCCTCGCGACCGGGACCATAAAATCCCCAGTAGGTCGCGGAACTGACGGGCGGATACCAATCGGAACCTTCTCTTTTGTCTTGCCCTCGGAAGAAATAATAAGAGCCACGCCCGGCATTGGAACCTGTAATTTGACTCAAAGCTTCGATGTCTCCTATCGTCGTGCAAAATGCGATTAGCTCATCGAACGCGCTTCTTTTTGGTGGAAGGTTGGAATACTCACGTGAGCCGTCTATGGGCCAAATGGAGACACGAGGCCGCCCAAAGACATTCAGTTCCGGTGCCTTTGAATTGGCCGTCAAAAACCCTCGGGCACGCTCCAATTTCTCGCGATCGAGACTTCTGAAGACTGTGTTCTGCTGTCTGTCGATGGCGAAAAGCATCTCGTCGTAGGTGGCGTAGAGGCGGTCGTCATCAATGGTCACTCTTTTGCGACTATTGTTTAGAAATCCGCCGTCCTCGGCGCTGACGCGAGGGACAAGAGCGTAAATACTCCGAAGTTCGTCCTCGGAAAGCTCGTTTAAGTTGCTGTCTTTGCTGTGACCGCTTGCGCGTCTTTCTGGAAACAAAACGCTGCTCAATGAAGTTGTCGCTGGATGTCCAGGAAAGCGCTGGAACTCATTATGGACGGGCTGTTTTCTTGCATACTCGAGATCGACATCGTTCATGCAACGCGGGGTGTCCCACGGGATGGCTTCAGAGGCTGTGTTGACGTTGATTTTACAGGACTCGTCGTCTGTCCAAAAAGCGAGGCGAGCGACGATAGGATTTGATGCATTCGCGCTTCCAGGACCTGCAAAGACGCCGTTCGCATTGAGTTCACCCAGGGTGCCGTCGCGAAGAACGTAAATCCACTCGACTGGCATCGGGATCCGGTCGCTGGTGCTCCCTTCACGAACTGTCCCTTCTATGCTGGTTGCAGAATAATCGAATCCTTCGACAAGATCCTCCGACCTTGCGCGCGGGTCTAGTATCGGAAAGTAGGTCTCCGTCAAATCGCCGTCGATGATGCGAGAGACAGGTTCGTTGAGATCGACAAAGCGCGCCGCCTTCGTCGGATTGCTCTGCCAGTCGGCAAGCGCCGCGATTTCACTTTCAAGAACTGGAAGAGCGCTTTCATTTTGGAGTTGTACAATCATCTCCGAAGACGAATAGAGCTTAAAGATCTTGTGGGTAATCCCAGGGTCTGAAGGAAGGGGAATCGTGCGGATGGCTCCGGGCTGAGAAACCCAGGAGACGGGCCGATCTGGATCTGTTGGATGGGTCGTTGCTTGGCGAATCTGACCAATGACCAGTCGCATTGCGGTATCAGCGAATTGCCGCACCCTCATCGACTCTGCAAAGGTGCTGGAGGCGCGAGATTCTTTGCTGGAAATCGAGAAGACAGAGATCACCAGAAGAGACATGGCTGCGACTAGAAAAATCACAGTTATCAGAATAACTCCTTTATTCTGAAAACGTTGGGGGCTGCTTTTTCGAGACTGCATTGGGCGTAGGGTCAGCAATTTTTGGCATTATCGACACAGATTCCGGGTGGCGTGGAATCTGCGTGCAAGTATGGTGTCAAGGCGTGAATGTATTTGCAATATAAATACACCGTTTGTCCAAAATCCTTCATTTCCTGTGTCAGAATCGTCACGACAATCTAGAAAGACTGGTAGCAACAATCGAACCAATATCTCCCGGGATTGCGGATTTTCGTTGATTGAGACGGTGATTGCTGTGGCGATCGTGGCAACGGTGATGATTTCTCTACTGGCCATGCTCCCCGTTGGTCTTGACTCGCTCTCTGAGGCTAAAAAGACTGACATTCAAGCGAGGATTATGCAGTCCATTGTCAGCGAGGTTCAAATGACCGGGTGGGGTTTGGACGACGGATTTCGGGCGGATCTAGTCACCAAATTCCCTGATGAAGTCCGGTTCTATGACGACGAGGGTAATGAACTCGACGGAGACGTTCACCGTCTGAGGATTTACACCGCGAGAGTTCGTATGCAGCCCAATGGATTTCAGTTGCCTGGAGCGGCTTCCCATATCAACGGCCAACCAGTCAATCCCTTCTTACGGACCATCATTGTCGAAATCACCAGTATCCCCGGGGTGGACGCATCGTTTTTTGACAATCCTGACAATGTCGGCCGTTTTCTTGTCATGACACAAACCGTGGTCAGTACGGAGCCAATCGAGAAAGACGAAGGTGCATGAGCGAGCAGCGAAGAAAAAAATTCGTACGAGGATTCACTCTCGTTGAACTGATGGTAGCAATGTCGATTTTCTCGGTCCTGATTGTTATCATTGTGCAAATGTTAGGCCAGACCCAGAAAGTGGCCAATGATGTCTCCAGCAAGGTTTCACGCTTCAAAGAGGCAAGGGCGGGATTCGATGCCATTATCCAGCGTGTGAATCAGGCGACTTTGAACACCTACTGGGACTACGACGATCCGAATAAACCTACGGACTACGTCGCGCAATCCGAGCTGCATTTCTTAAACGGCCAAGGGCCGAGGCTAATAAGGTCAGATGCCGGAACCATACTTTCTCATGCCGTCTTTTTTCAAGCGCCACTGGGATTTTCGACAGATCCCGATATCCGAGAATTCTCCAACCTGTTGAATGCTTGGGGCTTTTACGTGGAGTATGGCGAAGCTAGAGATTACCTTCCTGCTTTTATCGCAAGTCATAAAAATTACGAGCCGCGATTTCGGCATCGCTTGATGGAGTTCCGTCAAGCCGCAGAGGATCTAACGATCTATGAGCAGAACCGAGCAACCGGTGATTACACGCGTTGGTATCAAGACAGAACTCCCGTGAGTAATCGAATCCTCGCAGAAAATATTATCCTGCTCCTTATTCATCCAATGCGTCCCGAGGCTGACCGTATCGGTAATCCCGAACGTCTGGCGCCGTTTTATGATTTTGATTCGCGAAACCATGTGGAGTATCGGCATCAACTTCCTCCCGTTATTCGCATCACGATGGTTGCGATTGCGGAGGTTTCCGCCATTCGTGAGGATTTTGGTCCAGAGGGGCCCGGATTTTTCTCGAGTGGAGTGTTTACTGATGCGGGTAGATACGAAGAAGACATGGCAGAATTGGAATCAACTCTCGAGGCACGTAAAATCGACTACCGCGTCTTCTCGACATCGGTTCCGATGCAGACAGCGAAATGGAAAGCACCGGAGACGCCATGAGTTTTTCTCAGTCTCACAAAGGCCACGGTGCGTTCGCTTTTACCCTCGTGGAACTTCTCGTGGTGATTATGGTCATTGCCATTTTAATTACTATTTCCATCGGTCTCAACACGTCAGTTCTTGACACGACGAGGCTTGTTGGAGACGCCGAAAAATTCATTATCCAACTTTCGCTTGGGCAGCAGACGGCTATTGCGGAGAACCGACCTGTTGAGGTGAGAATCTATAGCTTTGTCGCAGACGATATACCTGACGGAGAAGAGCGTTATCAGGCCTATCAACTATGGCGAATTCAGAATGACGGTACGGATGCTCTGCCCATCGGTTCCCCGCTCCTTCTTAACGATGGAGTTGTTATTTCAGGACGGAACGAATACTCTTCACTTATCGAATTGCCGAAGAGTCGAGGGGAGATCTACACGGGTAGACAGGCCGACTACGTTTCTTTCCAATATCTCCCGAACGGCGAAACCACTTTGCCGCCAGCCAGCTCGTCTCCTAACGGCCATTGGTTCCTGACGTTTGTCCTTCTACACAATGAGCTCGCTAATGCGGACATTACTGACTTCGCCACCGTGCAGATCGATCCGTTCACGGGATCGACGAGAAAGCTCAGGCTCTGACAGGTGATGGCGTGCACAATTTTCTCGTTTTTTCTTTCAGCGGCGTTTAGTCGGTGGGCTTGACTGAAGACGAATGCACGCGCGTCCTGCGGAATGAATTTGGCCTTGAGCGATTTCGTGACGGTCAACGCGAGGTGATCGAGGCCCTGCTTGCGGGAAGGTCGGCGCTGGCAGTCTTCCCCACTGGGGGCGGGAAGTCGCTTTGCTACCAACTTCCGGCTCTGCTCTTCGATGGATTGACCCTCGTGGTCTCTCCGTTGATCGCCTTGATGAAGGATCAGGTGGATACTTTGCAACGGCGCGAAATTCCGGCAGCACGCTTGGACTCGACGTTGTCGGTTGATGAAGTAGGACAGATTTATGAAGATATGGAGTCGGGGAAACTGAAGCTCCTTTTTGTTTCTCCAGAGCGACTGTCGAACGAAAAGCTGCGTTCTCGGCTCGCCGACCAGTCTATCGATCTGATGGCCGTGGATGAGGCGCATTGTATTTCCGAGTGGGGGCACAACTTCCGACCCGATTACCTCAAGTTGGCCAAGCTGGCTCAGGATCTTGATGTCCGTCGAATACTTGCATTGACGGCGACAGCAACGCCGAAAGTTGCGGCGGATATCTGTCGCAGTTTTGGCATCAATGAAGAAGACAAGGTCCAACTTTCCTTCTACCGCCCCAATCTTCATTTGCGAGTGTCCCCATGCATGGAGAATGAAAAGCGGGAGCTATTGCTGGCTAGACTTCGCGAAGACCCCTCTGCTCCGACCATCATTTACGGAACCCGCCAGGAAACGGCAGAGTCTTTGGCCGCATTTCTCAAGCGCAATGACCTTCCGGCGCGGCCTTATCATGCGGGGTTAAGGGCCGAAACGAGGGCCGAATGCCAGGAAGCGTTCATGTCTGGGGAGACGAACATCATCACGGCGACGATTGCCTTCGGCATGGGTATCGACAAGGCGGACATCCGAAGAGTTATTCATTACAACCTGCCGAAAAGTCTCGAAAACTTCACTCAGGAAATCGGGCGAGCGGGGCGGGATGGAAGAGTAGCGAACTGTGAATTGTTCGCCTGTGGTGACGATCTTCGGGTTCTGGAGAATTTCATTTTTGCGGACACGCCTTCCGCGGAAGCGATCAAGCGCGTTCTTGAACAAATCCTCAATCGCAATCGTGAATTCGACCTCTCACACTATGAGTTGTCCGGTGTGCACGACATCAGGCCGCTCGTCATTCACACCTTGCTCACCTATCTCGAACTCGAAGGCTACATTGAGGCAACAACGCCTTTTTACGCAAGTTACAGGCTGAAGTTTTTGCGGGACCGGGAAGATGTTTTGCACGGATACGACGACGAGCGGAAAAGATTTCTCCGTGCACTTTTTTCCGCGGGGAAAGAAGGACGTTTATGGTTAACGATTAATTTGGAGGAGGCGCAAGAAGCTCTGCAGGAGCCTCGGGAGAGGATCGTCAAAGCGCTCCAGCACCTCGAGACTCATGGCGACGTCGCGCTGAAACCGGCCGGTGTGCGGCATGGTTATCGGCGACTTCGGGACGTCCAATCGTTGTCGTCCTTGACGGCTGAAATGCAGTCGATGTTTCAGCGTCGGGAAAGTCAGGACCTCGCCCGACTCCGACAGGTTACGGAGTTTACCCAGATAGCCCAGTGCCGTTACCAGCTAATTCTCGCTCACTTCGGAGAGACGATGGAGGATCCCTGTGGTCATTGCGATATCTGTCTTGGCGAGGGATCTGAGACGAAACTACCCGCCTCGCCGAAGCCCGATATGACTCTCGAAGAAACGGAAACCATCCAGTCTCTACTTCGTGAGAAAAACGGACCACTTCGGACGCCGCGTCAGCTCGCACGATTTTTGTGCGGTCTATCTTCCCCGGCGGCGACCCGCGCGCGACTCCAGCGGCACGATGCCTTTGCCCTCCTCGAGGATCACGAGTTCGGCGACGTTCTCGCCTACTGCGAATCGCTGCTCATCCCTTGAAAACAAGGATTTTCGCCGGTTTTTCCGCGAGTCACGGGCAAAACCTTCCGCATTGACTCAGGGGCCGCACTCGCTACTCTTTCCGCTCTTTCTCAAAAAACGACACATCTCGAACCACACTTCAACAAATGGCAAAATTCGGCATCAACGGCTTTGGTAGAATCGGACGCAGCGTTCTTCGCGCAATGACTCCGGAACAGCGTAAGAGCGTCGTCATGATCAACGACCTCACCGACAACGCGACGCTCGCGCACCTTCTGAAGTGGGACTCCATCATGGGCAAGTTCGACGGCACGATTGAACATGACAGCGAGGGCATCACGATTGACGGCCACAAGATCAAGATCACCGAGGAGCGCGATCCCGGTAAACTTCCTTGGGGCGATGCCGGCGCCGACGTCGTTCTTGAATCGACCGGTTTCTTTACCGCACGGGATAAGGCAGAACTCCACATCTCCAGTGGCGGCGCGAAAAAAGTCCTCATCTCCGCACCCGCGAAAAATCCCGATCTCACCATGTGTATCGGGATCAACAGCGATCAATACGATCCGGCCAATCACCACATCGTCTCCAATGCAAGCTGCACGACGAACTGCCTTGCTCCGATGGTGAAGGTCCTTCACGAGAATTTTGAAATCGAGCAAGGGGTGATGAGCACCATTCACTCCTACACGAATGACCAGCGTCTGCTTGACTTGCCGCACAGCGACTTGCGCCGTGCGCGGGCGGCCGCCATCAACATCATTCCTTCATCCACCGGTGCAGCCAAGGCGATCGGAGAAGTCATTCCCGACCTGAAAGGAAAACTCAATGGCGGTGCGTTTCGCGTTCCCACGCCAACCGGTTCCGTCACCGACTTTACCGCGAAGGTTAAGAATGCTCCCGCCGATCCCGATGCCGTGAACGCAAAGTTCAAGGAAGCCTTCGAAGGCAGTCTCAAAGGTGTTCTCGACTATAATGACGAGGCCCCGGTTCTTCAGGACGTCGTCGGCAATCCCCATAGCTGTATTTTCGACCCGGCCGTCACTCTCGTGATCGGCGATCTTGTCAAGGTTGTCGGGTGGTACGACAACGAATGGGGTTACAGCAACCGCGCGGTGGACGCGCTCAACCTCCTCGGCGGCTGAGTCTCCGCTCCCACTTTTAATTCTCTAGCGAAGGCGTCCCTTGTCGGCAATGCATCGAAGGGGCGCCTTTTTTTCCTCGAAGTCACCATGGCCAAAAAAACGATTCGTGATCTGGAAGTCTCCGGCAAAACCGTTCTCGTCCGCGTCGATTTCAATGTTCCGTTGAAGGACAACGAAGGGCAACAAGTTATCACCGATGACACGCGCATCCGCGCGGCTCTGCCGACGATCAATCATCTGTCTGAAGCCGGAGCAAAGGTTGTCTTGATGAGCCACCTCGGGCGACCCAAAGGGGAAAAGGCAAACGAGTTCTCCCTGAAACCCGCAGCAGACCGCCTTGGCGAACTCATCGAGGCCAACGTGAAATTCGTCGATGACTGCGTGGGCGATGTCGCGGGGAATGCCATTGAAAACCTCGAGACCGGGGAAGTCCTCGTTCTCGAAAACGTCCGGTTCTACAGCGAGGAAACGGCTAATGACCACGCCTTCGCCGCCCAGCTTGCCGAGCATGCGGAAGTCTTTGTGAACGACGCTTTCGGCACCGCCCACCGGGCGCATGCCTCGACTGCGGGTGTGACGGCGCATGTATCGGATACGGCCATCGGTCTCCTCATGGAGCGTGAGCTGAAGTATCTGCAGGATGAACTCGCGGACCCTGCCCGCCCCTTCGTCGTCATCCTCGGCGGGAAGAAAGTCAGCGACAAGATCGGCGTTATCCGCGCCCTCTTCGACAAGGCCGACACGCTGCTCGTCGGCGGTGCCATGCAGTATGCCTTCCGCAAGGCGCAGGGAAAGGCGATCGGCGAAAGTTATGTTAACGATGATGATATCCCGATTGCCAAAGACCTTCTCGAACAGGCTGAGGCCAAAGGGGTGAAGTTGCTTTTACCCGCGGATTCCCTCGAAGCTGATGGCTTCAGTAACGAGGCAAACACGAGTTGCATTGACCCTTGGGAGGAGGGCGGATTCATTCGCGATGGTTGGGAAGGACTCGATATCGGGCCGAAGGCCATCGAGGAATTCTGCGCCGTCGTGAAGGCGGCGAAAACAATCGTCTGGAACGGGCCAATGGGGGTCTTCGAGATCGAAGCCTTTGCGAAAGGAACGAAAGCGGTGGCCGAGGCGGTGGCCGGAAGCGACGCCACGAGCATCATTGGCGGCGGCGATTCCGTGACCGCGATCAATAAATTCGGCCTCGCTGACCAAGTGACCTTCATCAGCACCGGCGGGGGAGCGAGCCTTGAATTGCTCGAAGGAAAAGAGCTGCCAGGAGTGGCCGCCATCGCGGACGCCTGAGAGCGTGGGGCGGAAGTTCCTTTCCGAAAGCCATATATCAACCTTGCTTAATAAAATTTTTCGCGTATCCTGTGTGTTTCTGAGAGTTTTCTCAATTTTTAGAGTCTCCGGTGCAAAAATTATCAACCAAAATCAAGCAAGCTCTTGTTATCGAGGCGGACGCGGACCAGCGGAACCGGGTCGCCGAATTGCTGTCGGCGCGTGGATTCGAAGTCAGCGCCTGTGACTCGCTGGAAGCGGGGCGACGATTTTTCCGGCGGCATCCGTTAGTGCTCGCCGGGGAGTTTGGCGAGAATGGTGACGCGCAGGTCTTCGTCGATTATGTCCGCGACCTGGCGGGGGAATCGCAACCCTATGTGATCCGCATGTTGAGCGGCGATGATGCCTACACCAAGCCGTCGGGCACGGGTGTGAACGATGTTTTGGCAAAACCCGTGGACGAGCCGCTCTTTGAACTCAAGCTGAAGGCCGCGCAACTCTGGCTGGGCGACGATGAGGATGTCGTCGTTAAAGAGGAAAAGAAGTCTGAGGTTGAAGGAGGGGGCGATGAGGAAAGTCAGTCAGAGGAAAACGAACCGAAGCCATTGCGAGCGGCCGCACGGAAAAAGTTTGGCGCCGATGAATTGGAATCGATGCGACAGTTGGCCGTTCTGGTGGACGCGAGTCCATCCGGGATGGCGCTTTTCGATTCGGAAATGCGTTACCTGATCGCGAACCGGAAGTGGAAGCAGGCGTTTGCCTTGGAAGATGACGAACTCGTTGGTCGCGCCCATCACGACATCTTCCTCGAAGTGTCGCCCGACTGGGAACGGCTTTGTGTCGATTGCCTGGAAGCGGGCGTTCCGCAAACTGGCAGCGAGTTGGTCGAATGGGCCAACGGGGAGCGGGAGTGGGTCCGCTGGACCATGACGCCCTGGAGCGACAAGGCGCGAGAAGAGGACGGGATGTCGGTGACATTCGAGTCGATCCCCGATCCGCGACTCTCTTTCCGTCAGGAAGTTTCAGAAACCGACAGCGACCTCGCGTCGGTTCTTGCCCAAAGCGGTGCGGCGCCCGTTGTCGTCCTCGATCTCGATGGATCCATCGTGCGCAGCAACCGTAAGGCCCGCGAGATCGGCCGCTGGCAACCGGGCCGGGCACGCCAGCGCTACGCCGATATCTTTTTGCAGGGAGACGCCCGCGCGGAGTTCGTCGAGACTTTCCAGCATTTTGCGGAACGAGCGGAACGTGACGGCGACTTTGAATTTGCCGCAGTCTCCATCGATATCACCGAAGACGAAGAAGGCCGCACGCGGCGGCTCGCTTGGCACAATTTTCCGCGCCGCGCGAACGATGGATCGATTTCGGGGATGATTCGCATCGGGGTTGATCCCCGGGAAGTGAGTGGCGCGGGGGGAGGTCTTTCGGGGGATTCTGAAATGTGGATGGAGTTGATGCCTCAGCCATTCTTCAAGGTGCGGGTCGCCGACGGATTGATCGTGTCGTCGAACCGCGCGTGGACCGAACTTCGGGGTAGTGGCGAAGGCGAGTCGCTGATCGATGCAGTGCACGTCGATGATCGCTCTCGATTCGAGGATGCGATCGCCGATTTGCGCGATTCCGGGAGCCGGATGCGGTTGCCGCTCCGTCTTGTCGATGCCAACCGCAATGCGCGGTGGATGCGCATGGTTGTCGACCCGAAACGCTTCGGAAACAGGACCAAAGCGCAGGAATTGATTGGATTTTGCGAGGACGCGGAGGCGCAGAAACACCTTGAGCAGGAACTCGCCAGCCTGCAGGCGAAGCACGACGAGTTGCTGGAGCAATCCGCGTCGGACAGCGCAACGAAGGAATTGATCGAGTCAGACGTCGCTACCGCCAAGGGCGAGATCGAGCACTTGCGCACGGAATTGTCGAAGGCAAAAGCGGAACTGGTGAAAGTCGCACCCGGCGGGCCGGCCGCCGATCCCGCGGCGGCCGCTAAAGTGAAAGAAGCGATCCAGCAATTCCAGCAACGTGAGGCGTCGCTGAAGGAAGAATTGACGATTGTCCGTGGTCAGCAGAAACAGTTGACCGAGGAGTTGCAGCGATTCGCGTCGATCTCGGAGAATGCGCCCTTTGGTCTGATCGTGCTGGATCGCGAGGGGCGCGTCCTTTACGCGAATCCCGCGCACTTGAGCGTGGTCGGTTCCGACGTGCGGAAGTCCGAACGTTTCGAGGATTGGCTTGCGAAGCACTGTCCGGATAATTCGCCGGCCGCGATCGACTCGATGATTCTCGCTTGGCGAGAAGAAGTTTGGCGCAAGCAACAGACCCGCCTCTTCCCTGTGCGCGCGGATGACGATACTGTGCACGAATTGGAATTCCGCCCGAAGATGGTGCGGGACGGTCAGTTTTTGGTCAGCATTTTTGACGTCACCGACGCCCGGCGCAGTGAGCAGGCGCTGTCCTCGAGCGAAGCGAAGTTTCGTGCGCTTTTCCAGGATGCGGGTGTGCCCATCGCGCTCGTCGATGCCAAAGGGCAGGTTTTCGACGCGAATTCCGCCCTCGAGAAACTGCTTGGGCATCCGCGCATGGACATTTTGCGTCGAGGAATCGAGGATTTTGTCCACGAGGCCGACCGGGACGTTCGCTCCATTCTTCTCGGTGATCTTAAGACGTCCCACACGCCGTCGGGCTCTGCGAATGTGCGCTTGAAGGGCGCCAGCGAAAAGGAAGTCATGACGGAGATGCAAATCACCCTCGTGCGAAACGTTGATGGGGACTTGTTGTTTTCCGCCTATTTCTTCCGCGAGTTGGGAGCCTCGGCTGCGCCCGCTTCGGATGAGGCGAAGACTGATGCCGGAGCAACTGGAGCGGAGCTGGAAGTTGCGCCCGAGGCGATGATGATTTTCGATTCGCGGGGTGTGATTGGCGGTTGGATTCCGGATCGATCCGTGGGATTCCCTTGGAGTGATTGGAAGAAAGAGGAAGTTGTTGGCAAAGGCGTTCTCGACGTTTTGCCCGCGATGGGAACAGGGCTCGCGGCTGCTGTGGCAAAAGCGCGGACCGATGGGGGAGTCGTTGATCATTCTTTTGAAGTGGACGGAGATATCTTTGTCGGGCGGGTCACGAAGTTGGGTGACGATAGCTCCGTCTTGTCGCTTCGCCCCGGAAGTGCGCCGTCCGACAAGGGTGATGCGGAAGTGCCGGCTGACGGGAACGCGCTTCGCCAGCGTGACGCGTTCATGAGCATGCACGACGGCGTCGTCATGGCGGATTTGAAGGGGCGCATCACTGACTGGAACCAAGGCGCGGAACGAATGTTCGGCTATTCCGCGGAGGAGGCAGTTGATAAGGGGCTCTACATGCTTTACTCCCCGAACGATCCCAAGACTTTCAAGAAAGACTTCACGACGGGAATTTCCAGCGACCGGCGTTGGGAGAGGGAGACTGCGTTTTTCAGGAAAGACGGATCAGAAGGATTGTGCGAGGCGGTTTTTGTTCCGGCGCTGAACGAGAAAGGCAAGGCAATCGGACTCGTTGGTGTGAACCGTGAGTTGAAGGAACCGCGCGTTGTTGAAGTCGAGGTGCCGGTGGAAAAAGTAGTAGAGGTCCCGGCCTCGCCGCCTGTGAAGTCGGAAGCGCCGGCTGCCCCGGTTTCCGATGACGAGCGCGAAAAACTGATGGCGCGCATGCGGGACAACGTCACGACGATCAAAACGTTGATGAATTTGCAGATGCGCTCGATGAAGGACGCGGGCGCGTTGAACGCGTTGGGTGCGAGTCAGCTCCGGGTGGAGGCTCTTTCCATCTTGCAGAAGCATGAGTCCGTGAATGGAAACGAGGCGGAGATCGACTTTGGTGGATTTGTCAGGGAGTTCGTCCAGTTCTTGCTGGAAGAAATCGGACCGGAGGAAACCGGCATTGAGGTCCACTTGAACGTGAAGAATCTCGTGCTCTCTCCAGAAACGGCCACGCCGCTGGCTTTGGTTCTGAATGAACTCCTGTCGAACTCTTTGAAACACGCTTTCACCGGTCGTGAAGCCGGAATCATCGCGATCAGTTCTTCTTTGGGCACCGATGAAGGCGTGCTTGTAGTGAAGGATGACGGCTGTGGTTTGCCGGACTGGCTTCAAATCGACGAGTCACCCGGCCTCGGCCTGCAAATCGTCCACGCGCTCTCCGGGCAGTTGGGCGGAGGCGTCGAACTCGGCGACGGACTGGAGACGGAATTCCACGTCCGCTTCAAGCGAAATTTCTGAGGCTTCCGGGGCTGAAACCGTTATCTAATAATCGCGGGCGGACTTTCAGCCCGTGATTGCTTTGGGCAACAACACAGGGCTAAAGCCCTGCGCTCTGCGCGACCGACCTTTTAGGCCGGTAGGATTGCGACTACCCTCACACGACAGGCCAAAGATTAATTCAGGATCAACACGGTTGACTAATCACCGTGCCTGAATCTGCTGCTCCTTGCTCCTTGCTCCTTGCTCCTTGCTCCTTTTCTCACTGGCTTACGCGCATGGGCATGAGCACGTAGAGGAAACTGCCCTCGATGCGGAGGACGCCGGGGCTCATTTCGTCGATGAGGTGTAGATAGACGGCGTCTTCATCGAGGTTGCGGAGCGGGGCCATGAGGAACTCCGGATTGAACGCGATGGTGATGGGATCGGCATCATACTGCACCGGCAGGGTTTCCTGCGCTTCCCCGACGTCGGGAGAGTTTGCAGAGATCTCGATTTTGTCGTCCTCGAAGCTGAGTTTCACGGAGTTCGACTTGTCGCTCGCGAGGAGGGAAACCCGTTGGATGACGCGGAGGAAGGTCTCGCGCTCAAGGGTAATGCGGATCTTGGATTCGTCGGGAATGACCTGATTGTAGTTCGGGTAATTTCCGTCGATGAGTTTGCTGACGAGCGTGTTGTCGTTGATTTGGAAACCGATCTGGCTTTCGCCGACGAGAATCTTGACCTCTCCTTCGTCGGTGAGGAGACGTTGCAGTTCGTTGATCGCCTTCGTCGGGATAATGACTTCGGTTTCGTGGCTCTCCGGGAATTCGGTTTCAATCTCGACCATGGCGAGACGGCGTCCGTCGGTGGCAACGAGTGTGAGGTTGCTTCCCTTGAACGACCACATGATGCCGTTGAGGACGTAGCGGCTTTCGTCGGTGGAGATGGCGTAAGCGGTTTTCTTGAGTGCGTCCTTGAGAACGGATTGATCGATTTTGAATTCCTTGGCCTCGTCGAAGGTGGGAAGCGGCGGGAATTCGTCTTCGCTCAGGCCGAAGATCCGGAATCGGCTGGGGCCGCTGACGATGGTGGCAATGTTGTCCTTGTCGATTTCGACCTCGATGTCGTTGGCCGGCAATTCGCGGATGATCGAGGAGAGGCGCCGGGCGGGGAGGGTGCTTGATCCGTCCGTGGAAACCTCGGCGGCGACCTTCCCGGTCACGCCCACATCCAGATCGGTGGTTGTCAGATGTAACTCGCCGTCCTTCGCCTCGAGAAGAACGTTGCTGAGAATCGGCAAGGTGGTTCGCGTGCTGACGACGTTTTGAACCTGTCCGAGTCCGTCCTGGAAGGCTTCTTTCGAGATCGAGAACTTCATATATCAGAGAAATGCTGCTGGCACTGGATACGGACCGAAGATTTACAAAGAATTTAAGAAATCAGTAATGTCCGTGGCGACATTGCACGGGATTTTCGGGGTGTCTAGACGGAACACCGAAATAAATAGGGGATTTACAGGAAAAATAGTAGCTTTGGGCGCATGGATGCTCGGCTAGGACTTCGGAGACGGTTGAGGAAGCGGCTCAACCGGAAAGCCTATTGCTGAGGATGTTGACGGCTTGGCGGATCTCCTTCGTCGTGGCCATTTTCTTCTCTACCTGCTTGCAGGCGTAAATCACCGTTCCGTGGTCGCGCCCGCCGAAGGATTGACCGATTTCGACGAGGGACATGTCGGTCAATGTGCGGGTGAGATACATGGCGACTTGGCGCGGGAAAGCAATGTTGGCTGGACGCCGGTGACTCGTCATGTCGGCGAGGCGGATATCGTAGAAATCGGAGACTTCTTTTTGCACCCGGCTAACGGAAACGCGGCGGCGTCCTTCTTCCTTGAGAATGTCTTTGAGTAAGCGCTCAATGACGGCGTCGGTCAAAGCCTTGCCGCCACTGAGTGAAGCGAAGGATGCGAGCCGCATGAGTCCGCCTTCAAGCCGCCGCACGCTCTTGCGGATGCGGTCGGCGAGGAACTCGACGATGTGGTCGTCAAGTTTCACATTCAGCTCGTCCATCTTCTTCCGAAGGATGGCGAGCCGCGTTTCGGTGTCTGGTGGAACGAGTTCTGCGGACAGTCCCCATTCGCAACGCGTGACGAGGCGCTTTTCAAGATTGGCAATTTCACTCGCCGGACAATCGCTCGTGAGGATGATTTGGCGGCGTCCGTCGGTAAGCGTGTTGAAGGTGTGGAAGAATTCGTCCTGACTCCGTTCTTTCCCGCCGAAGAAATGAATGTCATCGATGAGGAGGACATCGGCGCGGCGGTAGCGGTTGCGGAACTTCGTTAGGGAATCGCTGGCGAGTGCTTCGATGAATTCGTTGGTGAACGTCTCGCTTGTGACGAAGATGACTTTTGCCTTCGGATTGTTGATGAGGATATTCCGTCCGATGGCGTGGAGCAGGTGTGTTTTTCCAAGGCCGGTCGGACCGTGGATAAAGAGGGGATTGTAGCTGTGGGCGGGGCGGTCGCCGACACTCACGGAGGCGGCGTGGGCGAACTCCGTGTTGGTTCCCACGACGAAAGTATCAAACCGGTAGCGGTTGTTCAGCCCGGCCCGCCGAAGGGCGCGGACGACGTCCATCGGCAGGTCGTCGTCGGGCGACGCCTGATGGTTGATCGCGCCGAGGCCGGGAAGGTCCAGCGGATGAGTGGCGGGCTTTTCGCTATCGGACTGTGCGTCGATCAGGCCGGGATCCCGCATCTCGTAAATCACTTCGCGAGGTCCTTGGAGAATCAGGCTGATGGCGTGGTGAAGAGTCCCCAGATAATTCTTATCGATCCAAACCTGGAAGATTTGGTTGGGCACCTCGACGACCAACTCTCGTTCGTTGGCATCGAGAAGTTTGGTGGGCGCAAACCAGCGGCGGAAGGTGTCTTCACTGACCTTTCGGCGAACTTCCTGGCAGATTTGTTTCCAAATAATTTCGTTCGAATCCGGCATGTCCTTCAGCGTCCTGGAGAAAAGTTGGCGAGGGATTCGAGGAGAAATCGTTGGTTTTTCGTTCTCCCTTCGCGGGACGGGGGCGAAGGGTCAGGATTGGTCGGCGAGTGGGACATGAAAGGATGATGGTTGGTTGGATTTATGTATGCGTGGCGACGGTAAAGCCGCGAATTATGGATAGGCCGCAAGAAAACGGGAGAAGCGCGTGGAACATAAGTTCCCACGTCGACGGAAGGCAGGTTGGTAAAGCCAATCGTGTCGTGTTGCCGCAATCCCTAAAACGCGGTGGGAGGTGAGCTTAAGCAAACCCTCTCTTTCCCCACAAGAAAAATTGCTCATTCGCGCACTATTTTTCCGGGAAGAAACCGAAACAATCACGCACCAACGAAGGAACCAAAACACCCTGAAATTTCTGGAATGATGATCGCAAAAATTAATCGATTTTCCTTGACGATGTCGCGGCGAAGAGGGTGCCGAAGGCAAACGTGATAAAGAACGTGATGGGCCACATCCACACGTAGCTGTAGACAGATTTCAGGCCAGTTCCCGCGTCATTGACAACAAAAGTTGGAAGTGAAGACAGCGGTTCGAGCAAGGTTGGGATCGCATGGATGAGAATGTTGGCAAAATCGGTTCTGACACACATCGTCAAGAAAACTGAAATGACCGTGCCGACGAGGATTCCCGCAAACGAGGCTCGACCCCGCATCGAGCAAATGAAAATCGCAAGCATCGGACCGACGGTGTAGGCCGTCATGCCGAAGGCGAGTGAAAGGATCGGAACTTGTTCGCGAATCGTGTCGAGCAACAAGGCAAAACCAACCAACCCGGCACCCCAGAAGACGACCAGACCGCGGGAAATCCAAAGCAGATTCTTCGGGCCTTTGGCTTCATCGGTGTTTTCCGGATTGTAGAAGAAGGATAGGGTTGTCTGGCTGAGAGCCGCGAGAATCGAATCGAGGCTGGAAATGGCGGCGGCAAAGACGCCGGCAAGGATCAAGCCTCGCAAACCGGTTGGGAGCTGCGTGACGATCCATGCAGGGAAGACGTTGTCGCCGGCCGTGGCGTTGCCTGTGGCCGGGTCGTAGCCCGCGAAACTCGCGACTTGCTCAATGGGCGGATGGACTTGGTAGAAGACCCAGAGCGCCGCTCCAACCATCAGCATCAGCAGGGTGACGATTTGGCCGAACGAGCTGAAAATGATGGCTTTGCGCGCGTCGCTAGGGGACTTGCAGCAGAACATTCGTTGGGCATTGAGTTGATCGACTCCGAAGGCGTTCAGGTTCAGAAAAGGGACGGCAAACACCGCCACCCAAAACGTGAATTCAAGTTCTGCTGTGAAGCCGCGAGTGAAATCAAACACCTTCAGCTTGTCAGCTTCGCTCGCGGTCGTCCAAAATTCCCCCCAACCACCGGGCAGATGATGCACGGCCCAAAATAAGGCCACGGTCCCGCCGAGAATGAAGAGGCCAAACTGCATGACGTCGGTCCAAATGACTGTCGTCATTCCACCCATCAGCGTCCAGAGAATCGCAAATATTCCGATGGCGACGATGCACCATTCAAATGGTAGAGGCGTGACGACTTTCAGCGGTAGCGCGGCGACAAGGACGCGGACGCTTTGTGCGAGAATGCTCCCAATGGTGAACAGGATGGTTGCGAGTTTCTTTACCGGCGATCCCAATCGTTGGCCCATGTAGTCGTAAGGGCTGTAGATTTCCCGTTCATAGAAAACCCTGACAAAGACACAACCAACGACGATTCGTGCGAGGATAGAGCCGATAGCCCATTGAAGATATTTAAAGTCTCCGAGGTGAAGGGAGAGAAGCATGCCGGGGACGCCGATAAATGTCACTCCACTGATTTCCGTAGCGATGATCGAACCGCTCACCGCCGGCCACGGCAGCGAACGCCCGCCGAGGAAGAAGTCGCGAATGGTTGCCTGAGAGCCGCGGAGCCGGTGGCCGACCCAGGTGGTAAGGAGAAGATACCCGGCGACCACAATCCAATCAGCGGGCTTGAAGAACTCGTGCAGTTCCATGAAGGTTAGTTCAGTGCGACAGTAGGTTAATCTTTAGACGAGCGACCCTAGCCGCGCCTTCAATACTTGTCGATCTACCACCGTGAATCCAGATTTCGAAAACTTAGCCGCCCTGCTTCGCGAACGCATTGCCGTCATAGCGGATCACGCATTCCGTGACCGGGATCCCGATGCACACTTGGAAAAATTAAAAACTGTCTCGGAAGCCATCATGGCCGAGCAAGCGGAGTTGGCTGGCAAGATTCCGTTTCGCCTGGGCCACTTCCTCGAGAATTGCAGCTACGACAAGGCACTCGCCTTCATCGAATCGCCAGAGTCGACCAAGTGCTGAAAATGCTCGCCTAGAGCGGATGAAATTGAACTTTTGCCGAGGGTAGCTGGTATGGGAAGGAGTCGCGAAGCGACCTCATAACGTGTAGTCGGGGCGCTTTAGCCCTCGGTAAAGCGCCCCCAGTTGGCTGCGTCGCGAAGCGACCGTTTAACCAGTATTGGTAGCGCGG
>JBCCWV010000025.1:0-35358 GCA_039192745.1 Verrucomicrobiota bacterium | reverse complement strand
CTCCTCCGGGGGTCGGCACGCCAGTTGCCGCTATGACCACTCAAAATGGTGGATGCTATTTCTTCGGTGGCCTCGCGGCTGACAGCTATATCGTCCATATCCCGGGCAGCGAATTTGGGTCGGGGAGGCCGCTCGAGAACAGGTTCTCCAGCGCTGGAGCAGATGTGGACAGCGGTATCGACGATGACGTTAATGAAAACGGCATCGACAACGCGGACCCAGCCAATGGCGGCATTAGCAGCTTCCCGATCAGCTTGACGGCGGGCGGTGAAGTGGCGGCAGCGGAGACCGGGAAGGATAGCGACAGCGATGACGCTTCCGGAGAATTGGACAACGACTTGACCGTCGACTTCGGCTTTGTCGGACCGGGTGTCGGGATCGGAAACCTCGTTTTCGGTGACACCGATGGTGACGGAGTGTTTGAAAGTGGAGCGGGAGAGACCGGGATCGATGATGTGATTGTGCAACTCTTCAGCGCGGGAAGCGATCCTGCGGTCGATACGCCTGTTGCGGTGACGACAACAAGCGGTGGTGGTTGTTATTTG
The DNA here is from genome assembly GCA_039192745.1 of Verrucomicrobiota bacterium. Taxonomy (GTDB): domain Bacteria; phylum Verrucomicrobiota; class Verrucomicrobiia; order Verrucomicrobiales; family DEV007; genus JBCCWV01. Next base: position 34,813 of record JBCCWV010000025.1, on the reverse strand, counting down.
TTTACCGGTCTTGTCGCGGGCGACTATTTCATCCACATCCCGGCGAGCGAGTTCGGTGGTGGCGAGCCTCTGGTTAACCTGGTTTCCAGTCCTGGAGATGGAGGCGACACGGCCGTCGACGACGACGGCGACGAGAACGGCATCGACAGCGCGGGTCCCGGGCTCGCTGGCGTGAGCACCGGAACAATTAGCCTTGCCGTAGGCGACGAGACGACCCCTGAAACAGGAAAAGATGGTACGGTCGATAACGTGAACGAGGACGACCATGACCTCAGCGTCGATCTCGGATTCACCCCGCGCACAGGTGTCGGCATTGGTAACCTTGTGTTCTGCGACGAGGACGGTGACGGCGTTTTCGAGACGGGTGATGGTGATGCGGGTGTGCCTGGTGTCACTGTCGAACTCTACAATGCGGGGGACACCCCCGGCGTGGATTCCCCGGTCCGAACCACTGTTACTGGGCCAGACGGCACCTACTACTTTGGCGATTTGACCGGCGGCGACTACGTTGTTCACATTCCGGCCAGCGAGTTCGGCGCAAGTGCCCCGCTCGATGGCAAGACTTCGTCGTCGGGCAACGGCGGCGACGACGGGCAGGACGACAATCTTGGCGAGAATGGTATCGATGCGCCGGATCCTGCGACGACCGGTGTCAGTTCGGGGACGGTCGTCTTGGCATCGGGATCAGAGCCGACAGAGGGCGGTGAAGGTGGTGGTGGGGACAATTCCGCGGAGTCTGATAACGACCTCACCGTCGATTTGGCCTTCACCGATTCTGCGGGAACGGTCGGGATTGGTAATCTCGTGTTCTTTGACGCCAACAAGGATGGTGGCTTCAATGTTGTGGACGATTCGGGTGTCGACGGCGTCACCGTGGAACTGTATCTCTCCTCAGCCGGACCCGGTGTGGGATCGCCTGTTGCGACCACTGAAACGCATTCCGGCGGTTGTTACCTGTTCACTGGCCTTGCGCCGGAGAGTTACGTCGTTCATATCCCCGCGTCGGAATTTGGTGTGGGTGGCGATTTGGAGAACCTTGTCTCGATGGGCGGAGCGGGTTCCGACCAGACGACGGACGATGACGGCGACGAGAATGGCGACGACGACCTCTCCGATGGCGTTAGTTCCAATGCCTTCGCTCTCGCGGTCACCGGCATGCCCACAGATGCCGGATCGGAGACGGGCAAGGACTCGGCAAGCGACAACACAGTGGACGCGGCCTTCAACCTGACGGCTGACTTTGGCTTTGAGTATGCGAAAGCCAATGGGTTTGCTGAATTTGTCGGCGACTTTGGTCTGACGGGTGATGATGCCTTGCCAGTTCCGACCGGAGGTGGAGGCGCAGGCTCGGGGACAGGAGGTAATCCCGACAATGATCGCAGCGTCAACCTGACCGAATACGCACTTTGCCTGCATCCGGAAACAGGGTTGGAACCCAAGGAAGGATTCTGCGCCTACTTCGACGTATCGACGGACAATATCGACGCGCGCTTCTCGCGGCCCGCTGGAATCACCGACGTGACATATACGCTGGAAGCGATCGACGATCTGCTGACATCGCCCGCGGGATGGTTCGATGTGACGACGATCACACCCGTGGTGGTGGACAACGGTGACGGCTCCGAGACGGTGACGTTGCCTGATTTGGAAAGCATTGCCGGATTGGCCGTCAGCGGGAACGTGCGACTCCGCATGGATCTCGATACCGATGGCAATGCCGCAACGGTGGAAGCGACGAGCTACAGCGAGGTCTTCGGCTGGAGTTGTGAAACCGCTGCTGACGAGCAATGCCGAAGCGTGAGCGATCCCTACTTGAGTAAACCGACATTCATCGGCTGGGCGACGACGGTGACGGGGCAACTGATCGACGTGAGCGGTTCGTTGACCACGGGCGATGACCTCGGCGCGGTACTTCAGGCCAGCGGCGAGCAGTATATCCTGGAAGTGACGACAGGCATTTGTGACGGCCACCGCTTCGACGTGGACGAGACGAATTCGACGCCGACGGAGATTGCGATTACTTCGAGCAGCGTCTTCAACACCAAAGCGCTGGGAACGGACCTCGCGAACGCCACACTTGTTCTTCGCCCGCACCGGACCATCTCTGACTTGAATCCGCCATCCGTATTCAATCTGCCCGGGGGTGGTGGAGATCCGATTCTCGATGCCGACCGTCTATTATTCTATGACGCGTCGACGACGATGTGGGTCAACTACGCGCTCGTCCCCGGACCAGTGAGCGGAAACGTGTGGACCGATGAGAGCATTCCGAACTTCGACGACGACGGCGACCGCCTTGTAGATCCCTGTTCGGCGTGGTTCTTCCACCCGAAAAACGGCGCGGTGACGATCAAGCAGGTTGGAATGGTGCGCGACTGGTCGTTTGCCTGCCCGTTGGCCGTGGACTTCAACCTGGTCGGAGGTGGCTACCCGGTGGACCAGAGTTTTGACGCCCGCGGCATGGACGTCGCCAACGGATTTGTCGGCAGCAACAGCCAGAGCCAAGCGGACCGGGTACACTTCTGGTTCGGCGACGACGTCGTCGGCGCCAAGGGGTATGACGGCCACTTCCTCGTGGACGTGAACGTCGGCGGCACCGACTACGAGTTCTGGACGAGCGTGGCCAATTCGAACTTCGACAACGAAAATGCCCTATTGCTTTTTGAAGCCAGTGAGGGTGCCTATCTCCAAATGCAGAGTGCCCACCCGCTCTGGGTCATGCCTCCGGGTTGGTCAGATTAAGACCTCACGGCCTCAGCCACACGCGCCCGCTTTCCGAGCCCGCCTTCGTTCATCGGAGGCGGGCTTTTTTGGGCCTAGAATCTATAAGAAACAGAGAAAACGATGGCTGAATACGATAAGATTATAAATATCTAGCATTTATGGATATTAAATTGACATTAAATATTACTACCATAGGGTTCGATGAACTCACATTTGCGGCCAATTATATATGCATATTAGATTTTCCGTATTCGCTATTGGCGTATCCCTGCTCTATACGACCCCCGCGAGATCGGACCAAACGATCGATTGGAGTTCTTTTGTCGGTTCCAGTCTTTTTGACAGCACTGGCGATGTTTTCTCTGACACTTGGACAATCGCACTGGGCACGTTTGGAGACACTTTTGAGCCGATGGTCGGCAACACTGTGGATTGGTCCGCGAACTGGATCGAACTCGACACCGCCGTTTACAACGACGATCCACCGTTCGGTTTCTCCTCCAGTGTAGTCATCAGCGACGTCGATCGCGCGGACGAGCAGGTTTACATGTGGTTCTACAACAATCAGGTCGGTGACGAGACCAGCGAGTGGGCTCTCCTCACCGACAATGCTTGGAATGTGGCCAGCGAGGCTGAGTTGCAAGGTGGTCAGGATGTATCGCCTGAGACTTTCGAAATGAATCTAGCGGGTGAAGTGATCTGGGGCGGATTGAACAGCACGCCGAGTGGTGGAGGTGAGAGGTCGGATGATCCAAGTCCGTTCGACCTCCAGACGCACACTTTCGCTCCGCCTATTCCGGAGCCTTCGGTCGTTTCCGTGTTGGTGCTTTCCATGATGTTCCTCACGGGGCTTCGCAATCGTCCTCAGAACTGATATTCACCTTCCGAAAGCCGATGACTGGCAACTTCAGAAAATGGTGGTTGGCAGTGGCTGTAGCTGTTGCTTTCTGGGCGGTGACGGATGCCTTCGGTTCCCAACAGGTCAACTGGCGCAGCCTTGCGCTGCTGGAAGGGGTGACAAATCTGACGAGCGCGGGAGCGCCGCACGAACTGGACGGGACCTTCGTTTTTGCCCTTGGTTCCTTCGCGAGCGGCTTCGTTCCCAGTCCTTCGAACACGGCTGACTGGGAGGCGAACTGGACGTCTTTGGACGTAACCGCCTACAATCCGGACTCCACTTTCTTTTCCTCGGCGGTGCTCTTGCAGAACAACAACGCTCCATTCACGGCGGGGGCGAAGGCGTGGATTTGGGGATTCAACCAGTCGGGTGAATGGATTCTACTCCGCGACGCCGACTGGACTTGGGGCAGTGTCGGCGGCGGTCCGGGTGGACCCGGAGGGGGATCGACCTGGCTCGTGCAAAATGCGACGGAAGTCGTGCTCGGCGCCGTCGATGCCGATGGTGATCCGTTTCACATGAAGACAGCGGCGGTGACGTCGTCGGGGACACCCGGCATGACATGGGAGGAGTGGCGGGCGTTGAACTTTACCGCGGCAGAACTCGCCGACAGCTCTATCAGCGGATGGAACGCGGACGCGGACAACGACGGCTGCTGCAATGGGATTGAGTTCGCGCTCGGCACCGATCCACGCGACCCACTGTCCAAAGAAGCGCCGGTGCGGACTGTCACGGAAGTCGGTGGATTACTCTACCAAACGCTCACGGTGAACCGCGCATCGGGAGCAGAAACGAGCCTCTCTGTGGAACTGTCGACCGATCTCGCCTCCTGGGAGTCGGGCGAGCCGCTGCTCGTGATCGTCGAGGACACGGCGATGCTGCTTGCGGTGCGATCGGCCTCGCCGATGGGGTCGCATTGTGAATTTCTGCGTTTGCGCGTCGCGTTGCCGGGTTCCCTGTAATTCAATGGTGGACGGCCATTCGCGCCGCGCCGAATGGTCCTCATGCCTGCGCCCAAAGTCATTCGCCCGGAGTCGATTTCGATCCGCCGGTTTTTCGAAATTCATGGCGAATCACTGGGAATGAAGCTTGAAGGCGACGATGAGGCGGGGTTTGAACGGGAGATCAGCGAACCTACGGTGAACCGACCAGGGCTAGCGCTCGCGGGCTTTTACACTTACTTCGCGTTCCGTCGCATCCAGGTCATTGGCAACTCGGAGCGCTCCTACTTGAACAACCTCAAACCCGAGGAAGCTCAGGAGCGGTTTCGTGACCTTTGTTCGCGGGAGATTCCATGCATCGTCGTTTCGCGTGGAAAGAACCTGACAAAGGATCTGCTCGCCATCGCGAGAGAGGCGGGCATTGCCGTTTTTCGTACGGAGATGATCTCGATGAAGTTCATCAACGCGGCGACGATTCGCCTCGAACGGGACTTTGCGCCGACGACGAAGTTGCACGGTTGCATGGTGGACGTGCAGGGGATTGGTATTCTTGTGCAGGGGGAGAGTGGCTCGGGGAAAAGCGAGTGTGTGTTAGGGTTGATCGAACGTGGCGCGAGTTTGGTAGCCGATGATCTTGTTTTGTTCCGAGCGATGGAGGGACGTGAATTGACGGGTTCCGCTTTAGAACTCGGGCGCAGTCACATGGAGGTTCGGGGAATCGGCATCGTGAATATCTCCGCGCTCTTTGGAATCTCGGCGATCCGGCTCGAAAAACGGCTCGACCTGGTCGTCACGCTCACGCCGATGGATCAGATCGAAGACCTGGAGAGAGTGGGGCATGGGCGGAAAACCATCGAGATTCTCGACCGGGAAATCCCCCATATTGAGCTTCCGGTGGCCCCGGGGCGGGACATGGCGCATTTGGTCGAAGTGGCTGCTTTGGATCAGAAACTCAAGGGGTTAGGGCATGATGCGGCCCTTGAGTTCGACAAGAAGTTGTTGAAAATCATGGATAGTAAGCGGATTAATTAGCCGCGTCCGGGGTGGGAAATTCGGGTTTTGTGCGGACGTGATCGACCTTTCGTTATGGAGAGCGAAACATCAGCGATCAGCCGTGAGTTGGTCTTGAACAACGAACTCGGACTTCACGCACGCCCGGCGGCGATGTTTGTGAAGACCGCGAGCCGTTTTCGCTCTGAAGTGTGGGTCGAGATGGACGAAGAACAGGTGAATGGGAAAAGCATCATGGGACTGATGATGCTGGCTGCGCCGGGCGGTGCGACCCTCACAGTCTCGGCGGAAGGAGACGATGCCAACGAAGCACTCGATTCTCTGGCGAGCCTGTTCGAAAGTGGCTTTCAGGAAAACTAACTCTTTGCCACCTCACTCCCCGCGACTTCGACAACACGCTTCGAAGCGCTTATTCCTACTGTAGATTCCCCTTTTTTTGACGATGAGCAACCCGCCTCCCGATGAAATCCGATTGACCGGCCTCGCCGTGTCGCCGGGGATTGCGTTGGGGCGGGCGAGTATTCGTGGTCACAAATTCATCGTGCCCGTGGAGCGCAAGATCGGGGAGTCGGAAGTCGATGCCGAATGGCAGCGGTTTGAGATTGCTCTCGACGCCACGCACGAGCATCTGGAGAAACTCCGCGTGCGCATCGCGAAGCGCGCGGGAAAACTCGAAGCAAATATCTTTGAAGCCCACCTTCTCATTCTTCGTGATGTCACGGTGATGGATGAGACGAAGCGCCTCATCACGGAAGACCTGATCAACGTTGACTCTGCCTACTTCTCGGTCATGCGCCGTTACATCGACGGCATGAGCGAGATCAAGGACCAGTATCTTCAGGAGCGCATCGTCGATATGCAGGATGTGCTGGAGCGGGTCCTGCGGAATTTGCGCAAGGAAAGCGATGTGGAAGCGGAGGAGACAGGCACTTTTGTTCTCGTCGCCCACGACCTCACGCCGTCGGACACGGCAGCGATGGACCGGGACAAGGTGCTGGGATTCGTGACAGAGGCCGGAAGCGTGACCTCGCATTCATCGATCATGGCGCGCTCGCTTGGCATCCCGGCAGTAACGGGTTTGCATGACATATCGCGACGCCTTCGGTCGGGGCAGAGGGTGCTCGTCGATGGTTACAAGGGCTTGCTCTTCATCAATCCTTCCGGGGAAACGCTCAAGGAATACGAAGGGATCCAGGAGCAAAAGAACGCGATCGCGAGCGGACTCGAAGAACTTCGGGAAGACAAGGCGAAGACGGCGAGCGGCCGTCGCATCATCCTTTCTGCGAACATCGAGTTCGCGAGCGAGGTCAATCTTGTCCGGAAATACGGCGCCGAAGGGGTCGGACTTTACCGGACGGAGTTTCTCTACCTCAGCGGGAAGACACTTCCGGGCGAAGAGGAGCAGTTCAACAACTACAAGAAGATCCTCGATGGTCTCGGCGGCGAGGAAATGATCATCCGCACGCTCGACGTCGGTGGCGACAAATTGACCGGCGACGAGGAACACGCCGGTGAGATGAATCCCTATCTCGGCTGGCGCGGTATCCGGCTTTCACTCGAACAACCGCACATGTTCCGCCAGCAGATCCGCGCCATCTTGCGTTGCAGTGCCCACGGGAAACTCGGCGTCATGTTCCCGCTCATCTCAAGTGGCGACGAAATCAAACGGGCGCGCGATCTCGTGGATTCCTGCAAATCGGAGCTGGATTCAGAGGGAATTCCCTTCGACGGGAACATCCCAATCGGGGCGATGATCGAAGTTCCCAGCGCAGCTCTCATCGCTGACCAACTCGCCGGACTCGTCGATTTCTTTAGCGTCGGCACCAACGACCTCATTCAATACACCATCGCCGTAGATCGTGGGAATGACCGGGTTGCCAAGCTCTACCAGCCGACCCATCCAGCCATCTTGCGTCTGCTGAAAAACGTGACGGACGCGGCCCATGAGCACGACATCTGGGCGGGAATTTGCGGGGAAATGGCAGGGGACATCGTCCTGACACCGCTTCTCGTTGGCCTCGGCGTCGATGAATTGAGTGTGATTGCCAATCAAATTCCGCGGGTAAAACAGGCGATTCTTCGCCTCGACGACAACAAGTGCCGCGAACTCGTCGAGGAACTTCTCACGATGTCGGAAGCCGAGCGGATTTTCACGCGTTGCCGTGAAGTTGCCATTGAGCATTATCCCGAGCTTCTGGTATGATAGGGGGAATGTCCTGCCCCCCGCCAAGCTCTGTAATCCTGCTTTTCGCAGTGGTCGGCAGCTTGGCGATACCACTTCCTGCTTCGGCGAATCCGCGGGCGAAGCTCGAGATCGCTGCGGAAATTTCCCATGCGCCTGGCGGAATGACCATTGCGCCCGACGGGAGCGTCATTCTTAGCCTGCACCAATTTCAGTCCACCTCCGAGCGTGTTGTGGAAATCAAGACCGATGAACGCGTGCTCTCCTTTCCCAACCGCTACATCAGCCGGGGCGATGAAAACCCCTCACTGAAACTGGACTCGGTCCTCGGTCTGCAAATCGACAAACGCGGCGTCGTCTGGATGCTGGACAATGGTCGCCGCGGCGAAACCCAGCCGAAATTGGTCGCATGGAACCGGCGCGAGAACAAGCTCCACAAGGTTATCTACTTGCCACCTCCTGCCACCGTCGGCGTCTCCTTTCTCAACGACCTCGCCATCGATCCGGAGCATCCGTTCATCTACCTCAGCGATCCCGCCGATGGGAAACGCGCGGCCCTGATCATCGTCAATACGGAAACCGGTCTGGCACGCCGTGTTCTTGAAGGACACTATTCCGTCGTCCCGGAAGACATCCCGTTGGCGATCGATGGGCGCCCGGTGGAAGTGCGGCGGCCCGACGGATCAAAGGTTCGCCCATTGTCGGGGGTAAATCCCATCGCCATGGACCGCAAGGGGAACTGGCTCTACTTTGGGCCTATGTTAGGGCGGACGCTCTACCGGATATCCGGAAAGTACCTTCGCGACCCGTCTCTGAAAGCGGCCGATATCGCTAGCCGCGTCGAGGGCTATGCGGCAAAGCCACCCTGCGACGGAATCTCCATCGACACGCGCAACAATATCTACATTTCCGACCTTCAAAACAAGGCGATCGGGATCATTCGCGAGAGTGATCGGAAATATGAAATTTACATCAAGCACGACCGATTCCAGTGGCCCGACGGCTTGTGTTTCGGCCCCGACGACCGGCTCTATTTCTACGCGAGTCAGCTCAACTGCATGCCGCAATACCACGACGGCAAGGATTGCACCGTTCATCCCTTCCTCATCTTCAAGATCAAGGCCCTCGCCTCCGGGGTCGTCGGCCGGTAAGAAAAAAGTGCGCACGAGAGGACTCGAACCTCCACGGTATTGCTACCACTAGAACCTGAATCTAGCGCGTCTACCAATTCCGCCACGTGCGCATGGCAAAATGCCGGGCCGTGAACAAACCATGGATTCGGTAAAATCGCAAGGACGGCCCCGTATGTGAGAAGACCGAAGGCGTGGCGTCTGAGTTTTCCCGATCGTGGCCTCTACGGACGGGTGATCTTCCTCAGCACCGCCTGGGCGTAGATGATTGTCACAATCGTCATGAGGAAATTGATACCGAACATCCCGAACCAGAGGCCATCCAGCGCGACTTCCATCACCTTCACAAGCACGTAGAAGACGCCAATCGGAAGGACGATTTTGCGGATGATCGATTCGACGAATCCGTAGTTAGGACGTTTGACCGCTTGGAGGAATCCGGTGTGAATGAAGGTCATCACGTAGGCCCATTGGAGGAATGACATGATACGGACGTAACGGGTTCCAATCTCCACCACTTCCGGATCGTCTGTGAAAAGCCGGACCAGTGGCGTCGCGAAAAAGAACATGAGGACGGAGGCACCGACGATGAGAGCGAATCCATATTTCACACAGAGCTGCACGCACTCTCGCACGCGATCCATCTTTCCGGCGCCATTGTTCTGTCCGACGATCGACACGATGGCGGCGCCGAGACCTATCGCCGGCAACAAAACCATCTGTTCAATACGCGTCCCCACTCCAAACGCCGCGACGGCGGCTTCTCCGTAGAACTTCAGGTAGTAGGTGGTGACGAAGAATCCGAGAGCGATCGACATCATATTGAAGCTCGTGGGGATGCCTTGCTTGAGAATTTCTCCGTAAACTTTGATCTTCGGGCGCAGGTGCGCCAGGGACGGCACGGTGACGAACCCGCGGCGGAGCGCGACGGAGAGAAGGTAGGCTCCACCGAGGGCTTGGATTACCACCGTCGCCCAAGCGATTCCGGGAACGCCCATGGCGGGGATGCCGAATCCGCCGTAGAGGAAGAGGGGATCCAGCGCGAGGTTCAAAAAGAAGCCGGCGATGAGCACTCTGCCGAATGTCTTGCTATCGCCGTTGGCCAGCAGCACCGAATTGCTCATGCTGCTCATGAGAAAGAAGATCGAGCCAATGAAGAGGGGAGAAATGTAACCGGTAGCGAGGTCGAGGTAGGATCCCGAGGCTCCCAACAATCGAAACAGAGGCGGAGCGGAAAGGAGTCCGACGAAGGTCAAAACCGCGGCACAAATCAAGCCGAGGGAAAAGAGCTGCGCGGAAAGTGCCGCTTCTTTTTCACGATCTTCAGCACCAATCGCGTTGGCAATCAGCGCCGCCGCACCCCGGGCAATCCCTTCGCTCATCGCGATGATGATGAAGAACACTGGAAAAGAGAGTGCCATGGCGGCGAGCGCCGTCGTCGACACCTGGCCTGCGTAAAAGGAGTCCACGACATTGTACATCGTGTTGAAAAAGAACCCGATGGTCATCGGCAATGCGATGTTACGGATGTGTGGCCCTAGCGGGCCGGAAGTCAGCTTAGCGGTTGCCATAACGGAGAGAATTTTTAGGGAAACTGTAAGGGGATTCGGGCGAGATGCCCTGCCCCTTCAGGTGCCCCTACTACTAGAACCTGAATCTAGCGCGTCTACCAATTCCGCCATGGATGCGTCGGGCCGGTCTAGCACGGGCGCAGAGGCAATCGCGAAGTGACTTCATTCGCCGGTATCGCGATGAGAAGGTGACGTCCCGATTCGCTCTGCTGCCATTCTATACTCCGGCGACGTCCTTGGGCAGGACGTCGATGTCTTAAGCCCGGACGGATTGATCGATGGGTTATTCGATTCGCCTGGCACGATGTTCGGCCCCTTGACAGTCCTGGAGTTTGAGGATGACACGGAGGACCCTTCGGCGACCCGCGATTCCAACTGAATCTCGGCGCCGGCGAATACACAGTTCTTGTTGCATCGTTTACTTCGGTTGCAGGCGGTTTCTTCACCATCACCAGCAATGTCGGCATTCCCGAGCCAAGCGCACTCGGGTTGCTCCCGTTGGCAGTTTGCGCATTACTGCCTCGGCGCCGAAGGGATCACTAGCGGGTGTGTCCTTGCAAGGTCGCGACCCAAGCGTGATTTCAATATCGGCTCCCTTGACGGCCCGAGGGCTTAAGGTCAGCCGGGACCATTGGTGGCGGTGGCCTTTGGGGCAAGGGTCCTGTTCTTCATATCGCTCTGGCTCAAACGTGGGAAGGTGAGAAGGACTGGAGTCATCCGCTGATGACGGTGCGGAAGAAGGCGTGGGTTAGCTGGTCGAGCGGAGTGGTGATGAAGAAGGTCTGGTAGGCCCAGTCGGGGTTCGTGCTGTCGAGGTTGTCGTCGAAGTTCTGCAAGGCGGGAAGCCCCGAGTCGAGGACGACAGGATTTTCATCGATGGCGATGTTTCCAAAGTTGTTTCGGAGGTCATCGACGGCGTGGATGAGATACTGAATGCTGGCGACTTGACCCGAGATCTCGTTGCCCGCGTCCACCAGCGTCACATCCTTGCGAACGGGAATCGTGTAGGTGAAGTAGGATTTGTTGTCGTTCGGGTTTTCGTAGACTTGGCCGCGGATCTTGCCTTCGTCGGTGCCGTCCCCGTTGGGGTCAGTGTTGAGCGCAAAGTGCATGCCGAGGGGGCGGTTGTTAAAGGCCGTTGTTTGTGTGGCCAACGAGTCGATGGGCAGCCCATTGGCAGCCAGCCAGATCTGGAAGGGATCGGTGGGTGCACCGTTGACAGTGAGACGGAGGACGGTATTGCCGGACTCGGTCACTCTTTCCAGCGTGTGGGCATAGCCTGCTGGAAGGTTGATCACCTGGTTGGGGGGAAGGTTTACGTCCGTCCCGGCGGTGGCGAGATCGAAGGTCGAACCTGAAGCTGGCAGGAAGGCGATGGTGCAGTGGAGCGTGTCGATCTGGGCCGTGTTGATCACGAACACGTTGCTATAAAGGCCTGTTTGTGCGCGGTTTGAGAGGGTCGCCTTGGTGTTTCCTTCCGCCCGGAGTTCGATGCGGCCGCCCGCGCCTACATTGAGGTTGGTCGCTTCGAGAAAGCTGGGGCTCAAGGCAAGAACGCCGCTCGTGGCGTTCGTCGGAGCGACCGTGACGTCAAAGGCGCCGAGTGCAGACCTTTTGAGGATCAGTTCCGCCGATGCCGTCTCGGTGACCCCGGGGATGCTTTGCTGAATGACGGCGACGTTCACGTTATTTAGGGCCCCCCTGCAATTGATGACCTCGAGGCGGCTCGTGGCGCTATGAATGCCGGAAAGCGTGTTCGAGATATTACCCGAGACGACGTCCATGTAGGATAGGTTCAGGCCACCCATCGATAAATTGGGGATGTCTTCGAGAATTCCGGAGCCGTCTGCCGTGAGATTTCCGGAGCTGAGTGCCGCCGATGCCCCTCCGATTCGTTCGATGGAGCCCAGATCGAGGGAGGCGAAGCTACAGACGAAGATATTCTTCAGCTGAAATTGACCCCTGGCACCGATCGAGCCGCGAACGGGTCCCATCTCTCCCCCGGATTCAAAATCGGCAACAATCTGCCCGACGCGAAACTTGTCTCCGATGGTGAAGCTCGAAGTCAAATCTGTCGCAGTCAGACTAGCTTCGGCCATGCTGCTTCCCTTGTGGATGAAGTCGCCTCCCGAAAACTCCGCGATTCCCATCAGGAACTCGCCGTCGATTTTCACCGTGGGAAGACTCGTGAAGGAGATATCTCCCTTCGACATGACGGCGCCCTCGGGCTGGTTAAGTATTACCTGGCCCAAGACAAGCGCGCGGGTGACTTCAAACTGACCGGATAGACCCACGATCTGGGCAGACCCCATGGTCGTGGTTGTCTCCGAATTTGCGGGCGCATTTTGAGCGGACCCGAGAACGAAATCCTCGGCTATCACGTTCGTCCCTGATGCAAATAGAAGCCGGGCCGTGGAATTGGTTGTTCCTTCAAGTTGATTTGTCGTGCGTTTGGCTACTGCGGCTTCCACGTTGGATAGGTCCACGTGTGTGAAGTTGTCGACTGACAGCGACCCGTCGACGGAATGGGTTTGTCCGGGTAGCGAATTGACAACGCCGACGGCCGTCTGGCCCGCCGTGAGGAAACTGGCAGAGGAGAACCGGGCGTTGCCGGTCACTGTTTGATTCGCACCGTTGGGAATGGGGAAAGTAGTAAGGTTGGACGGCGCGGCGACCGCGAGGGATGTTGCCACGCTCACGTCGAAGTTGCCCAGGTCGATCGAGCCGTTCCCGCTTCCGGAAAAATCGCCGACGAGGAGAGAATCGAGGAGCGCGGTTTGCCTCGAGGGCGCTGTCACCTGGGCCGTGCCACCGTTGGCGATGACGGCGTCGTCAAAGAGGCCGGGCACGAGATTGGAGGACCAGTTGGTCGTTGTTTGGTAGTCGCCGGTGCCGGGATTGGTCCAGAAGAAGGCGGGGCTGCCCGTTATGGTCACGTTGATGGTGGCCTCCAAAGGCTGGAAGGAAAAGCTGAATCCCGGGTCGAGACCGCGCACAAAAAGGTTCTCCGGACCGATATCTCCCAGGGCATTGCCTGACGATTGAATCAGGGTGAAGACGTGCGTCCCGGCCGGAGGGCTGAATCCGGAGAAATCGGCGACGATTCGAAGGTTGTCTCCTTTCGAAGCTTGGTTGTCGACGTCAATTGCAGAGTAGAGTCCCGGAGTGCCGTTGAGGACGTTCGCTATTGTCGCGCGCGTTGTCCCCTGAATGGCCATGTTGATCGTGGCATCGCCGAAGTTGAAGGTACTGGTGCGAATGAAACTGGGGTTCATCGAGACCTCAGCGATGTTGGGAGATTCCGAGAGGGTAAGAACCGCGGAGACGTCGAGGGCGGAGCCTGTCATGTTGAGTGTCCCGGCGCCGCTGGCCCCTTCCACGTTTCCGGTGTCGATGGCTCCCAACGAAAGCGAGGGACACAGCACCATCGAGTTGGTGAGGTTCATCGTGCCGTTACTCGAGTAGGTGCCTCCGGCTGCGCCGGTGAACAGTTCGGAAATTGTCCCTCCGGCGACAACTACGGGATCTGTCGTTGTGAAGCTGGGCACGTCGAAGACATTGACCACGCCAATCGCCGAAAGCGCGACGGTATCCGAGACGAAGGGACTCAGGCCGCTTCGCTCGACAACCCCGACACGAAAATCTCCGTTCGCTTGCACGGAGGGGATGTTCTGGAAGGTCGTCGTCCCGTTGGTACGAATGACGCCACTGTGGGTCGTTCCCAAGCTGCTCCCCGCGCTGAAAATCGCGCGTCCGCAATCGAAGTCGTCTTTGATGGTGAGCCCTGAGGTGGCGTCTCTGAAAATCGCGTTTCCGTTGGAATCCAAGTTGCCGGCGAAGAGAGCGCCCTCGCTTCTTCGGGTGAACCCGACTTCAAGGTCATCGAGTTCGATGAAATTCACGCTGGAAACACTGACATTGCCCGTTGTTGCCAAATTGCCAATATGGCTGTCCAGAGTCGTGGATCCAACTCTGGCGTCATCATCGAGCACCAGGGAAGGAGAGTCTTCTATCGAGACTGTGCCTGCGATTGCTTGTGTTTCTCCAGATGCCGTCCCGCTTCGGCTTCTGCCCACGGACAGGGTGTCAAGCTCAATAGAGTTAGCATCCTTGACCTCAAAATTCCCCGTCGCGCTACCGGAACCGAGGAGGGGGGTGATAGTATTCGATTGGTTGGAGCCGACAGCGACGGAGCGCAGGTTGAGCGCATCAACCTTGTTGGCCCTGAGAGTACCGTTGAAATTGGCTGTTTGGGCGGGGTCCGGGCTGATCGTTCCGATGCTAACAAATGAGGATCCGAGAATGCTGAAAGTGGGGCTTGTGTTGGTAATCTCCACTAAGCCTGTCACGTTTGAATTCGGTAGAAGGGAAGATACACTGAATGACGTCGTACAGGCACAGGCGATGGATAGACTGGAGTGATCGAAGTTTGCGTCGGTCAGCCGTAAAGTGCCGTCACCGCCAGCGAGCGTGTCGCCGACAAACAGATTGGCGATGGTGACATCTGTGGTTCCTACGGCAATGCCGTTGTTACCGATCAGGGCGGTGTCTGATGGGCCGGGGACGGTGTTGTTGAGCCAGTTCCCAGCTGTGGCAAAATTGGCGGGGCCGGCGACATTCCAGATGAACCGATCATCGGTGAGAGTCAGCAAGAGGCGATCGTATCCCTGGCTTTGATCCACCGACAACTGTGCGGTCATTCCCGCTGGTAATCCGAAGATGACTTCAAAGAAGTTGTAGCCGCTCAACGCTCCGAGGCTGGTCGTCCGGATTAGCTCGAAGGTCTCATTACCGGAGGGCAGATATTTGAAATCAACATTAAAGAAGGTCGGGCTGCCCGATGACGTAAAAAACGAGACTTGGTCGGTGACATCGATGGCGGAGTAGAGTCCGGAGGTTCCCTCCAGCGTGTTGGTGGCGTTGGCGCGTGTGGCGCCTTCGATGGCCATGGTGATGGTGACATCACGATCAATGATGAGGTTCCGTGTCTTGACAAAGCTCGGGTTCATTTCGAATTCCACCGGTTTCGATCCGATATCAGTGACGACGCCGGATACGGTGTCTCCACCGAGGGTGAGGTTCCCGGTATCGAGGAAGGAATTGGAAAGTCGGCAGCGAATGTCCTGGCCGATATTCGTGGAGACGTTGCCCGGGCCTTGGTTGCGGAAGCTGTGAAAACCGATGGACAAACCGTCTTCGATCGAGACGCGCGAGTCGGAGATCTCGAGGTTTGCCGTGATTTCGTTTCTGCTCGAGAGAGTTCCGGTCCCAAGGTTGGTGTAGGAAAGCCCGGCAAAGCTCAGGGAGTTTCCGATCACGAGGTTGCCGATGTTCCGGAAGTTGACGGCGAGGTCGACCTTGCTTGCGCCATCGACGGTCTCGCTGCCAAAGAGGTCGTGATTGAGGCCGTCGAAAAAGAGATCGTTCACGACAAAGGACGGGATATTCTCGAAGGTCGCATTCACTGCGTACTCGGAAAATGCCCCGGCAGCGCCATTGAAGGAAAACGGTTCTGCATCGCCCGAGAAGTCGTCGATGGTAACATTACCGAGATTGGACCAGCGCAGGTTGCTCGTGCTTTTGGTGGTGCCCTGGAAGTTGTTGTTCGTCATCCCGGAGGCCAGCCGGACCCGGTCTCCTTGAACCGATCCGGTCACGTTCTCGACAACGAGGCTGGTGTTGCCCGTCGCCTGCGATCCGCTGGCAGCCCGGTCGCCGATGATTCCGCCCAATTGCAATTGAGGAAGCGAGAGCGTTTCCGCGTTGCGGATGAGCACATCGGCATCGACGGAAACGTTCACGGGAGCGCCCGTGGTGTCGATAGTGCCCAAGCCGATGACTAAAAATGATTCGAAGGAGTCAGGGGTGCCCAGCTCAACCGTGGGGGAATCGATAATATGAAGCTTACCGTTGAGTGTGGCATTCTGGCCCGGTGTGGTGAAATTCGACGCCGCCAACAGGACCCGTTGATCTGCAATGTCGACCGAAGGGGCGTTCCGAATCGTCGCGGAAGCGTCCAGCGTGCCGTTGCCGAGAAAAGACTGACCAGCGGCCCCTATCGCAAGAGAATTGCCGATCTCCACATTGACGCCCGTGACTTCGAGGTTTCCACCCTGTCCGGTCGTGACGTCGCCGATGCTCAAAACCTCGGCGCGGACGTCGGAACTTGTGGCCTGCGCGGTGCCGCCATTGGCGATAGTCGCGGTATTGGCCCCGCTGGGGACGGCGCCGCCCGACCAGTTCGCCCCCGTCTGGTAGTCGTCGGTTCCGGCGATCCAGTTGAAGCTCGTGATCGGCGATCCTGTGAGCGAGAGGCGGAGGATGGTGTTTCCGTTTTCCTCAACGACCGAGAACGTGGGCGTGAGTCCGGGCGTGAGGTCGAGGGTGCTCAGGTTGAGTTCCCCCAGTTCGTCACTCGTGGCGTCGAAATCCTCCGCGACGATGAAGTCAAAAACTTCTCCTCCGCTGGGGATGTAGTCGAAGTCGACGACAATGAACCCGGTCAGCAAGGCCGTGGCGATGCTGCCGAGGTCGCTGACCTCAATGCGAGGGTAGAGGCCGCTTGAAAGGGTATTGGAAGTCGTGGTGGCGGTGTTGCCCTGGATCTTCAACGTCAGGGTGGCGCCCGGCGTCACTTGGAGGTTGTCGGTCTGGATGAACGAGCTGTCGAGAACCGCTTCGCAGGGGAAACTTCCGAGGAGAGTGCCTCCGCTCACGGGACCGAGCACGTTGAACCCTCCGCCGGAATAGGC
This sequence comes from Verrucomicrobiota bacterium, assembly GCA_039192745.1. Taxonomy (GTDB): domain Bacteria; phylum Verrucomicrobiota; class Verrucomicrobiia; order Verrucomicrobiales; family DEV007; genus JBCCWV01. The sequence goes on along the minus strand of JBCCWV010000025.1, from coordinate 17,604 downwards.
CGTGGCTTGCAGAGTGGCGATGGTTGAGAATTGGCTGTCGACGCTGGCAAAAGTGGGGCCAGGACCGGTGGTCGTTGCGCCGCCAATCGTGATGCCAGTGGAACCGTTGGGGGTGGTGATGGTGTCGCCGAGAAACAAGACACTGGCGGCGCCGGAAAAACGCCCGTTGCCCGATATGTTCAATGATCCGATTTTGATTCCGGCCGTGGCGGTCTGAACGGAACAGCCACGTATCTCGACATTGGTGTCGAAGCTGGTCGATGCGGCCTCAAACTCACCCGTGGCGATGTTCAGCAAACCGATCTGCGCCGAGTTGATCGAGGACAACTCGAGAAAGCCATCAAAGGAGAAATTCGCTGCTGGGAAGGTTACCTCGGCGCTATCCACGTCGATGATGTTCGCGGATAAGGTATTGATACTGTCGAGTCGCCCTTCGCCCCGGCTGGAATAGTTGTGGGGGTTGGTCGTCCCATTGAGTCCCATGCCTCCCAAAGCGAGAAGGTCGAAAGTCAGGGAAGCGGCGGAGTTCACCTCCATTATTCCATGGGTTTGCACCGAGGGATTCTGCTCGGCAAGGGTGATGACTCCCACGAAGATATCGTCATAAACCGGGGCAGTCTCGCCAAAGACCCGCGCCGTGCCATCAACGCTATTGTAGCTCTGCGTGTCTCCCGAACCGGTGAAGGAGCCAATGGAGAATGGGCCTGAAATGGAGATTCCGGATTCGTTGAATTCCACTTCGCCGTCCCCCATGTGATCTCCGACGGTGAGGGCTGCCAGCTGGGTGAAGAGATCGCTGAAACCGAAGGGATTCGCCCCATTGCGAACGAAGAGTGTGAGGCCGGAAGTGCCCTCGGGGTCGATTCCCTGGTCCCAATGGCTTCCTACAAAGAAGTCGTTGTTGAAGGTGTCGATGTATTCCTGCGTGAACGTCGTCGGCTTGACGAGGGCGATGTTGTTGGACGAGTTGCCGTCGTTGTAGTCGTACTGGATGACGTAGCCCACAGGGATGCCGGTCGCGGTGGTCTGGTTATTTGCCGTGAGCGTTCCGTAGGTGGCGATGATGTAGACGTTCTGCGTGGCGCCGCTGCCGGTTTCGGTGAGCGCGAGCGTGGTGCCGGTGAGGTTGAGATTGCCCGTGACGTCGACGCGATCGACCGCAGTTCCGTCGATTTCGAATCCCATCGTCCCGGGCCACGTCAGGTTGGCGCCAAATCCGACAGTGCCGGGGGAAAGGCCTGGCGAGAGAGTGCTGGCAACGTCGCCGGTGGTGTTTCCACTGGTGGATCCAATCCCGCCGAGGACCGTTCCAGTGACGCCGACCGTTCCCGTGCCGAAAGCGGAGCCCGAGGAATTGGTCATTTTCACCATCGAAAGCTGCAGGTCGGTGTTCCCTTGAAAGTCGTTTGAGTTGCCGGAGACGGTGAACGTGCTCGACCGGACCTTGAGTCCGCCCGCGCCGGTCAACTTTCCGCTGAATTCGCCCGAAAATGCAGGCGTCGACTGCCCGCCGTTCACATCGAGACTGATGCCGTTTCCGATCTCGACCCTGCCTGCGCCGGTCAGGCCACCCACCGGGATGTCGATGCTTCCAGCCATGCGAAAGGTGGCGCCGGCTGCTACATCGACGTGGGTAGCCGGCGGAATAACGGGGTCAATTATATCAAGTGTGCCTCGCTCGATCGACGTGGGGCCATTGTAGATGGCGGGGTTGGAAAAGAGCTTCATGGTCCCCGCGCTTCCCGCCGGCCCGGTGACGGTGAGGCCGTTGTTTCCCGCCGCGGCCGCCTGAAGGTCGAACTCCCCGCTCACATCGTAGACGCCGCTGATGTTGGTCAGCGCATCGCAGGAGATACTGTAGGCGCACACCCCGGACTGGACGCTCAATGAGTTGACCGTAATCAAAGGGGCGGATGAGATGGACTTGTTGATCGCAAAATCCGGGAGGATGACATTGGCCGTCTCTGGCGGGACCACGTTGCCAACCCAGTTCCCGGAATCAAACCAGTCACCGCTCAAATCGCCACTCCAGATAAAGTAATCCCCACTGCCCGGCTCGAACCCGGCAAACGGGGTGATCGAAATGTTGTCGAAGCTGAGAGCGCCGTTGCCCCCGAAAAAGAGGCTGGAGTTAGAGGAGGTGAAATCGAGGCTGGCAACGTCGAGGAGGGGAAACACGTAGGTGGGAACGAAGGGAGTTCCGAGGGAAGCGTTTCTCATGACGGCCACCTGCAGACTCTGACCGTCAGAGTGGAGAAGGACCCGGTGGGTGCCGTCGCCCATCTGGGTTGAACCCGCACCAGAACCCTGGTCGGAAGTGATCGCGGCGAAGGGGGAAATACTGGAAGAACTAAAAGTAAGATGCGCATTGGGTGGCGAGGGAATCCTCGACTCCGACACCAACGCGGTGCCCGGGCCGAGTCCGATGAAGCCACTTGCGGCCGGACTGGCGCCGACGGTGACAGTGATTTCAAAACTGAAACCCCGTGTCAGGTAGTCGGAAAAGTTCGTGTAGAGGTAGCCCCGGGTCGTGGTGTTGATTTGGCCGAAGTCGGCGTTGCCGCCGGAGAATTCCACCTCACCCGCGGTACTGTTGGAGAAGCCAGTGGGCGAGACTCCTCCAGAGAATTCCTCCATGATGTAGATGACCTGCACCTGGAAGGTGGCTGCCGCGCTTTGCGCCGCGTTCCCATTGCCCCCACCGGTGTCGACGACCTGCCCGGCGACCAGGTTCACATTGTAGGTCCCATCGAGGTTGGAGGACCAATTCCCAAGAAACGGGAACCCGACCGGGGCGATCATGAGATACTCGATCGTGATCTCGTTGGCGTTGGCCCCGGGAGCGCTCGTGCTGACGACCATGGGATTGTCGAAAGGGCCGGTGACAGTGATGTCGTCCGTCCCCAGACTGCTGGCGTTGATCAACTGGCCCGCGGGCGCTTTCCAGGTGATGAAGACGGAATGGGTGCCGCTGCCGTCAGTGAGGCGATCGTTGACGACGATGGAGGTCGCGGTGATCTGGGCACTTGCAGTCGAAAGTGAAGCAGCCATTGCCAGTAGCAGGGCGAGGAATCGGGCTAAACATTTCATGACGTCGTGGGGGCACAAGGTTTGTATTCTCCAGGAGAATGTTGAGCCGGTCGGCATCAGTGAAACGGAAGGTTCGGCAGACGTGTTCATGACCTATTTGGGTTCTGATTTTGGTGAATATCTGAATGGAGAAGGGGAAACGGTTGGAAGGAGCTGAGCAGCGGGGAGCGTTGGTTCAGAGGCAAATGTGCATGGGCCTCTTCAAGTGGTGGAAGCGCGGCGACACGGTCAGGTTGGATCGGGAATCCTTAGCGACCCTCAGGTATCCAAGCTCCGCTTGGCGGCGGAGTGACAGCGTGCCGCTTTTAAGGACAGCGCGGCAGGATTCATGCCGGGAAGGAATGCAGTCGTTGCAAATGAGAGGGAAATTTTCTTGGGCCATTCCATGATGCCAAAGCGCTTTTTCCTTCGAGACTCGGACATGGCGGTGGAAAAAAATTCGTTGTTCAAACGAGCATGGAGACATGGCTTCCGGAAATCAGTGGTCGGAATTTGCAACGAAGGCCGTTCGGCCCGTGATTCCATGGAAGCCACCCGTTCCCGAAACGGGAGCCGGCCTCGGAATTTTTTTCGCGAAGATGGCGAAGTTCGCTGCTGAAAAACGCTTTCCTTCAGGTGCGCAAACTGATGAGTGATTCTCCCCACCAGATCGAAAGCAGAGAGAAGACAATCTTTCTCAAGGCCCTCGAGCAGGAAACTCCGCGTGAGCGTGAAGAATTCGTCGCACAAAAGTGCCGAGGGGATGAAGCTCTTCTCGAACGGGTGAATCGGCTCCTGAAATCGGGCGAGGACACCGGGCATCCGCTCGATGCCGACAGTTTTTCCACCGCCAAGGAGGAACTCGAAGCGCTCTCTGAATGCCTCGAGCAGGATTCGCGTTTCATGGCGGATCTTGGCGAGACGATTGTGCGCCTTGGTGACTATGAATTGATCGAAGAAGTCGGTCGAGGCGCCGCCGGCGTGGTCTTCCGGGCCAAGCAGGTCAGTCTGAATCGTGAAGTCGCGGTGAAGGTCATACTTGGTTCGACTTGGGTGACCTCAGCTGGGCGTAGCCGCTTTCGCCTCGAAGCAGAAGCCGCCGCCAGCCTCAATCACCGCCATATCGTTCCCATCCATGAAATCGGTCAGCATGACGGGCACGACTTCTACAGCATGGCTTACATCTCCGGAGGCACCCTGCGGGATCACCTCCATGAGATCCGCGAAGACCGGAGGAGCGCGGTTTCGCTCATGGCCAAGGTCGCGCGGACCATGCAAATCGCCCACGAACAGGGGATCCTCCATCGCGATTTGAAGCCGGGGAATATCCTCCTCGACGAGACCGGTGAGCCGCTGATCAGCGATTTCGGGCTCGCCTTCGACTTGCGCCAAAACATCGGTCTCACGCTCACGGGCCAGATCCTCGGAACGCCCCAATACATGGCGCCGGAGCAAGCTGGGGTTCAGAGTGGCGCGATCACGACGCATGCCGATATCTACAGCCTCGGAGCGATCCTCTACGAACTGTTGTCCGGCCGTCCCGTTCTCGAAGCGGATTCGCTGACCGCCGCGCTGCGATGCCTCACCGATGAAACGCCGACGCGCCTGCGCCTGCTCGATGCAAGCATCGACCGCGACCTCGAAACCATCGTCGCCAAATGCCTTGAGAAGAACCCGGTCGACCGCTACGACTCCGCACGCAGTCTTGCTGACGATCTCGAGGCCTGGATCGACCGTCGGCCCATCTCCGCCCGGGCGCAGACACCTGCTCAACGGCTCATCAAATGGATAAGCAGAAAGCCGGTCGAAGCAGGGTTGGTGGGATCGATTTTTCTCCTTCTTCTCTCCTTCGGAATCGGCGGTCCCCTTGTGGCAATAGAGCAGGCGTCTCTTCGCAAACTCGCCGATGAGGCAAGGGATAGGGCGGAAACCACTCAACGCTCCGCTGAGCGTGCCGAAGCGAAGGCCATCGAGGCAGCGGAGCTCGCAAACAAGCGAGCCTATGCCAATCGGCGCCTCGCCTATGCGTCGAACATGCGTCTCATCAGCACCGCTGCCCATCTCGGGACGACAACCCCAATGGCAACCCAGACGATGCTGACGACGCTTCGTCCAGATGCTTCAGACGAAGACTTCCGGGGCTGGGAATGGTATTACACGTTTGGCCAACTCCACTCCTCGCCGATCCAGTTCCGTCAGAAGGGAAAAGTCAACTCGATCGACTTTTCTCCGTTCGGGGAGTTTTTCCTCGTGAGCAACAAAAAGGGCACAACGATCTTCGACACCCTGACGCGCGCCATCGGCCGAAGCTTCACCGACGGCGAAGAGCATCTCTTTTCCTCCTGGAGCCGGAACGGGGAGACCATCGTTACGCTTGGACAATCCGGGAAAGTGAAAGTCTGGAACGCAAAAACCGCGGCCGTGCTCTCCTCTCTTCCGATCGAATCACCGGGACGATCCATCTCCCTGGGGCACGGGGGGGCGCAGGTGGCGGTGCTGGAGGCAAACAACACGATTTCGTTCTGGGCGAGTGAAGAATCCCCGAAAAGCCTGAGAAAGCCCATTCAACCTCCAGTGAAATTCGAAGCGATCGCTTGGAGTCCGGACAACCGCTACCTTGCGGGAATTGGAAACTCGAAGACTGTTTTTATCTGGGACCTCGATGACCCCAACACTCCCCTTGAAACCTATCCGGGTCACCGAAGCCATCCGACAACACTGACCTGGAAGAGCGACAGTTCCTGGCTTGCAACGGGCGACATTGACGGAGCCGTCCGGATCTGGGGCGTCCCCGGAGGCCTCAAGATTGCCAATGCCGGTGTGAACTATGACAAGGCGGAATTCTATCGGGATACCGTGACCGCCCTTGCTTGGGATCCGGATGGCCCTTCACTCATCAACACGATCGAAGGCTTTGAAGGACTGGTCCTGCTCGATTTCTCCCTGAATTCCCATGATGTTCTTCACGAATTCGAAGGGGTCGTGTCGGCGGTGGTGTGGAGCGGTGATGCGCACTCCATTGTCGCAGGAAATTCGGATGGAAAGATCTCGATCTGGCGACATGGACTGCCTGTCGTCTCTGAGGTCGTTCTGAACCATGGGGAGCCCGTTTCCACGGTCGCCTGGAGCGGGGATGGAGCAACACTGGTTTGTCGAAGCGAATCCGACCAATTCTTCTCGTTTCTTCCTGCCACGGGCCAGGTCCTCTCTTCAGTCACCCTCGACCGGGCCACCTCGGAGACCTATGCTTGGAGCCCTAACCGGAGGAAAGTCGCCGCCGTCCCCCGAATGCCAACCGGTGATCAATTGTTAATTGTCGATCTTGAAGAGAAAGAGGAAAGGCATTCCCTCAACCTTGGCACGACCAATTCGGCTGATCTGATATGGCCCCGGGACGACGAAGTCTTCCTGCTCGAGAAAAACGGCGGAGTTCTGCAGATCACCCTTGATGGGGAATATTCGGCAAATCGACTTCGCCCCCCCGGGAAAGAAGAGGGTGCATCTTTTTCGAGGGTCTCCGCGAGCCCGGACCTTCGCTACATCCTCGCTTCCAGCGATGACGGAGGATTCTCCGTCATCGCCACCGATTCCGGCGAAGTTGTTTTTGAATCGAAAAAGCAGGAGCGGCGACTGGTGGCCCACGCGTGGCATCCTGACAGTCTCCACTTCGCGACATGTTCTGCCGGGGGGGCGATTTCGATCTGGTCTCTGCGAGAAAAGGAAAAGGTTCGGGAATTCAAGTCCCCCTCTGGCATTGTCGGCGCTATCGCATGGCATCCCCATGGAAATCGCCTTGCATCGGGCGGCGAAGACGGGGACCTATTTCTTTGGGATTGGGAAAACGGGGAGCCTATCTTGCAGTTGCATGGGCACAGCGACCTCATTGCAGACCTCTCCTGGGATCAAAGCGGGCAACGTCTCGCGTCGACGAGCCGCGATGGTGCTGTCAGGGTCTGGGATGCAACGGCAGGAGTGCTCCTGAGTCGAGATTTGACTGCCCTTGCCCCTCCAAAGTGACCAAAGCAAACCGACGGGATCGAAGAATGAGCCGTCGGATTCCTTATCCGGTCATTCAATCGAGAGGTCCTTCTTCAACTCTTCCTTCAACCAAGCCTTGGCGTATGTCCATCGTCTCGTCACGGTCCGGTAGGAAACATCGGTGGCATCGGCGATCTCCTGGAACGAGAATCCTGAAAAGAACCTCATCTTGACGAGATCGGCCGTCTCCGGGTCTTCCTTCTGCAGTGTGTCGAGCACCTCATGGACCGAGAGAATCAAATCGTCATCCACGCTCGACACGATTTGGGATTCCGAAAGCTGGATTCGTTCGAATTCTCCCCCTCGCTTTTGCCGCTTGCGTGCTCTCGCCCGGTCGACAAGCACCCAGCGCATCACCTCCGAGGCCGTCGCGAACAGGTGAGCGGTATTGCGAAAGCGGCTCATCTTTTCGTTGTCGGACGAAAGTCGAAGAAACACCTCATGGACCAGGGAGGTGGCACTGAGAGTCGCGCCGGCTCCCTCGCTGGCGACCCTCAGACTCGCAAGTTTCTTGAGCTCGTCGTAGACGCTTTGGAAGAGATCGTCCGATTTCGCGGGAGGTAGCGGGCTGTCGGATGCCAGCTCCTCTCCCTTATCATGGGATGGGCCTTTCAACTGCTCGTTCTGGGAAGTAACCTCCGGGATTGTCGCCGCAAGCCGCTGAATTGCACCCAATCTCTTCCCTCCGGAGAAGGCGATTCCGCACTGCCAGTCACACTAGTCCGCCCTATCAAAACCGGATCCCTCATTCCCCTCGCGCGGTCAAGAAGCAGTAGTTATCGTTAAAAATCCTGAATGCCGGGCACGAGCGACTACTCGGAAGCAAACACGTTCGGATTTAAGGTGAGTCTAAAGAACTGCTGTTCGCCGATGATGGGTAAGATGACCATTGTCCTGCCGCCGCTGCTAACGGCCGTTTCGGCCATGAAATCCCACTCATCTCCATCGGAGAGAGTGCGCGATTCTTGCACGGTGAAAAGATTTTCGGGATTCGTGGTCTCCCAGGAGATGACGATTTCGTCGGATTCGGACGGTTCGAACTGAATCTCGGGCAGCTTAAAAGGGTCTGACATCCTGCTTCCCGAAAATTCGCTGGTCAAGCCGCCCCTTGTCAGCGTCATCAGGTAGTTATTCGAAGTAACAAAGGCCGAATCGCCCTGCACGGTTAAAGTCGCGACGAAAGGTTTTGTCGGATCGATCACCTCGCTTACGAGCAAGGTGCGGCCTTGCATTTCATCTTCGCTCGGGTTGCCGAAGATCTCGATAATGGTCTCGGGCTCATCACCTCCATCCTCGGCCAAGGCACCGGCGGGGCTCACGACAAAAGCCACCGTGCGCGTACCATCGCTGTTAGGTGGTGAGACAAGAACGAGCAGATTTTCGGGGGTGGAGAAAGGTTCGTCGTTATACTGGATGCCAGCTTCGCGATCACCGTCGCCGTTAAGGTAGATGCGATTGGATAGAATCCTCGTTTCGATCTCGGAACTCTGAATCTCTATGCCCGGTCCCGTGTTGCGGGCGATCGTGTTGTTTTCAATGAGATTCTCGAGCAGCGGGTTATCCGGCTCGTTATCCGCAAAGAGAGGACCGACGCCGTTCGGCCAATCCAAGGCCCCGTTGGGATCTGTCCCGATGAAATTCCCATGGATTTGGAGACCCGATGCCAATCCTATCACGGAGATACCGGCCACCCCGTTTTGGCCAATCGTGTTTCTTGGCCCGATGACCGTTCTTTGAGCATCTTCGACGAGGACGCCGATCCGGCTGCCCAACGCGCCGCCGTCGATCGTGCCGATATCGTTGTCGCTCAGTTCTGCTCGTTCCCCACTTTTGAGCTGAATCTCATACTGCGAATGCCCTGCGATCGTGTTGTTCCTAATCTCTGTATTCCTCGCCAGGCCGAAGACGGTGATCCCGACAGACTGGCTCGCCCCCTGCGGAACCTCCCCCGCTTTGTTGAGGCCGATGGTATTGCCGTCGATAACGACATCGCCGGAAAGGTTCTCGGTGTCTCCGGGTTCAAACTCGCTACTCTCTGTTTCTGGGACCTGGAAAATCACTTTGCCATCCGGATCCGGCACGCCATCGTCGTCCTCGTCGGCCGCAAAAAACAGAATTTGTCCCGCAACGAGAATGTTCCAGGGGAATGCGGCGACGATGTTGTTTTGGATAGAGGCCCTCCAAACCCCGTCGAGCCGGATCCCGAAGAGATACAGGTCGTCGCTCACTCCTTCCGGGATCGAGCCCGTTTCATTGAAGGCGAGCCCGATTTCATTGTCGGCGATAGTTAATCCGGCGAAATGATTCCCAACGGCGGCCGCGAGGACGCCGACCGAGGTTCCGCCGATCTTATTGGCAATGATTTCCAGTCCCTCGATTGGATTTTCCGCGGAAGCAAATGCGGCCACGCCAGCAAAGCCTTCCACGGAGGTGGTTCCGGCGAAATTCAGTCCCATCCTGTTGCCGGAGATGACCGAATCAAAAATCGAACCATCGTTGGGAGCGACCGTAACTCCAGTTTCGGTAGCGATGAAGTTTCCCTCGCTCCCGACACCTCCGACTTGCGATTCTCGCCCACCAACGAGGTGGATTCCAAAATCCGACAGTGGTTCGAGCGCGGCGCCCGCGAGGCCAATCCCGACGCGGTTGCCCATGACTTTGTTCCGCTCCGACGCCGCTCCCGAAATCTCTACCGCTGACCGCAAACCGTGGATGATGTTCTCCTCGCCCGCGCCAACGCCGCCGATCTCATTGTCGGGACTCCCTTCGATGAGGACGCCGATGCGGTTGCCGCTCACCCCGTTCCCGGAAGCATCGACCCCGATCCAATTGGAAACGATCGTGTTTCCGCCGCCGCCAGAAAGCTTGATTCCCGCCGCAACATCCCCCTCGAAACCATGGAGAATGAGGCCTTTGATCGTGCTTTCACCGCCGCGCACATCGAGTCCGATGGCATTGAGAACATTGCCGCGCACCTCGACCCTGCCCCCGGACTGCGTCGTGCCATCGATCTCTACAGGCGTCGTGATCGCCGGGAGCGCCGAGGTGAGGGCGATGCTCGGGACGCTCACGCCGGGGACATCGAACGTGATCATGTCTCCTCTGCCGAGATTCACGGCCTCGATGGCGGATCTCAACGTGCACTCAGGATCTCCCGAGTCAGTCTCTTCACCGGTGTCGCAACCTCGCGAGTCTGGATCGAGGCCGCGATCGGCGATCGAGTTGACGATTATTTCGATCTCGGGATCAAGGTCCACGCGCCAACCGACGAACCGGCTTTCGGGATCGATGCCGCCACCGACGAGGAACTTGCCATTGCCCGAAACCGCGACGGAAGATCCGAACGACTCCCAGCCCTCCAAATCATAGTTGAGATCGTTTGCTAGAAACTCCTGGAGGTCGCGGAGGCCCCCTTCCTGGGTCCAGATGAAAGGGTCGAAAAACTCGTCGTATCCAACGATGACGGTGCCGTTGGTATTGATCGAGGTCGCAAAGCCGGGGATCGGGTCGGACTTCGTCTCTGTCGCGACGGTGTAGATCTGGAAGGTATCTCTTGGGCTGGCAAGCGTTTCGCGAATGTTGATAATCACTTTCGTCCCGTCTCCGGAGATGCAGGTTGCTCGCGAAGTCTGCGAACTCCCGTTACCTCCCGGACCGATCACGGACAGCACACCATTTTGCCAGAGCGCGGCCTCGGATTCTCCCAAGAACGTTTGAGAGACGAGACCGACAGCGATCGCTCCAGAATTATCGATATCATCGACACCTCCATGCGTGAAATCGTCGGGCAGAATCGACCACGAAACGCCCTGCCAACGAAGGGCGACTGAGCTTTGCGGATTCAGCTGCGATTCAAAGATCGCACGCCCACCGATCACGGTGCCGTCTTGATTGACGGCCAAAGGGATCACATCCCTCGGACCAGTGGGGGCCGTGAGAACTGTCAATGCGCCATTCACCCAACGGTATCCCTCCCGACCCGGGGTTTCTCCAATGGAGCCCACGACGATCAGCCCGTCTGGCGAAATGTCGTTCGCCGTACTCACCGGTGAGATGACCGTGATTTCGCCGTCCTCCCAGCGTATTGCTTCGTCGTTCGGTCCCCTGCCCACGACGACTGAACCGTCTTCGGAAAGCGCTTGAGGTGAGATGAACTCACCCAGGATCTCGATCGACTGCGCCCTCGCGGAGACTGACATGAGGAGCACCGCGAGCAAAAAGATGAACGGCAAGACTCTCCTCGGGGAATTGAGGAGACTGCGCGAAGGGGTTTGAGCCGAGCGTAACGGAACAGACTCCATGTAAGCGGACGATTATGCCATGGGATCAGAGTAATCAAATAAGAAAAAGGGATGGGGATTTGCTTTTCAGCACTTCTGCCGCCAGACGGTTTTCCGAAATTACTTGCGGCGTGGCGCAGGTGAAAATCGTTTGGCGAACAATCTTCAGTTCGCTCTCCTCGTTTCCGTATCAGAACTTATTCCATTTCGAGTCGGATCATCTGGGCGTAGTGGTCTCTCACCCTCTCGCTGACTAAGGAAACCATTTACGGAAATAACTTATCCCGCTTTAATCGGCGTTTTGAATCGCCGGAAAACGCGCTTAAGGCTGAAACTCTTCCCAGTCGAATTCTGTATAAGTCTCCTTCAACTCCTGCAATAATTCCGGACGAGGCTTGAGTGCGCGGCCCATACGGGAACTAATGCCTTTTGCGGGATCGTGAAGACCGTTCATCTTCGCGTCGTCGGGCATGATTTGGGAATCCCAGCCAGCGAGGTCGTTTGGTTTGACGCCTACGCGGTTGAAAGCGCCGGTCGTGTAGGGTGACGGGCTGAATTCGCCCACGAAATCGACATTGAGGTCAGGGGAGATTTTGTCTTCCATCCCGGCGGCCCAGAAGCAGGCGTTGACGAGAAAGCGCCGTGAGCCGTCGTCGAACAAATCCTCGGAAGTGCCGTAAGAAGTGTAGACGACACGCGCCTCTTTCTTTTCTCCCGACGGCGCAATGTAATGGTCGCGAGTCCAACCGGCGTTGACGGCGGGAAGTTCCGTATTGATGTCCTTGCTCGGACCGAAAGTGTTCAAGACTTGGACTTCGAGAAGCGGCGTGGCATCCGCGGGTGGTCGCGACTTGTAGGAACCAGAGTAGGTATGAAACGGCTGCACTCCAGTCAGCACCGGGTGATCACCGGCCGCGGACAACGGAGTGATGGTGCCGCCGAGTCGATGGTTGGATCCGTAGTGGGACTGGCCCCGTTCTTTGTTCCAGGTGTTGCCGAAGATCTGTTCGCCAAGACCGCCGAGATAGTCGTCGCCGTTGTAATTGAAATTCAGTTTCTCCCACTTGCCCTCTTGTTTGTTGAAGCAGTGTGTGGAAGTGCGAAGCCCGACGACGGGACCTCCGCGTTCAAAGTAATCGACAAGAAGGTCCGCTTGTTCGTCGGGGAGGTTCATGAAGCGCGTGTAGAAGACGAGGAGGTCGGCTTCCTTGAGGGCTTCCAATCCGGGGACCGGTGCGCTTCCAGCCTGAATGTGACCGTTCTCATCGATACCAAAAAGTACGGTGCAGCGGAATCCGTGGTGTTTGGCGAGGATTTTTGCGAGCGTCGGGCAAGTTTCCTCGGAGCGGTATTCGTGATCGTTCGCGATAAAGACGATGTGCTTGCCGGCACCGGGGCCTTCCGTTCCCTCGTAGACGAGGAAGTCGCTGGCGGTGGCGGGCCCGGGCAGAATCGCTAGGCATGCGGAGAGGAGGAGGATTTTGTAATTGGCCATCAGGGATTTCATGGAAGTGAAGGTCTAATCTTCCATTCAACAGTCGTGTCGGCGCAATTCTTTTCGAAAAAGACCAGAAGGATTCGCCGGAGAGGTGCGTATTCCCGTGGCCAGCGCCCGAGCGTAAAGATTTTCATCGAATGGAAGCTTGTTTTGCACAATTCAAGGCAGGTCCATCGCTCGCGCCGAATGTTATAAATCACCCCGACAGGCCCGCCAAACGGGCCTCAAGAAAACCCACCGAATCCATGCTCAGTCTTTATTCTCTCCGAATCTTTCGACTCGCCCTGTTGTCTCTCTTGCTCTCGTCCGCTGGTGGCGTGATGGCAGCAGTTCAAAGTCCGTTCGTTAAAGAGAAAGGTGGTCCGGATGTGCGCTATGTGAGAATCGCGCTTCAAGGTAGCAAGAAGACGCTGACTTTGGCCGAAGTGGAAGTTCTCAGTGGTGGAAAGAACATCGCCCCGCAGGGAAAAGCCACGCAGTCCGCGACGGCTCATGGTGGCGATGCATCACGGGCCATTGATGGTAACAAGGACCCTGACTACGGAAAGAACGGGCAAACACATACTCCTGTCGATGGAAGAGACCCATGGTGGGAATTGGATCTGGGCAAGGAACACGAAGTCACAGCCGTGGGAATCTGGAATCGCGGCGGCAGCCTTGGTCGGCGTCTCGACGGATTCACCATCGCGTTGCTCGACGAGAAACGGAACAAGATTTATGAGAAGCTCACCCTCGCGGCGCCGGAAAGCTCGGTGCACATCCGACCCGAAGGAAAAGGGGGCATTGTTTATCTCGACGCGAAAGGGAAGGAAACGGATGGCGGAACGGATTGGAAGGGCGATCGGTCCGAGGCGCAGGAGTTGGCCGTGAGGCCTGCGGTCGATGTGCCGTCGAACTACCGGGATCCTGAGACCTTTCAATTTCAAAAGGGCGACGTCATTTCGATTCTCGGAAACTCGCTTGGCGAGCGATTCCAGCACGGAGGATGGTTGGAGACGCCGTTTCAAAGTGTCCTGCCCGATCACAAACTGAGCTTCCGAAACATGAGTGTTTCCGGCGACATGGTCGGGGTGTTTCCGCGTTCCAAGGGATTCAATTCCATGGACGCTTACCTGCAGCATGTGGGCGCGGATGTGATCTTCTGTTTTTTCGGCTACAACGAATCCTTCGAGGAAGACCATCGGGACTACACGACACGTTTGGTCAATTTCGTGAAGGAACTGCGAAGTTATCAGCCTAACGGGAAATCCTTTCCGCGCATCGTGCTCTTCAGTCCCATCGCAAACGAAGACCTCGAGGATCCCAACCTCCCGGACGGGAAAGCGAATAACAAGCGTCTCGCGAAATACACGCAGGCGACCCGCGAAGCCGCCGCCGTAGCCGGTGTCACTTATGTGAACCTCTTCAATGTTTCCAAGGGACTGTATCTTCAGCACGAAGAACCGCTGACGATCAATGGCATTCACTTGAATGACTTAGGGAATGATCTCATCGGTCGTCACATTGCGAAGACACTTACCGGCAAGGATCCCGGCACGGAGCCGCTGACGGAAATTGCTGCCGCCGTTTCTGACAAGAACTGGCATTGGTTCAATCGCTACCGCGCAACCGACGGGAATGATGTTTGGGGCGGGCGTTCGAAGCTGAAGTTCGTCAACGACCAGACAAACGCCGAAGTCTTGCAGCACGAACTCGCCATGATCGATGTCATGAGCGCGAATCGCGACGAAGCGATTTGGGCGGCTGCGCAAGGGAAGGAATGGGTTGTGAGCGACGGGAATGTGCCCGAGCCGATTCCCGTTATTTCCAATGTCGGCGGCGGATCCAAGAGTTCGAACGCGGCCAAAGAGGGAAGCCTTGAATACATCTCGGGTATCGAAGGACTTCGCAAGATGACCACGCCAGAGGGCTACGAGGTCAACCTTTTCGCCGACGAAACCATGTTCCCCGAGATGGTGAATCCCGTGCAGATGCAAGTCGACACCAAGGGCCGACTTTGGGCGGCGGTCTGGCCGACTTATCCAAAGTGGGAGCCACTCAAGGAAATGAAAGATGCTCTTGTTATTCTTGAGGACACCGACAAGGACGGCGTCGCGGACGTTTGTAAGGAGTTCGCTCGTGTGCACAATCCTTTGGGCTTCGAATTCTGGAACGGTGGTGTTCTCGTCACTTCGCAACCCGACCTTATTTTCCTGAAGGACACCGATGGCGATGACGTGGCCGACGTCCGGCAAGTCGTGCTTAGCGGATTCGGTTCCTCGGACACGCACCATACTGCGAACAACCTCATCTACGGACCCGACGGGAGTATCTATTGGCAAAGTGGCATCTTTCTGCAACACAACCACGAGCATCCGTGGGGACCACCGTTGACGACCACGGCCTCGGCCATGTATCGCTGGGACCCGCGGCGATATACCATTGCTTACCACGCGCCGAATTCCCCGAACCCGCATGGAATCTCTTTCGATGACTGGGGTTACCACTACGCAAGTGATGGCACGGGAGGGCGCTGCTACCAAGTGCGCCCCGAGGGGACCGGCTTCAAAATGCATCAACTCCTCACCAAGGAAGTGCGGCCGGTCGCGGCCAACGCGATTGTCTCGAGTCCGCATTTCCCAGACGAGATCCAGGGGGATTTCCTCGTTTGCAACACGATTGGTTTCCTTGGCTTGAAGAACTACAAACTCCACCGCGACGGCATCACGCGGACGGGAATCGTGGAAAAGCGGGACAAGGAAACCCGCAAAAAGATTCGCGAGGAAGTGACCGTTGAGCACAAGGTCGGCGAAGTCTGGGGCACGCCGGAAGAGGACTTGCTCCGTTCCGACGATGGCAACTTTCGACCCACCGATGCTGTCTTCGGCGAGGACGGCGCGCTTTATGTTTCCGACTGGTCCAACGTCATCATCGGCCACATGCAGCACAACATTCGCGACCCCAACCGCGACAAAAGCCACGGCCGCATTTACCGCATGACCTATCCTTCGCGGCCCTTGCAAAAGCCGGTCGCGATCGACGGCGAACCACTCGACAAACTCATGGTGAATCTCGAACACCCAGTGGACGGCGTTCGTCACCGCACCCGCGTCGAGTTGTCAGAACGCGAAAGCAGCGAAGTCATCGCCGCTGCGGAAAAGTGGATCGCCAAGTGGGATCCCAAGAACGTGGATCATGCCCGCCATCTTCTCGAAGGACTCTGGGTTCACCAGCAGCACAACGTGCGCAATCGCGAGTTGCTTGATCTCGTTCTGAACTCACCAGTCGAGCACACCCGCATCGCGGCTGCGACGGTGAAACACCACTGGGACGTCGCCGACCCCGCACTCGGCGCTCAAGTTATCGAGGAAGAGGAGGAGATGGAAATCCAACCCGGCGGTCTCGTTTCCGACACGCCCGAGCTCACCATTCTCCGCGTGAACACCGTGATCGAACAACTCCGCTACGACGTGACGAAACTGGAAACCACGGCCGGCAAGCAGACCCGCATCATCTTTGCCAATCCCGATGCCCTCCCACACAACCTCGTCCTCGTAAACCCCGGCAAGGCCACCGACGTCGGCAACGCCGCCATGGCCATGGGCGCCGACGGATTTACCAAGCAGTTCATTCCCGAATCCTCGGACATCCTCGCCTACACCGACATGATCGACCGCGGTGTCGAAGTGGAATTGGACTTCGTCGCCCCGGAAATTCCCGGCGACTACGAATACGTCTGCACGTTTCCCGGCCATGCCTTCCTGATGAGGGGTGTGCTTACCGTGAAGGGAAAATAGATCCACAGGGGGGGAATCTGTCCAAGAAGATTGCCATGGACTGCCGGCGGAGACGTCGTCGGTCCTTTGGGCAAAATGTTGGAGCTGTTAAAGTCAAACTGTTGCCGGTATCCGTTCGTCACGAAGCGATGGTTTAACTGTAGCCGGACGTTTCAACGTCCGGTAGCTCTTCGCGACTATTTGAAGGTTGTTGGCGGATTTGAGGAATGATACTCTCGACGGCCATGAGATATGCGACGGTTTTACGTTTGGGATTTTTCATAGTGGCTCTTTCCGCCGGAGTTCTTCGCGGTGAGTCGGCGGAGACGTTGGAGGCTCTTAGCGAGAAATGGGAAAGCGATCGGAAGACCATTGAAACAGATTTTGAAGCGCGGTTCGCGAAGCTGACCGAGGGATATATTCAAGCGCTCAAGAAAAGTGTGGCGAGTGCTACCGAACGTGGCGACCTCAATGGAGTATTAATCGGGCAAACTGAAATACATCGGGTTAAAGGCGAGGAATCGGCTGTTCCCGCTCCCGAGCCGGGCGCAAAATCGGAGGAGATGGAAAATCTCAAGAGTATCTTCGAGTCTGAGAGCGCGGATCTTGTGCAAGCCAGAGACAAAGGTCTGGCTGACGCTCGTGGGGGATTTCTTGCCAGGCTCCTGGCTTTGGAAAAGCAGCTGACAACCGACGGCGATTTGGAGTCAGCCATTGCGGTGAATAAGGTGCGCGTGGAGGCAGAGAAGGAGCAGTCTGAATGGGAAAGTTCGCGGGCCGGGAGCGAAGAGCCCAAAGTAATGCTTTCAGTTGGGCCGACGGGAAAGCCGGGTTCGCTGCGTAGCGTCGGTAAATTCTTTGAAGGAGGGGAAGTCCTGCCACCGGAAGTGGCGGAGATAAATGACTTTGTTAGGGTTTATGCCTTCGAACGGGCGTGGATTGCCTTTCGTGAGTCCGGCGAGGG
>JBCCWV010000024.1:0-35711 GCA_039192745.1 Verrucomicrobiota bacterium | reverse complement strand
CGCCCTGAGATAAGGGAGAAGAACTTATGGAAATTATCTGAAATCTTGAAAATAGGCAAAAAATTTTCGATATACTGATATTTAACTTGTATTAACGACCGTGAAATTATAAATTTCCTCGTATGCGTTTACTCTCTCGCCTCCTGCCAGGTCTAGCCGGTGCTGCCATTGCGGCGGCAGCACTCACTCCCCTTCAAGTCCACGCGAATCCATCACACAACGGCGCTGGCCGCGATGTGGGATATGACATCTACAAGTTGCAGCAACGGGTCGGTGCCCTCGAAGCCGAATTGAAATCGTTACGCGGTGAGATCTCGCGGCTGAGTGGAAACCTGAATCGCACTCCCTCTTCGTCGGGAGCAGGCACGCATCCGGTATCCTATCAAGGGAACCAAAACACGCAGCCCCCTCCTCCAAGCGGTTCCGGATTTTACCACCGCGTGGAGCGCGGAGACACGCTCGCGAGCATCTCCCGCCGCTACAAGGTCGGCCTTGATAGCCTGGTCGCTGCGAACCAAATCGTAAATCCCCACGCCCTTCGCATCGGACAGGAAATCCTCGTCCCGGGTGCCTCCATGCCTGCTCCACGCCCTAACAGTAACACCTCTTCGGCGCCTCCCGCAAACAAGCCTGCGCCATCAAATAATTCCTCCGCGGGTTACTACACGGTGCGTTCCGGCGACACGCTCTTCGGCATCGCACGCAATCATGGAACAAGCGTCGATTCCATCGTTAGCCTGAATCCTTCCGCAAATCCCAGTGCCTTGCAGATTGGCCAGCAGTTGAAGGTGCCTGGCGCCACCGGATCCCATTCTTCATCGTCTTCGAACAAACAACCTTCTTCCCCGTCGGGAGGAAACGTCCATAACGGTTCCGCCAATTCCGGCGAAATGATCGAAGCGCCTCCGGGACACGGATTCTACCAAGTGGAAAGCGGCGACAACCTCCACTCCATCGCGGTGTCCTTCGAAACAACCACCAAGAATCTTCGCAATCTCAACGAGTTGAATAGCGACAATATTCGCGTCGGGCAATATCTTCTCGTACCCGTCCCCGACGATTCCCTTTACGAAGACTAGTCGGCAACAATTTTGCCTTCGGGCAGACACTCGAATCAGTTCACTGACGCGGAGGGCGACTGTTCATTCAGTCGCCCTCTTCGCTTTTGGTCTTCTTCGACGCGACGGGAAACTCAAAGAGCGCCTCAGATGGCTCGATCCTGTCCGAGCGGTCGCCGACAGTTTGCAGGAGAGCCGCAAAAGCGCCGGCTCCCATTCCATCATCAGGGTAAAGACGATAAGCGGGAAACTCGGAATACTCCGACCTCCAAGCGCTGAGATGAGCAACCTCGATGGCCCGCAATCCTGCGTTACGCGCGAGCAACCACTCAACGACTTTCTCGTTCTCCTCAATCGCAAAGGTGCATGTCGTGTAGAGAAGGAAGGATCCGGGCGCGACACACTTCAGACTTTCAGCAATGATCCGACGCTGGCGAAGAGCATTTTTCTTGATCGTTTTCGGATGAAAGCACCCGGGATTCTCAATTCCCCTCGCCACCAGTGACTGTCCCGAACAAGGCGCGTCCACCAAGACGACGTCGAAACTCTTTCCGGCCAATTCCCCAAGCTCGGAGGGATCTCGTCTCTGGGTAAAGGCGTTGGGAATGCCGCATCTCCCGAGATTGGATCGAAGGATGGCCAACCTCTTGCCGATCACCTCATTGCTGACGAGCCTCTCCGGACAAAGAAAGCGAGAAGCGAGAAGCGATTTTCCACCAGGAGCCGCACACACGTCGAGAACGCGACACTGGCTTTGATCGCCAACTTCCAAGAGGGCTGAAGCCGCCCACACCGATGAAAAATCCATGGGATAAACCACCCCGTCCTCCCATAAAGCGCTCTTGCCAGCAGAGAATTCTCTCTCTACCAAACTCACCCAAGACGGCAGCCAATCCAACATGGCCCCCCGCTCGACGATCCATTCCTCCCGCAGTTCCCCTCGCCGTCCCTCATCCATCCAAACCAGAACGGGACACTTCGAGTCACCGGCGACGATGGCCTGCAAGAACGATTCCATCTGGCCATCGTCGCTCAAAAGCTTTCCCACGAATTTCCTGGCAGTGTGGAGGTCCTTCAATTCTGCAACCTTCAAACGGATCAACGGTCCGATCAACTGCGACCGCTATTTGCGGCACTTCAGCTTCGACCGTATCCTAACGGCGCATGCTTCCTTGGTTCGAAGACCAGTTTCCGCTCTACCTAGCGCCCATGGCGGGCGTGACGGATGTGGTCTTTCGCACTCTCTGCAAGGAATTCGGCGCCGATGTCATGGTCACCGAATTTGTCTCCGCCGAGGGCATCGTGCGCCGTGACGACCGCACTCGGAAGTACACGGAATTCACCGATGAACAAAGACCCGTCGGCGTTCAGCTCTTCGGCGCCAATGGCGACGCGATGGCGGAAGCAGCCAAGAAGATCATTGATTGGAAGCGCCCGGACTTCATCGACATCAATTTCGGCTGTCCGGTGAACAAGGTGGTTTCGAAAAACGGTGGTTCCTCCCTGCTCCGCGATTGTCCGCTGCTCATCGAAGTGGCTGGAACCGTCGCGAAAGCTGTTCCCATTCCCGTAACCGCGAAAATCCGCATCGGATGGGATGCGAACTCCATCAACGCTCCCGAAGTCTGCCGGCACCTCGAGGATTGCGGCATGCAATCCGTGGCCATTCACGGTCGAACGCGCGCTCAGGGCTACACCGGCGAAGCCGACTGGGACGTCATCGCCGAATGCGCGGAGACCATTTCCATTCCCGTGATCGGAAACGGCGATATCGCCTCCGGAGAAGACGTGGCCCGCCGCATGAAAACGACAAAGGTCAGCGGCCTCATGATCGGTCGTGCCGCCATGCAACGCCCTTGGATCTTCCGCGAAGCCAAGCACTTTCTAAAAACGGGCGAGCTACTGCCCCAGCCGTCTCTCGAAGACCGATGGAAGCTCATCCTCCGCCACTGCCGCATGGCCATCGAGTCTGATCGCTACGGCGACGAGCGCCACACGCTGATGGCCATGCGTTCCAGATTGATGGCCTACGCCAAAGGGTTTCCCGGCAGCAAGAAGCTCCGTTCCCGACTCTCAACGGTGACGTCGGTCAGCGAACTCAAGGAGATCGCGTCAGGCTACACGTCTGTCCCTGAAGACAGCCCGGTCGCCGAGGTTTCCGCCGCAGCTTGAGCGAATTTAACTAGGCCAACTCAGAGAGAAGCCGTTTTGTTCTCCTCGCCCCCTGTCAGCTTCGGATCTGCTTCAGGCAGAGGCGACTTCGATTCAAACCAAGCATCGTAGTCCTCCTCCTCCATGACTTCCATCTGCCCCACCATTTGCGCGTGACCTGCACCGCAGAGTTGTCCGCAGATCGTTTGCCATGTTCCGGTTTTGATCGGCTTGAAGGTCATATCGGCAGGAGACCCGGGAATCGCGTCCTGTGCGATGCGCATCGGAACGAGGTGGAGATTGTGGATAACGTCCTTCGAAAGCACGCGGATGATCGTGTCACGGTCCTTGGCCAGAACCAAGACTGGACTCAAGAAGTCGTCCTTGGCATTCGGGTCGTCCCAATTAATTCCGAGAGGGTTGTCCGTCGTGATCAACGCGGCGTCGGCTAAACCAAAGCGACCGTCCTGTCCGGGATAGTGCATCGTCCATTTGAATTGCTCACTGACGGCACGAACCCGCACCACCTTGTCACCAGTTGGATAATCGGAAACTCGTTGCGCCCACAGTGGAAAGGCCATCCCAACGAGGAGAACCACTTCGACGATAACAACACCGATTTCCAAGTGGCTCGATGCGTGGTTTTGCACGCCGTAGTAGTCTGCCTTCGGCTGGCGACTACGGTGAAAACGGTAAAGACAATAGAGGAAGAAAAGTCCCCAGCCCACTCCGAGCACAGCCATGAACCAGTGAACCAACTCAAGGCCGTGATCGACCATCGCTCCATGTTCGGAGGCGTTTTCCGGTTGCCCTAGAAATTCGTTAATACTAAACATGAGGATTCAGGAAGAGGAATTCGCGGCATTAGCCGCTTTGCGAAGATGGAAAGCAAATCGAATGACCCCGAAAAGGACGGGACCGATGATTGCCAAAAGGAAAAGAATACTCCAACCGGCTGCCCGCGTGTTCACATCGTGTTCGCCAGCCATGCACGTCGAACAGGCGATGATCGGTTGGACGAGTGAATCCAGATTCGGAACAATGGAGGAAAGTGTCATATCCACAAGAAGCTTCGGTTAAGCGAGCGTTTTATCGTTCAGCTTTTTCTTATAAAACCATACGCCGTAAACGGCCAAGATAACCCCTGATATTCCGCTGATCGCTCCGACGATTCGCACCGCTCCGGTATTGGAATCGGAATTCGAAAATATCGTCCATGTGGCGAACCCGACTGTGCAGAGCACCGCCAGACTGATGAAGATGACATGGAATCCTCGAAGTGACATGGGGCTGGACTGGCTACTTTTCGTTGAAGCCTGGAAAGAAAACGGGGTCAAACAGGGCAAGAATGAAAAGAACCATCATTCCTGCGAAGAAGAAAAAGGTGTAAAGGAGCACCGTATAAATCAGGCTTTTCTCGTGATTGAGGTGCATGAAGATGAGCGCGACGAGTAGAGCTTTTGTCAAGGCAATGAGGAGACCAACGGTGATGTCGGCAGCCTTGCTCCCAAAATTAATGTAGGTCACTCCAACGGTCAGAAACGTGCAACCGAAGAGGACGGCTCCAATAATCCAATAGAGCTTGAGATGTTTTTGAAGTTCTTCAGGAGAATCTGCCATGGCTAATCACATTAGGTAGAGAACAGGAAAGAGGAAAATCCAGACGAGGTCGACGAAGTGCCAGAAAAGTCCCCCGACTTCCACACGGTTCGCGAGATGCTCGGGATCCTTTTCGTAGAGCCTCCGACTGAATAGAAAATAGGTCAGAACAATCGCACCGGCAACCACGTGCAGGCCGTGCAGCCCGGTGAGGAGGAAATAGATGGCGTAGAACGTGTTCTGCTTCGGAGCGTAGTTGGAATAGATCTTAATCTCCTCGTAAGGGATGCTCGCGCCGACATGATCTTCTTTGTAGATCTTCATCGTCAGCTTCTTCTTTAAATCAGGCTCCTTCCCTTTCTCTGCAGCCTTCTTGGTCACTTCCCTGCTGTTCTTATCGAACTTCTTCCACAATTCCTCGGTAGTCTTAGTCTTCGCCTTCCCATCATCAGCGCCGGCGCCACCGTACTCGGTTTTCCCTTCACCATTGCCGGCATCGCCGTGCGTATCCTCGCCCCAAACATTGATGGCCTTCTCGGCGATGTAATTAAAGACCGCCGAATCTTCGGGTTTCGCAACACTTCGAAGGTCGAGTTTGTCTAGATGCTCGACGTGCAAGTAGACACTGTTCGCATCCCGCGTCCCGTGTACGACACTGAAGTCAGCAAAGGTAAGTTTTGAATCCGTTGCATTCCTCAAACGGTTGTGGGGAACTTCCAAGGAAAAGGGATTGTCTGCGAAGACTTTCAAAGTGCCGAGGCCCAAAGTTTTGTTCCATGAGAAAACAGGAACGAGAGTGACAAATTTCTCATCGAGAATCTTTTGGTCTTCTTCCGTCTTCTGCCGCGCATTCGCAGCCTGCTTCTTCGCCGCGGCAAGGGCTGCATTGTGCTCACGAATCAGTTTGTTCACCTCCTCGTTCATTTCCATCCTCGCGTCGTGAACTTCGCGCAGACTCTCGTCGACGCCTTTTTTCAAATCCTTCAGGACTCCCATGCTCAAGCGAACGCCACTTTGCGCCTCCACGGCGGCGCCAGTCTTCCCGAGTAGCTGATTCACCTCGGCCAAGGCAGAATTCACTTCATCGGATGCCTTGATCGTTTCGTTCAGATCGCCGTTCGGGGTAGAGGGAACCATTTCCTCACCGGGCACGAGACCTCCCAGTTTCACTTCATAGGAAAAGGTCAGGTTATCCTTTTCTTCCGAGGAAACATACTTGAGAAACCCGAGGTTCCCTTTGATCAGGTCGAGATCAACGGACTTAATCTCAGCCATCTTCTGCGAATTATCGATATGATGCCCCGCGATGTAGGAATTGTCCTTCAGGCGAATGCCGTAGTGGGTAAACTTCCCGTAGTATTCGTAGGATTTGATCCCCATAAACGCGAGGGAACAAAGGACAACGAGAGTCATCCAAAAGGTGTACCCACTCCAGTTACGGAGCTTCAACTGGACCCACGCCACGACGACAAAGACCGACGACGCAATCAGGACGAAGGTGTTGATCATGCCCGGCAAAACCTCAAGGCTTCCCGTTGGCCAGAAGTAATTTGGATCCGCGCCTGATCCCAGACGGAGAAAGACATACCCGGAGAACAATCCACCGAACAGCATGACCTCGGAAGCCAGGAACAACCAAATTCCGATCTTGGCATTCCAGAGACCAGTGTCAGGTCGAGCTTTTACGGTGTAAGGGATTTCCATGTCGCTTTGAGAAGTGGCTTAGTGCGAGGATTGGGATTCGGCGCTCTCGTCCTCATCCTCGGCACCGGTAGTTCCATCTGGTCCTTTCTCCCACTGAGGAGTGAAGTCTTCCGGATGCCCGGGAATGCTGTAGGAGTAGGGATCACGGTAAACGGTCGGTTCTTCCAGGAAATTGCCGTGACCAGGCCGGTTGGGCGCGCACCATTCAAGGGTCGTCGCTCTCCACGGGTTCTCCGGTGCATCCGCTTTCTTTTTAAACATCGACCAGAAGAAATTGATGATGAATGGCACCTGAGCGACGAGGAGCGCATAAGCGAAGAATGTGATGACCGCGTTAAGATCAAGCATCGAGATGGTCTCCCCATTGTTGAACCAATTGGCGAAGATCTTTCCTTCCCCGAAAAGCCCACCGAGAAACGTTCCCGGTTCTCCGACCGGCACATTGGTGATGGTGTCTTCGTAAGCCTTCCCGCCGTCATACCACCGGCGGTGGAAACCCGCCATCCCCTGCCAGAACATGGGAAGGAAAACCCCGTTCATGCAAATAAGTGAGGGCCAGAAGTGAAGATGTCCAAGCGTATTGTTCATCATCCGACCGGTCGCTTTGGGGAACCAATGATAGACACCGGCGAAGATGGCGAAGATCGTTCCGGGGGCGACGATGTAGTGGAAGTGCGCAATCACGTAGTAGGTGTCGTGCAACTGTAAGTCGAGAAGACTGAATGCCAGCGGCAGTCCCGTCAGACCCCCAAATCCAAACATGGGCAGGAAGGCCACGGCAAAGAGCATGGGCACCGTGAACCGGATGGACCCTCCCCACAAAGAGATAAAGAGGCACGTCAGTAGAATGACGGAAGGAACGGAGATGAGAACAGTCGTTGTTTGGAAAAACGTGCTGATAACGTTCCCCATTCCGGTCAAATACATGTGGTGAGCCCAAACGATGAAGGCGAGGAACCCAAGAACGAGAACCGCATAGACCATCGACTTATACCCCCATAGCGGGCGACGGATATTTGCCGGGATGATTTCCGCCACGATTGCGATCCCCGGAAGAATCAAAACATAGACCTCGGGGTGCGCGAGGAACCAGAAGAGGTGTTGGTAGAGCAACGGACTTCCCCCGCCGCTTGCCTCGAAGGCCTGACCATTCATCACGAGACCGCTGGGAATAAAGAAACTGGACCCAAAAATCCGGTCGGAGAGCTGCATGAGGGCGGCAACTTCCAAAGGTGGGAAAGCGAGCAGAAGAAGGAACGAAACGACAAGCATCGCCCACGTGAAAAACGGAATCCGGAACCAATGCATCCCCTTTGCCCGGAGGTTCACGATCGTCGTGATGAAATTCACCGATCCGAGAAGCGAGGAAGTGATGAGGAAAACCATCCCCAGAAGCCAGATCGTTTGACCGGTAAAGAATAGATTCGCCTCGTCCATCTGTGCAGTCGTCGCGAGTGGCGAATACATCGTCCACCCGGTTTCCGCAGCACCTGAGGGGAGAAAGAAACTCAGAAGCATCACGACACCACCGACAAAGTAGAGCCAGTAGCTCGCCATGTTCAGCCTTGGGAAGGCCATATCGATGGCACCGATCTGCAGCGGAGTAATGAAATTTCCAAACGCGGCAAAGGCCACTGGAACGATGCCGAGGAAAACCATGATCGTTCCATGCATCGCCCCAAACATATTGTAGAGGTCACCGGAAACTCGACCCTGAGCGAGCCACGAATCCCGCACAAAAATACCAAGCCAGCCCGGAAGGACATCGTTTGGGTACGCAATGCTCCACCGCATCACCATCATCAGGTAGAACCCGAAGAGGAGGAAGAGGAGTCCGGTAATCAGATATTGGTAACCGATCGTCTTGTGATCGGTGGAGAAAACATAGGTCCGCCACCACGATTGCTCATGGTGATGATCGTGGGCGTGATCGTCGTGATGGTCGTGGACCGTTTCGTCCGGTGTGATCGCACTCATGTAGGCTTCGTTCTAAGTTCTTTGATATTCAGCCAGCGGCTGGTTCAGCGGGTTCTTCAGTCTCGCCACTGTCATCAGGAAGAGCAGCTCCATCGGGACCTCCGCCAGGTAGATAAACGTCCTCACCAGACAATTCGGCTGCAGTGTAAGCAGTGGCGCGATCAGCAAATCGGTCCCGAGCGGACTTTACCATTTCAGGCGTGATGACGTGAGGATCACCCGCGATCCCGTTGGACCATTCTCCACGAATGTAGGTGATGACATCACCGATCTGCTGGTCGGTCAAAATTCCTTTGTGTGCAGGCATCACCCCCACGTAAGCCTGCCCCTTCACCGTGATCGGTCCCTGCAGACCGTTGAGAATCAACTGGGCGATTCGTTCGGTGCCATTGGTAACCCAGGCCGCACCGTCCAGCGGCGGGTATTGCCCCGGTATCCCGCCCCCATTTGCCTGGTGGCATCCGTTGCAACCGCCACCAGTATAAACCGTTTTCCCTCTCTTCATCGCCGCTTCCCAAGGACCCAACTCTACGACCTCGGCTTCTGCGCCACCCACTGGAGGTGCGGGAGCATAATTGGAAATTTGATACTGCGACATCGCGAAAGTCCCACCGGAAACGCCAAGATAAACACCGCCAGCGATCAAGGCGATGGCAAACCCAAAAAAGGCGGCGAGCGAAACAGGTTCGCTGCCCTGACTCGACAACTCTTTCTCCCTCGCCACCGAGGGATGGGCGTCTAGGACACTTTTGGATTCGTCGTAATCCGGGTTGTGATCGTTTTCGTTCATCTATCGAGATTTAACCAGCCGGTGCAGCCGCAGCCCCCTCTTCTTCAGGACTTTCGCCACCGAGTTCCACCGGAAGCGGAGCGTCTTTTTTCAAGGTGAGGAGGTAGCCAACCAGAGCCTTGGCTTCTTTAGTAGGTACGATTTCATAGCCCTCAGGGGGTGCGTATTTTTCGGGCAATTGCACGGCATCGTCGGAGACCTGTCCTTGGATGACACGTGTTTCAAAAAGGTGACGGTATCCGGGCATCACGCTCCAAGAATGAATCGCCCGGGGGTTGTAAAGGTGAGTGTAATGCCACGCCCGATCCTTTCGACGCGTTCCGACGTTGGAAAGGTCAGGTCCAAAACGTGAAACGCCGAGATGCGCGTAACTCTCGCCAATAAAGTCGTAGGGCGTTGACTCCCGCATGCGCGTGGCCGTCGGGTTCCCTTCTTCGTCGAGTGAAATCCAATCGGTGCGGTAGCTGTCTTGCCCGAGATAAGTGGGACGAACCATTTGCGTGTGGCAAAAAGCGCAGCCCTGCTGGTTGTAAACTTCGTGGCCCTGCTTCGCGATGTTCGGGACCGGCGGAGGATACATCCCCTTGGTTTTGTCCTCCGGATCGTAAGGGATGGGCTCAATGGAATTGAGATAGATCGTCGGCTGAACGATCAGCACCAGCCACGGCACGAAAAACGAGACACCTAGAATGAGGAAGAAGATGGAAGTGCGGAACATCGTCGAATCAGGTATGGCTGGGAAGTTCCTGGTGATGCGCCCCGTGGCCGAGCAGGGTCGGGCCTTCTGCTTCCTTCTTGCCGAGACCGAGGGTCATCGACACGAGGTGGAAGAAGAAGTTCGCGTTGGCATAAAGTAAAAGGAGGAATGTTACCGCGAGGCCGCGGACGTAGAACATTCCCACATTGACGACCCCGGAGTAATTCGGAACATCGAGGTTGTTGTTCTCTGCAGACTGCGAAAGGCCCCCAACGATCATCAGCCCGACAAGCATGACGGTTCCATAGGCGGAAAACCAGAAGTGCTGGTTGATGCGTTTTGCGCTGCGCCATTCGGTTTGCGTCACCCGCGGAACGATAAAGTAAATCGCTCCGAACATCGTCATGCTGAAGAATGCGTAAATCCCCAGCATTTGGAAGCCAATGGAAGCCAGCGTCAGCTGCGTGATTTCGGCGATCGGGAAGACACAGTAGAGCGCAGCTACCACATTCAGCAGAGTATAACTAATGGCACCAATGGCGGTGAAGCGCATCGTCGGGCTGTAACTCATCGCATTATGCTGACCACGTGTCGTCATGTGGTGATTGATGGCGACAGCAATGACCGGCATGAGCATGAAGAGCGTCGCCGCCCCTCCCACGCCCGGCATCCAGCTCGGAAGCGGACCACCAACCAGCTTGTGCATGCCAGCCCAACCACCAAAAATGGCCAGTCCCCAGAATCCCAATTGGGCAAGTTGATAACTGTAAATCGGGCGACCGAGAATCTTGGGAATCAGGTAGTAAGCGGCAGCCAGCCCCATTGGCCCGAGAACTAAAAACAAAACACCATTGGTGTACCAGGCATTCACAGCAGTCTTCATCACAGCAGCTCCGGGGAGAAGGTGAATAAAGACGTTGGCCGTCAGATAGAGCCACGGAAACCAAACACAGGCGCCGAGTATATACCACTGCGCGATGTAGACATTTTGCTCACGGCGACGCACGAACATCGTGATCATCCAGACCGCAATCATGGAGTAGGACGCCGCGAGGATGGGCCAAACCCACTTGGGGAATTCCATCCACTCCATGGAGTTACCGAAACCGGCAAAAATTCCAAGCACCCCAAAGAGGACTCCGGCATTCCAAAAATGCCCGGCAATGATCAAGGTAATCGGATTCCGCAACGGGACACGGCACAAACGCGCCATCAACCAGACACAAACTCCAAGTCCCGCCTGAATGGCCCAACCATAGATAAGCGCCCCGGTAAAGGCAGCGCGCGTCCGTGGGTAATTCAGGAAAAACAGGAAGTCATAATCCAAGAACCCCGGATACTGGAGCTTCATCGCCTGGAAAAATCCAAGAACCATGGCGACGATGAGCCAGACACCCGCACTGGAGAAAAAGAAAAGCACCGGCAAACGCACCGAGCGGTCGATCGAGGCGCGCAAGGCAACATCTTCCGGCGTCTGATGCGGATTCGTTTTATCGGTGCTTTCGGCGGTATCGCTCATTCTTTTTTTCTCAACGGCCCCTTTCGATCACTCGACGATCATTTTCCCCTGCATGAGCATCCAATGCCCGGGGAAAGTGCAAATGTAAGGATACTCTCCCGGTTCAGAGGGAGCGTCGAACTTGATGGTCTCGGACTTTCCAACCTGGATCAGGCTGGAGTGGTGAAGGACATCGTCCGTCTCGGGAATGTAACTCTTTTCCATCCCCTTCGGATCAGCAGCCATTTCGTTAGCGAGCATACCCACTTTTTGCGTCGTGCCCGGCTTGATGATGAGAACATTGTGAATCTGCATCGTCGGGTCGTTGTTCTTGAACGTGAGTTCCACGGGCTGGCCAGCCTTCGCTTTGAATTCCTTCTGCTTGAACTTGAGACCGATTTCCGGCTCGAGTGTGATCTTCAGCACATCGGCCTTCTTCGGAGTCTCCTCCTCTTTCTTTGCGTCGGCTGTCTCCTTCTTGTCCTCTTTTCCTTCCTCCTTCTTCTCGCCGCCTTCATCGGTTTTCTCTTCCGAGGCGGCCATAAGCGCATCCATCATTTTCTTGTGGGCTTCCGTGCCGATGGCTGGTTTTTCCGACTTCACTGGCTTCACACTGGCGAAAACGCCGGCCGCTTTCGCGAGGTCGAGACTGAACCCGGCGACGGCCGTGCGTTGCTCCTCTTCGACTTTCTTCTTCGTCTCCGCCATATCACTGAGGCGGTTCATATACACATTGTCTTCATCTCCACCAATCCCGCCGAAAACCCACGTGAGGACCCCAAAGGCGAGAAAGGCAAGAAGAGCCAGCCAAAAGGAAAAGAAACCCTTCACTGGCCCTTTGTTTTCGAATTCTGAATTCATGATAGCAGTAGTTTAGTTTAACAGGTTCACAGATTCCACGAGGCGGGGGTCACGGCACGGGTATATACTGTGCTTTCCAATCGTGCGGAGGTAGAAATAAAGAATGATCGCTCCAACGGTTACGTAGGCAATGATATCGCCAAGAAATGCGAGCGCTCCCAAAGTCATTTGTTCGCCTCCAGTAAGTGAAGGTCCTCGTTCAGGAATGACGATCCAGTAGATGTCCAGAAGGTGGACAAAGAGAATCCAGCAAGCAGCAGCGTTGATCTGCTTGAGGTCTTTCTTCGCGCGCTGACGCAAAAGGAAGAGGAAAGGTAAAACGAAGTGCCCAAAGACGATGAAGAGACTCAACGGATACCATGGACCGGTATTCCGCATGATGAAGAATTGCGTCTCCTCCGTGATGTTTGCATACCAATAAAGGAAGAACTGAGAGAAGGAAATATAGGCCCAGAAGATAACGAAGGCCTTCAAGAGCTTACCCATGATGTGATAGTGCTCTTTGGAAACGACCTCCCGTAGATAGCCGAGGTTCCTCAATCCCGAAATGGTCAGAATGATGACGGCCATCCCTGAGACTGCCGAGCCGGCGAAAAGGTAGACACCCCACATCGTCGAGAACCAGATGTAATTGAGTCCCATCAGGTAGTCGAAGGCCATGAACGTTACGCTGATGGCAAAGAAGAGAATCATGCCGCAGGAAATGCGTCGTGTGAGGAAGGTAATCTTCACTCCACCGACTTGATCCTGCCGAGTCGAAAGCCACTTGAAGAGCAACGCTCCACCGCCAAGAATCAGCGCGTAGAAGAGGAATCGGATAAAGAAGAAGGGCAAATTGAGATAGGCGTGCTTGTGGGCGAGAAGAGCATGATGCTCTTTCATCAACGCGTCCTTGATCGGTATGTCGGGATGCGCAGCTTTTGTTTCCCGGAGCTGCACCATCCATTCATAGAGTGCCTCGCGCGCTTGAGGCAGAATGACAATAGGAAGTGCGATAACAAAGAGAATCGGAAGCATGCTCGCCAAATGCTCCATAACCCGTCGAATGGCGACGCCCCAGCCGGAATTGGAGGCATGGTGAAGCATCGTCCAGAAGAAGCCGCCGCAAGCGATCGTGAAGAAGAAGTAGAATGCGAACAACCACGAATAGGCATACGACTTCGCACCGGGCGTGAAAAAGATGATCGCACTCAGGAGCAAGCCGCCAGCTCCCACGAGAGGAAGGATGCTGAGCGCCTTCGACATCTTTGTGACATCGACTTTTTCTCCCTTCGGCGGAAGGTCTTCGATGGAAACGGCGTGGGAACTCATGACGCGTCGTCCTCTGGTGGTGCCGCTGCCGCTTGAACGGAATCGGCGGTTATTTTCGCTTCCTGTAGCGCACGCATATAAGCAATGATCGCCCAACGCTCGCGCACGGGGATGTTCATCCCGTAGGGCCCCATTTGCCCACGACCGATTGTGATGACTTCGAACATTTCCCCGTCGGGACGATACTCCGGGTTAGTCGGGTCGGCGAAGCGCGGCTCGTGGAGGTTGGCGACAAGGGAGGTCATGTATTGACGGACGACACCATTTCCGTTTCCGGAGTCACCGTGGCAAATCGCGCAATAGATCGTGTATTGCTCCCTTCCCTCTTCCAAAAACGAAGCATCAATAGTGACTTCTTCCGGCATTCCGTTGCCATAATATTCTCCCATTCGCCCGGTGTAGTAATAGCCGCCCGATCCTGCGTAGGCGCCGAGGGGCTTTCCAGTCTGCATCGCATATT
Source organism: Verrucomicrobiota bacterium (assembly GCA_039192745.1). Classification (GTDB taxonomy): domain Bacteria; phylum Verrucomicrobiota; class Verrucomicrobiia; order Verrucomicrobiales; family DEV007; genus JBCCWV01. The sequence continues at coordinate 21,605 of JBCCWV010000024.1, read as the reverse complement.
CCGGAAGGGACATGGAGAACTCCGGACCATCGGTGAGACCACCTTCGTGGAACGGCTTGTTGGGCAGCGAGTAGCCGACAGGGAAAGTGTTGGGCACCGGCATGCGCGAGCCAAGTCCGTCAGCGAAGAACGCGCTTTCCGCCTGAGCCTTCACCTTGGCCTGATGATCCATGTCATTGAACAACTCAATGGGCGGCTTCGTGAATTTGTGCCCACGATATCCGAACGTGCCAATGACAGCGACGGCTAGGAGAATAAGGATGAGGAAGACGTAGCGCATGGATTCAGATCTCGTCTTCGATCAGTTCGATGTTATACCCGCCGATTTTCTCGAGAAATTCCCGAGTCTTCTCCTTTGAAAATCGCGGATCGCGTGCCTCGATGACCATGAAGAACGCATCGTCGGAGAAACGATGGAAGCTCTTCGCCGCAAAAATCGGATGATTCAGGCGCGGCAAACGGTTCAAAATAAACATGCCGAAAACACAGGTGAATCCGGCGAAGAGAACCGTCAGCTCGAACATGACGGGGAAGAATGCAGGCAGGGTCGCGATGTTTGCCGGTTTGTCCTGAACGAAGGTCGGGTACAAAACCACCTGGGTCCCGTATTGGAGGATGAAAGCCGCAAGTGTTCCCGTCGCACCACCGAAGAAAACGAACCACGACAAGATGGACTTCTTCAAGCCCATCGCTCCGTCCATTCCATGGATCGGAAACGGCGAGAAGACGTCCCACTTCTTGAAGCCCTCATCCCGGGCCTCTTCCGCCGCATGATACAGCTCGTTCACGCTGCCAAATTCAGCGAGATAGCCGTGAACGCGTTTTAAGACGGTGCTCAAAGTTCTAGTTTAGTTTCAGGTGGGTTAATTCAGCTCGGCGCAGCTGCAGGTTCGGGAGAAGTAGCGGGTTTTTCTTTCTTCGATCCGTCCTCGTCCAACTCGTTGCCCCATGCATCGTGAGTGAACTTATCGTCGCCAAGGTAGTGAGGATCGGATTGCGGAAGCACACCCTTCACTTCCGCGATGGCGATCACCGGCAAGAACCGAAGGAAGAGAAGGAAGAGGGCCATGAACAACCCGAAGGTTCCAATGAAGGTCCATATCTCCGTAATCGACGGGCTGTAGTAGTCCCAGGCACCCGGAAGGAAGTCCTGGGCAATGGAAGTGACGATAATGACGAATCGCTCAAACCACATCCCCATGTTCACGAACATGCAAACGATCCAGACGACATAGATGTTGTGGCGGCACCAATGGAACCAGAAAACCTGAGGCGCAATCACGTTGCAGGAGAACATCATCCAGTAGGCCCAGGCGTAATGCCCGAACATCCGGTTCTGGAACGCGGCGATCTCAAACTTGTTCCCGCCATACCAGGCAATGAAGAACTCCATGATGTAGGCGTAGCCAACGATCGATCCGGTCAGAAGGAGGATCTTCGCCATGTTGTCCACATGCTTCGGCGTGATCAAATCGTGCAGCCCATAGATTCTCCTAACGGGAATCATCAACGTGAGAACCATAGCAAACCCACCAAAAACAGCTCCCGCAACGAAGTAGGGCGGGAAGATCGTCGTATGCCATCCCGGAACGATGGACGTCGCAAAGTCGAAGGAGACGACGGAGTGGACGGAAAGGACAAGTGGTGTCGAAAGTGCCGCGAGAAGCAGGTAAGCCATCTCATAGTGGCGCCATTGACGGTTCCCACCGCGCCACCCAAGAGCGAAGATGCCATAAAGTGTCTTGCGGATGCCCGGCTTGGCGCGGTCGCGGAGCGTAGCGAGATCCGGAACCAGTCCGACGAACCAGAACAGGACCGAAATGGTGAAGTAGGTCGAGACCGCAAAGACGTCCCAGAGGAGCGGCGACTTGAAGTTCTGCCAGATGCCGTTGGCGTTCGGAACGGGCGCGAGGAACCAGACCATCCAGAAACGCCCGACGTGCAACGCCGGATAAATCCCTGCGCACATAACCGCGAAGAGCGTCATCGCCTCCGCGGCGCGGTTGACGGAGGTCCGCCATTTTTGCCTTGTTAGGAAAAGGATCGCCGAAATCAGCGTTCCGGCGTGACCGATGCCGATCCAGAAAACGAAGTTTGTAATCGCCCATCCCCAACCGACAGGGTGGTTGTTCCCCCAGACGCCTACACCGGTCGCAATGAGATAGGCGAGGCAGTATCCGAGGATGCCCATGAGGACGAGGCTCGGCAGGAAAAGAATCCACCAGAGAATCGGCTGCTTGTTCTCGACGATGCCGCAAATCCGGTTGGTGATCCAACTGTAGGACCGGTCGCGCAAGACGAGCGGCTCACGCTTCAAAACGGGAAGCGTCGGCGCGTCGGCGTCAGGGCTGGTGGTCGAATTTGCCATTAACGGTTAGTGGATTCCCGAACTGACTTTTCCGATGTATGCCTCGTACGACGGCATTTTCGGGTTCGGATTCTTGATGCGGGCGAGATAGGTGGTGCGGGATCGCGTCCCAATATATTTCAAAAGCTCGTAGTGGCGGACGTCGGCCTTCATTTTGCTGACCCGGCTCTTCGGATCGTAGATGTCACCGAATTGAATGGCATCCGCGGCGCACGCCGACTGACAGGCCACGCGCAAACCACCATCGGGGATCTTCAGGCCTTCGCTGCTGTCACGCGCAATCTGCTTGCGGCGAATACGCGCTTCGGTGATGCGCTGAACGCAGTAAGTGCATTTCTCCATGACGCCACGCATGCGGACGGTGACGTTCGGGTTCTTCTGCAACTGGAGCGACTCTCGCATCCCGGTTTGGGACGGATCGGAAAGCGGCCCCTTGTAGAGCTGGTCGAGTGGACGCTTGTTGTAGTCGAAGAAATTGAATCGGCGAGCTTTGAACGGGCAGTTGTTCGCGCAATATCGGGTGCCAATACAACGATTGTAGGCCATGACGTTCAAGCCCTCTTCGTTGTGAACGGTCGCGTTCACCGGGCAAACCGTTTCGCACGGCGCCGCTTCGCAGTGCGTGCAGGAAACCGGCTGCGGAAGAAACTGGGGATTCTCCAAATCCTTGTCCACGTTTTTCCAATGACCGTGACCGTCATCTTCATGGCGCGGCGCAAAATAGCGATCCATTCGCACCCAGTGCATCTCGCGACCAATCATCACCTGCTCCTTGCCCACCACGGGAATGTTGTTCTCCGACTGGCACGCGACAAGACACGCGTTACAACCGTTACAAACATTGAGATCAACCGTCATCCCCCACTGCTGGTGACCTTGCTCGTGGAGTTTCTTGAAGTCTTGGCCGCGGTAAATCGGAATGTTGGGCGGAATGTGGGAGTCCATTCCCCGCTGATCAAAGGAACTCGCTGGCGGCTCTTCGCCGGGATGCTTGGCGAGGTATTTCTTCCGCTTTGTCGTCTCGTATTTGGCCTCTTTGTAATCACCGTCACGAACGAGCGCGCGGTTTTCCATCGAGTTGTGCTCCTGCGTAAGCGCAATCGGGTAACGGTCGACCGGCTTGTCCCCTTCTCGCAACTCGACGGGCTCTTCGATCAATTCGAGTTTTGCGCCGGTCGCGATGAACTCGGTGCCTTTTTGCCGCATCGGATTCACGTTGAATCCTGTTCCGCTCCCGTCGAATCCACTTCCAACACGTCCGGGATCAACCTGTCCGTATCCCACGGAAATGGAAACAGAGTCATTGGCCTGACCAGGAGCGGGAAGCAAAGGAAAGACTCTCGAAACCGCACCAACGGTGACCCGCAACAGTCTTGTGGAGTCATGAACTGCGAGTTCTTTTTCCTTCAACCCGAGCTTCTTCAACGTCTTTTGACTAACCAGAACCGCGTTGTCCCAGACGACCTTTGAGATCGGATCCGGCGCTTCCTGCAACCAACTGTTATTGATGTAACGCCCGTCCCAAACTTTGCTGTCTGGCGTGAAAACGACCTCGATACCATCAGGCCCCGCCGGCGGCGTGACCTTTGCGGGAGCGTAATTCCCTGCGGAAAGTTTATACTCTGACTTGGGAAGGAACCCGTCGCGCAACGCATCCGCCCATGCAGCAGGAACGTCGTCAGCTCCCGCCTCAGCGGCCACCTTTTCAAAGGTCTTGTAAACAGCAACTCGTTCGGGCGTTGTCTCTCCCTCTTCCGCCTCTTCGCCCAGGAGTCGCAGGAAGAGTTCGTTTTCCGAGACTCCGCCGCAGAGCGGAAGGATCATCGGCTGCACGATGGAATAGGTTCCTTCCGAAGTCCGGACATCGCCCCAACTCTCGAGATAGTGCGTCCCAGGAATATACCAAGTCGCTTGGGATGCCGTCTGCGCCTTGTTGCGCATCGAAGCGTAGATCGACGTTTCCACCTTCGCGAGTTTCTCTTCGAAATTCAGATCAGCAGGCGCGTCGTAAACCGGATCCGCCAAGGTCGTGATTAAGAGCGACTTCACTTCGCCGGCGTCAATAGCACTGCAAAGCTCGGCGATGCCTCCCGCAAGATCCTCTTCAACCGTCGTGATCCCAATGGTGTTCCCGAAGCTGTTCAGCTTGTTGTTGATCGCGGCGACAATGATATGGGCGGCGGGATCCAATCGAGTTCCACCAAGGACGAGCGCCCGGCCGGCCTGCTCCTTAAGGTCATTCGCGCACGCTTTCACCCACCCGAGATCGATCCCCAATTCTTCTGCATTCGCACTCGCACCACCCGTGTCTGCCCCCAGCGCCTCGGCGAGGAGGACAGCGAAACCAAATTGCTTCGACGCCGCAAGCGGAAGCCGGTGATCCGCCATTCCACCTGTCATCGTGAACTCGTGCTCGACGACATAGAGTCGGTTCATCAACGGGTTCTTCTCCGGATCGACTCCACGGCGCTTGGTGAACATCGCATTCGCGTTGTCCGCCATCGAATCAAGCCCGCCAAAGTCGCAACCGATGGAAAGGATGACGTCTGCCTTCTCGAAGTTGAAAACCTGACGACTCCCCTTGCCAAAACAAGCTTCCGTTCCAGCGACGAGATTCCGATCGCTCAACGGTTCGTAGGCGTAGGTTTTCGACGCCGGATATTTGGCCGAAAGTTCCTTCAGCAATCGCGCCCGTGTTGGCGAAGTGCTTTGGCCGACTAGAAATGCCAACCCATCTCCAGCACCAAGCTTTTCCGACCACGCGGCAAACCCGTTCTCAAATTCCTCTTTCGAAACCTTCTCCCCTTTGTTCGCATAGTCACCGGTGCGATCCGGATCATAAAGTTCGAGAATCGATGCGGAACCAATGGCGTCGATACCCCGGATGCGATCAGGATGATGCGGGTTACCCTCAAGATGCGTCGGACGACCGTCGTGAGTGACAACAATCATCGGCATTGCCCCGCCGCCGCGTGGCATCGCCGTGGCATAGAGCAACGGCTTGCCTGGAATCGCCCACTCCACGCCTCGTGAGTAGGCACGAATATGTTTTTCCGGACGGCGGCAAGCCGCCACACCAAAGCCGGCAAGAGCCGTCGATGCTCCCATGAAGCGCATGAAACTCCGGCGCGTCAGTTCCTGATCTTCCTCATCGCGCATCTCCGCCGCTCCGGCAGGAAATTCCTTCTCCAGCCAGTCGCGAAACTCAGGGGTGTCCTGCATCTCGCCGTGACTGCGCATCAAGCGCTGGTCAGCAGCGGAAGGTTCAGGATGGTTCCAATCGCGTTTCACAAATAGGTATAATTATTTAGCGGTGACAACCGGCGCAGTTCAGTGAAGACGGTGGCATGATGTGCCATGCGACTTTCAAAGCTTGTCCGATTTCGTCTTGAGTAAGTTCTTTCGTCGCCATGTCGCCTCCAACAGGAACGAGTTCGTTCGCCTGCTCTTCATTGGTCTTCGAAGCGATGTATTTGTGGAAGTCGATCCGGTTCTCATCCGATGCCTTCCAATCGAGATTAGTAATGTGGTCAAGCGGTCTCAAGTGTTCCTCTGGATTCTTGTGACAGTCCAAGCACCACTGCATGCTCTGTGATTCGTGGTGCCAAACGACTTCCATCTCGTTGACTTGACCGTGACAGGAAACACAACTTACTCCGCGGTTCACGTGGGCGGAGTGATTGAAGTAAGCATAGTCCGGTGTGGCGTGAACTTTCACCCAACGAATCGGCTCACCATCGTAGTCTTCGTAGGTCGTGTCGATGCTTCGACGAAGCGGCTCAAGAAGCGGGCTGTCTGTCTTCACGTTCTGGTGACAGTTCCAGCATGTTTGCGAAGTAGGCACGTTCGCGTGTCCGGTATCTTCCACGAAGCTGTGGCAGTAGCGACAATCCATCCCAAGCTGGTTTACGTGCAGCTGGTGATCATAAGGGATCGGCTGCTCCGGCTGATAGCCGACTCGCGTGTATTTCGGAGTGAAATAGTAAGTTACCGCTGTTGCCACCCCGACTGCCAAAAAACCAAGCGCTGCCACGATCTGCAAAGGCAGCGTGTTGGTCCAGCGCGGGAAGTGGTTCGCCATTCGGTTCAGGAATCTTTAAGACTTTGTGAAAAATTTCACAAGCGGGTTTTTGGTGACTTCCTCGTCAGGGTTTTTGGGGGTTCCCACTGCCGCAAGGAAGACCGCGAGTATACTGGACTCTACGCAAATCGCCGCAAGAAAAAAAAGTTCCTTTTTTAAGGAAAACTAATTCTAGTCACCATTCCCTGATACGCGTTGGGTACAAAAAATCGACGCCTGCAAAATCGATCCCCCGCGAAGTCAGCTTGCACAGCCCTCTGTGGTTGGTTCGTTTGCAGGCGTCGTAACCCCAATTTGTCCCCCATTTGTGTCTGTTGGACATCGGGAAATGTCCGCTCGACCGCCTTCTCAACGTGTATCGGCAGATTTTTCTGGAAATCAGGGCGCAGGACTCAATTTTCAGGCGTTTTGCCCGAATTTTTAATCATTCGCCTCTTTTTTCCATCACCACAGAGCGGCATTCGTCCCCGCAAAACCGGCCCTTTTCGGCCTCGCAGCGTTCACACAGAAAAATCTTCATATTGCACGCCTTGTTCAGGCAATTCACGTAACACTCTGATGCTTCGTTACATGCGCGGCATTTGGAAATCGTTATTGCCGTTTCCGTGCGGTTCACATCCGCAACAATGCGCTCGTCGAAAACGAAGCATTTCCCCTCGAAGCCTTCCCCCTTCGTCGCCGGGTCTCTCCCGTAGGTCACAATTCCTCCCTCCAACTGTGAAACATCCGTAAATCCCTCACGTAGAAGGAATCCACTCAGTTTTTCACAGCGAATCCCCCCAGTGCAGTAGGTCAGAATCTTCTTGTCTTTCTGATCCGCCAGATTCTGCCGAATCCAGTCCGGAAATTCCCGAAAGTTCCGCAGCGGCGGGCAAATCGCGCCCTTGAATCGCCCCAAATCGCTCTCGTAATCATTCCGCCCGTCGAGGATCAGGACGCCCTCTTCCTCCATTGCCGCCTTCCACTCCTCCGGCGAGAGCCGCTTTCCCGTCGTTTTTTCAGGCGAAAAGTCTTCCCCGCCGAGATGCAGCGAGACGATCTCCTTTCGCACCTTGATCGAAAGCTTCGGGAAAGCATGCCCGTCGTGCGGATCCACTTTGAAGACCAAATCAGAGAACCGCTCATCCGCATGAACCTCTTTCATGTACTCCCCCGTCGCCGCTTTTGTCCCAGAAACCGTCCCATTGATCCCCTCGTCTCCAATCAAGATCCGCCCCCTCAACCCCAACCGCTCGCACAATGCCCTATGGCACTGATGAAACGCTTCGGGATCATCAATCGGCACATACTTGTAGTAGAGAAGGATCTGGAACTCGGAATCTGCCATTAGCGATATAAACGCACATTCCTCGCTCGAAACATCAAACAATACTCTTCCTCCGGGTCCTCTGTGCCTCTACGTGACTTCCATTCCGATTATCTGGAGCTTGTGAAATATTTCACAAACTGCGTGCCGATCCCAGACGTTCTGCTTAATTTACAAATCGCTATGGCGAAAACCGTGCATGAACTGGAATCGCCGGACGCGGCTGCGAAAGCGGCTCGCGCAGCCGAGGATTACCAGGCGACGACCAAAGACATTGTGGGCGAAAAACTCGTCCTCAACATGGGGCCATCCCACCCCGCGACTCACGGCGTTCTCCGCCTCGTCCTCGAATTGGACGGCGAGATCATCACAAAGGTCGATACGGATGTCGGCTACCTGCACCGCGGTGACGAGAAGATCGCCGAGAACATGCACTACAATCAGTTCGTCCCCTACACGGACCGGTTGGACTATCTCGCTCCGCTCGCCAATAACGTCGCGTACGCGTGCGCCGTCGAAAAACTCATGGGTTGGGACTTGCCGCCTCGCGGGCAAGCGGTGCGCGTTCTCGCTTGCGAGATGGGACGGATTTCTGCGCATTTGTTAGGGCTCGGCGCCTACGCCATGGACGTCGGCGCCATGACCGTCTTTCTCTACACCTTCACGGAACGGGAAAAAATCTACGACCTCTGCGAACAACTGACAGGTGCGCGCTTCACGACGAGCTACACCCGCGTCGGCGGACAAACCCGCGACCTGCCCGAGGGTTTTCTCCAAAAACTCGAGGCGTTTCTCAAAGGCTTTATTGTTCAGTTAGACGAAATTGACGCCCTTCTCACGAAGAACAAAATCTTCGTCGATCGCACCCGGGACGTCGGTGTCATTTCCAAAGAAGACGCGATCGCTTACGGCCTGAGCGGCCCGAACCTACGTGGATCCGGTGTCGATCACGATGTCCGCAAAGCTCACCCTTATCTCGGCTACGAGAACTACGACTTCGATGTCCCCGTCGGCGAAGTCGGTGATTGCTACGACCGCTATCTCGTCCGCATGGAGGAGATGCGCCAAAGTGTCAACATCCTGCGCCAAGTCATGGACACGATCCCTGATGGGCCCATCAACGTGGTTGATCCCAAGAGCACCTTGCCAGAAAAGGAACGCGTTATGATGAACATGGAGGAACTCATTCACCATTTCATCGTTGCGACGCAAGGAATCGACGCCCCTCCTGGAGAGGTCTACTTCGGCGCGGAGAATCCGAAGGGTGAACTTGGATTTTACATCAACAGTAAGGGAGGCGGCGTGCCACATCGCCTCAAAATCCGCGCCCCGTCCTTCGTCAACCTGAGCATCCTTGGAAAACTTCTCCCCGGCCACCTCATGAGCGACGTTGTCGCAGTGTTAGGAAGTCTCGACTTCGTCATGGGCGAATGCGACCGATGATTTAAGATTTTTGACTTTAGATTTTTGATTGAATGCGACCGCTACAGTTGAAGTTGGAACCGATCCGTTCGACCGTGTCGCCGAAGCCGTGGAAAGTGTCAAAGAACGTCTCGCCCGAGCGGCCCGTGCCTTGAATGGAGCGGGTGTGGAGTTCGCCGTCGTGGGAGGCAATGCGGTCGCCGCCTGGGTTGGGAGCGTCGATACGTCGGCGGTCCGGAACACCATCGACGTTGATATCCTGCTCGACCGGAACAAATTCAATGGAGCAAGGAAGGCCATGGAAGAAGCAGGATTCGTCTACAGGCGTTCAGCGATGATCAGCGGAAAAGGGCACATCGACATGTTTCTCGATGGACCGCAAGCTAAGGCCCGCGAGGCAGTGCACGTCCTTCTCGCGAACGAAAAGGTCAGCGAGAGCGATCCCGTGGCGGCCCCCGCGGTCAGCGAAAGCACCGATCTTGCGGGATACCGCGTCATCGCATTGGAAGCACTCGTGCGGATGAAACTGGTGTCCTTCCGCGACAAAGACCGTATGCACCTTCGCGATCTTGCCTATGTCGGGTTGATCGACAGCACATGGACGAACAAATACCCTTCAGAGCTTCGTTCCCGACTGCAGAAGATCTTGGACGACCCCGAAGGCTGATCAGCGACAACTCAAAAATCTAGAATCCATGACCGTTCCGGCAGAACTTGAAAAAGAAATCGACGCCCGCATTGCGCAGTATTTGGAGAGCAAACGCAGCGCGGTCCTCCCGGTTCTGCATGCGCTTCAGCACCATTTTCGATTCATTTCGGAAGACGCCATTCTCTGGACGGCCGAAAAACTTGAACTAGAGCCGATCAATGTCCTGGAAGTCGTGACCTTCTACCCCGGTTTCCGCGAGAAAGAACCGGGCAAATACCACATCCGCGTTTGCCGCACTCTCTCTTGTGCGATGGCCGGAAGCTACGAATTGATGGAGAAGCTTTGCGAGTCCGCAGGCATCGACCGCTCCGAAGTCTCGCACCACGATCCCATTGCCGTCGCCGAGAACGGCAAGTTTAGCATTGAGTTTGCTGAATGCCTCGCCAGCTGCGGCACTGGTCCAGTTTGCATGGTCGATGACGACTTCCACGAAGCCGTCGATCCCGCTAAGGCGTCTGAGTTGTTGAAAGGCTACAAGTAGCCACCACGGTAATCCGTGATGAGAAAAGTCTTCCCCCTACTGCTCGCAGGCGCGACCCTCGCGGCACTCACGTTTCCGTCTTTCGCGCAAAAGGAAAAAAAGCCCGAGACCTGGGAGGAAAAGGCCGCCGCGCGCCTGAAGCCGGTTACCGACCAGCAAAAGAAGGACATTGAAAAAGCAGTTCCCGCAAAACCGACTGCCGAACCGGAGAAAGACCGCCGAATTCTCGTTTTCTGGCGTTGTGAGGGTTTCATCCACACCTCCATCCCCTGCGGAAACTTTGCCATCGAACAGCTTGGAACCAAAACAGGCGCGTTCTCCGCTGACCTCTCCGATGACTACTCGGTCTTCACTTCCGAGAACCTCGCCCAATACGACGCCGTCCTTTTCAACAACACGACCCATCTCAAGTTCCCCGACGAAAAGAGCAAAAAGGCCCTCATGGATTTCGTGACCTCCGGCAAAGGCGTCATCGGCTTCCATGCCGCGACGGACAACTTCAAAAGATGGGAGGAAGTCTCCGAAATGATGGGCGGAAGCTTCGATGGCCACCCGTGGACTGCCGGCGGCAAATGGGCCTTCAAACTGGACGACCCCGAACACCCTATCAATGCCGCCTTCAATGGAACGGGGTTCTGGCACACCGACGAGATCTATCAAAACGGCCCGAACCCCTACTCGCGCGAGAAATTGCGTGTGCTTGTTAGTCTCGACATGAGCAAGCCGCAGAACAACTACTCGAAGTTCCGCAAGATGCTCCAGGAAGACAAGATCAAGCGAAAGGACAACGATTATGCCGTCTCCTGGCTCCGCGAGTTCAACGGCGGCCGCGTCTTCTACTCCAACTTCGGCCACCGCGAAGATACGTTCTGGAATCCCATGATCCTCCAGCACTACCTCGACGGCATCCAATACGCCCTCGGCGACCTCGAAGCCGATGCGACGCCATCGGCCAAGATGAAGGATCTGGTCGCTGTCAGCGCGCCGGACGAAGAAGCATAAGTTTTCGCCAGCAAGCGAAGCGCCCGTGCATTAACGGGCCAACTTACCGTTTCAATGGGCAAAACTCCCTGATTTTGCGCCTTCTGCAGGGCTCCACAGCCCGTGAGAGCGAAGACGTGCAAATTCGACAATTCCCCTTGCAAAAAAGGAAGAATCCCTTTCATTCCGGCCCGCGAGCAAATCTTGAATTGCCGTCGGTCCCTGCGCTTCCGGGGAGTGGGTCAGATGATTCACTTGAACTGGAGCGGCTCGCCAGGGGGAACCCGGCTAACCAAATACATCCATGCCCATTCGTTTAGCTCGATTCGAAATGCCGGATCGCCTCGTTAAAGACGAGTCGTCCGCCTCTGAAACCTACGGCAAGTTCACTGCCGAACCCTTCGACGCCGGTTACGGCCACACCATCGGGAACTCCCTGCGCCGGGTTCTCCTTTCTTCACTCGAAGGTGCCTCCATCACCAGCGTCCGTATCACCGGCGCCCAGCACGAGTTCACCACCCTTCCTGGCGTGGTCGAGGACGTCACCGACATTGTCCTCAATCTCAAAAAGGTGAAGTTCTCCCACGATGAGATCAAGGAGCCCCGCGTTCTCAAGCTCAACGTGAACAAAATCGGTGAAGTCACCGCCGGTGACATTGAGGAAGACAACGCCTACTCGGTCGTCAACAAGGACCAAGTCATCTGCACCCTCGACAAGAAGACGAAGTTCGAAGCCGAACTCGAGGTCCGCGTCGGCCGTGGTTTCGCTTCCGGCGAGGACAACAAACGTCCCGACACACCCATCGGCATCATTCCGATCGATTCCATTTTCTCCCCTGTCCGCCGCGTCAAATACGCCGTGGAAAACACCCGTGTCGGTCAGAAGACCGACTTCGACAAGATCATCCTCGAAGTCTGGACCGACGGACGCATCGAGCCGCACGACGCGCTCACGCAGTCGGCGTCCATCCTCCGCCACCACCTTGATGTTTTCGTCAACTACGACGACAACCTGATCGAATTCGAGGCCGCGCCAGAATCGCAGTCCGAAGAGAACGCCGAACTCAAGCGCCTCCTCAATATGAGCGTGAACGAGATCGAACTCTCCGTCCGCGCCGCGAATTGCTTGAACAATGCGAACATCACCTCCGTTGGACAACTCGCGATGAAGTCCGAAGCAGAAATGCTCAAATACCGGAACTTCGGGAAAAAGTCGCTTAACGAGATCAAGGACAAGCTCCAGGAACTCGGCCTGACCCTAGGCATGGCCTTCGATCCCACGCTCCTCGAAGCGAGCGAATCTGGAGCCGCCCGCCTCGGCGGCGGAATGGCCTTCGAAGAGGGCCCATCCGGTCTCGCGGACCTAATTTCGCAGAATCTGGACGACGATTGATCGGTCGGGGCTTTACGCCCCTCCGAAAATGCTGTATGAATCGCGCCCTTTTGCATTCCCCTTTTCAGCCATGAGACACCAGAAGAAACGTCACAAACTCCAGCGCAAGGCAGGCCACCGCCGTTGCCTCCTTGCCAACCTGGCGTGTAGCCTTATCGAACATCGTCAAATCCGCACGACGCTCGCAAAGGCCAAGGCGCTTCGTCCCGTCGCTGAGAAAATGGTGACCCTCGGAAAGAACGACACCGTTCATTCCCGTCGCCAGGCCCACGCTTTCCTTCGCCAGAAGGGCGCGGTTCAAAAACTCTTCGCAGAAATCGCCCCGGCGTCAAAAGACCGTCAGGGCGGTTACTGCCGCATCACCAAACTCGGCGCCCGCCAAAGTGACTCCGCACCCATGGCCTACATCTCATGGGTCGATCTTCCCGTCTCCGTCGACGAGGAAGACGAAGTGCTCACAGAAGCTGAGGCTTAGTAGTTGCAGCATCCTGCTGCAGCGTCGGAGCTTGGACTGTCGCAAACTCCGCCCAAATGGCTGGATCAGAAGTTCAGGTCCACCGGCTCGATGTTCCCTTAGCCTAAGCGGAAGATCGTAGCGTCGGCAACTAGCTCGAACACTTTCTCTTCTTCAGTTAGACTTACTGAAAAAGATGGGGCAGAAACAGAGAAGTCCGGAAAGCGACCTCCGCTCGATGAAACGGAGCAGTCTGGCGGCAAAGAGATCCTTTAAAAAAAGCAACTCTCCTGCATTTTTCTTTGCCATCGCGATCTTCCTCGGGTTCGGACTATTGCTGCCCACATTGAGAAGCAATTTATCGGATCAAGCGCTTGGTGGTATCGGGCTCATAACATTTGGCCTGTTTCCAATTCTTATCGGAGTGCGCTGTCTCCAAACCGGCTACGCGTGGCAGAATCTAGCAAGAGGTAACAGAGGAGTCTTCAAGCAGGAAAACCCAAAAAAGTTCAATCAATCAATTCTCGAACACTTCGTCTTCGGAGCGCTGCTGCTTGTTCCCGGCATCATTATTTTGATTCTCAATTCCATCAAATAATGAATTTTCTCCGGGGCATGATGCTGGCAGCAGTTTTCTAACGTTCATACAAGTCGTCGGGATCCGCGGCCGCGAGGTCGATGAGGTAACCGGCGATTTTTTTTGCCAACGCGTCGAAGAATTTCGCCCCCTTTTCGGCGGATGCTTTTGAGGGATCGCCGCGACCGGTGTCATTGGTCGCCTTCAACCACTCGCTCTGCGCCCACGCCCAGCCTTCCTTCATGGCGTCAAGCCGCGGCGGATTCGCCTTCCCCTCTCCCGCCTCCGCCAAAGGCGCAACCAAGTCCGGCGCGACGTGGAGCATGAAACTCGTTTCCCCTTCATCGGCATGATCCCCGTCGTTCTCAAAATGCCCTTCGCGAGGGATCAATCGGAACCAATCCACTACCGAGAGAAAAACCTCCGGATAGCTCACCTGAAGTTCCCGGCACATCTGGCGAAAATCGTTTCCACCGTGCCCGTTCAAAACCACGAGTTTCCCGATGCCCTGGCGGCTCAAGGAATCGATCACATCGCCGAGCACCGCCGCCTGTGTCGATGGATTCATGTTGATCGTCAGCGGGATATCAATCTGCCCCGTATTCACACCGAAAGGCACGGTCGGCAGAATCGCTACCTTTGCCCCTGCCCCCCAAGCCAAGCGCCCCACCGCAGCCCCCAGGTGGTCAAGCTGCACGTTGTCGGTCGCGTAGGGTAAATGAAAATTGTGCGCCTCAGTCGCTCCCCAAGGCAGAACCGCGACTTCATACATCGTCTCACGCACCAGCTTCCACGAGCATTCCGCGATGAGCCACGGTCTTGCGTTTAGACCTTCTTGAGAGTCGCCGCCGGGCACAACGTCTACTCCTCGAACATCAGTTCTTCCATGATTGATGAACTGCTCATCAATCTCTCATACTCGTCGTTTACCACATCCAGCGACGCATTGATCGCGGAGACTTTCCGGTTGTGCACGGTCGTTGATCGCGGCGGATTCTGCTGGTAGTCCCGGAGGTTTTCAGCAAGGCGCATCACTGCCTTCAAATATCCTTCCGTCCTCTTGTCGATGAGCTTCTGCAGTCCTCGTGCTTCAGTGATGGCATCACCCAGCTTGTCCCCAACAAGATTGTCCGCCAAATTCTTGATGCGTCCACGCTCCACCACCGACATAACGATTCCGGTCGAGTTGCGAATCGCTTGAATTGACCCCTCAAGCGAGAGCTGTTTCGGCCCTCGGCGCTGACCGATATCCAGCAACATTTTTGCCGAAAGGTGGTTCGGTGCCAGCGCAAGAACATGCTCCAGCTTCTCATGGA
The DNA here is from genome assembly GCA_039192745.1 of Verrucomicrobiota bacterium. GTDB lineage: Bacteria > Verrucomicrobiota > Verrucomicrobiia > Verrucomicrobiales > DEV007 > JBCCWV01. Next base: position 6,517 of record JBCCWV010000024.1, on the reverse strand, counting down.
CCTTTGCGTTCCCAAGGTATTTTTCCCCTTTGTTGGAGAGGACGTCGGCCACGAGATCAAATTCCATCATCGCCTCGGCCATTTCCGCATCAGGCACGGCGCGACTGACGTTGAAGGCGTCGTCAAAGGTGTCGATCGAAAAGAGCTGCGTCTTGTAGAGGTTGCTTCTCCCCTCCAAAAGCACCATGTCGGAAACACTTTTAATGTTCGCTTGAGGCACGGCGACGACGTCGCATCGCTTGCGAATCGCTCCCCGGATTTTTGCGGAGACTCCTCCAATCGGCAAAACCGAACCGTCGGCATTCATGTCACCGGTGACGGCAAACGTCGACCGTATTTCGCTTCCCGTAATCAACGAATCAATCAGCAAAGCCGATGCCACCGCGGCGGACGGCCCGTCTTTCGGCACATACTTGTCTCCAAAGGCAATCTCGATGTCATACCCACGGGGCCAATCACTATGACGCAGCTTGAGATATTTCTGAACTTCATTCAACGCCTTGCCCATCGACTCTCCGACCTTTTGATTCATCGTCACCTTCACCTCGCTGTCCCGATCGGCTTCCGTCGCGGTGCAATTCATCTGCGAAGCCGTTCCCGCAAAATCATCATTCGGTAGCGTGACAATCAACAGCCCCTTGATCTTGCTCTGCTCCTTCCTCAACCCTTCGCCGGCATGCATCGGCAGGGCGAAGATCGCCATACCCATCAAATAAATGCCCAGTTTCATGACACACACACCTTGCCCCAACTCCCCTGCCTTCGTCAATAATTTAGGCTCAGGCGGAATTCTTTGCCGTATGATTGTCCAGCAAGCCCAAATAATGACCGGTCGTGTAGCGCCACATCATGCGTAACACGTTCAATCCGTATGGTATAGGACTCAGACTGGATGTCTCGTCGTCATAGCGGGTCGGAATCGGAATCTCCAAACACTCGTAGCCGCAGAGATGGGCCATGATAATCATCTCCGCATCGAAATTATAATTATTCTGAAGATCCTGGTATGGAACCGATTCGAGCAGATTCCGCGAGAAGACCATGTAGCCGGAATGGAACTCCGCCATTTTCGTGCCGAACGTCAAATTCTCCATCGCCGTGAGAATCTTGTTCGGCAAATAGCGCGAGAGCGGCATTCCCCCTTCCCGCGCGCCTCCGCCCTTCATCCTCGATCCCTGAACAATTTCCGCCTTCCCTTCCGCGATTGGCTCGCAGAGTTCCAATGCCATGTGCGGCGCATACTGGCCATCGGAATGGACGACGGGAAAAATGTCACACTCAAGCTCATACCCCCGCTGCAGGCCGGACTTCAATGCCCCACCGTATCCGCGGTTTTGCTCGTGATGTACGACCTCAACATGATCGTGCCGTCGCGCCAGATCATCCGCCACTTCGCCCGTCCGGTCGGGACTGCAATCGTGCACAATGATCGCCTTGCCGACGTCCGAAAGCTCTTCGGGAAGAGTATCAATGACGTCCGGCAGAGTGTCAGCGGCCTTGTAGGACGGAATAACGACAGCGATTTTCTTTTTCTCAGGCATGGGCAACGAAAGGGCTATAGCAGAGAAGCTGCCAAACTTCAATGAGTGCAATGCCGCCTCACTTTGGGCGACTCCAATCGGCGGAACCAGAAGAACTCTCTCGCCAGCAAATTCGGCTCCGACTCGATCTGATCCACCATCTCCTGCTGATAACCAAATCGCTCACCGAGCTTCAAGAGGAGTCGGATTACCTACCGATTTGGAAATCCTGTGGCAGCTCCCGGAGTCCCCAACGCTGATTCCTCTTCCCTTGAAACCTGCAGATCGCTCGTTTTCTTAGGAGAGCCAATGCCGATTTACGAATTCTACTCCCCGGACACCAACAAAATCTACACCTTCTACGCGCGCTCCCTCTCGATGAGCGGAAAGATACCCCGTTGCCCTGACGGGGATTCGCACACGATGGAGAAAGTTCCTTCGCGTTTCGCTTTCGTCGGTCGAGCCAAGGAACCGGCCACGGGCAGCGACGAAAACTTCGACGACCCTCATTTCGAAGAAACGATGGCAGAGATGGAGAAGGCCATTGCGGACATGGACGAGAACAATCCGGATCCCCGTCAAATGGGACAAATGATGCGAAAGATGATGGGCATGTCAGGACAACAAGTGCCCGATGTCGTGGAAGAAATGATCGGACGCATGGAAGCGGGTGAAGATCCGGATTCGCTCGAGGAGGAATACGGCGACGCGCTCGACGACGACAGCCTTTGGGGAGACGACGACGGAGATGCTCCCATCGACAGGCGTGGCCGACTCCGAGCCATCGCAAAAATGCGCCGACCGGTTCGCGATCCCAGCACCTACGAAATGGCCGATTACGTCTGAAGTCGCCGAAAAAAACTCGCTCTTTCCGATCTGACGATTAAAAGAACCCGGTGGAAATCGTCCTCCATATCTTGCGCGGCTTACTCGGCGTGTCCTTCTTTCTGGGCATTGCCTGGCTCGCGAGCACAAAACGCAAAGCGTTTCCCGTAAGAATCATTCTTGCCGGTTTGGGACTTCAGGTGGCGTTGCTCCTCTTCCTCAAACTTGATGCGGCAGAATTCGTTTTCAGCACGATCGCCAACTGGTTCGTCGCGATTCTCGACGTGACCGAAAAAGGAACCTCCTTCGTCTTCGGCTCACTCGGCTCCCCCGCATCGGACTCCGGCTTCATTCTCGCTTTCCAAGTTCTTCCCACGATCATCTTCTTCTCCGCGCTTTCCTCGATCCTCTACTACCTCGGCGCGCTGCAAAAGATTGTCTCTGTCCTCGCCTGGGTCATGCGCGGGACGATGAGACTTTCCGGCGCCGAAAGCCTCGCCACGGCGGCCAATGTCTTCGTCGGCCAGACTGAAGCCCCGCTTCTCGTGAAGCCCTTCATCCCGAAAATGTCGAAGTCCGAATTGATGGCGTTGATGACTGGCGGCATGGCCACGATAGCTGGCGGAGTCATGGCCGTTTACGTCGGGATTCTCGGAGGTGTCGATGACGAATCGAAAGCGCAGTTTGCGCGTTTCCTTCTCACCGCTTCACTCCTGAACGCCCCTGCCGCGCTGATTTTCGCGAAAATCCTCGTCCCAGAGACGGGAAAGATCACCACCAGGGCGGAACTGGAGAAGAATCAATTCGGGATCAACCTCCTCGACGCCACCGCCACCGGCACTTCGGACGGATTGAAACTCGCGCTGAACGTCGGTGCCATGCTGATCGTTTTCACGGCCCTGATCGAACTCATCAATGTGGCCCTGTTAGGTTTTGTTGGAAAAATGCCATGGATCGGAGGCGATCTGAACGCGGCGATGAATTCCGCCACCGGTTATGAAGGACTGACCTTGCAGGGACTATGCGGACTCGTCTTTGCGCCGGTGGCGTGGATGATGGGAATCAGTTTCTCAGAATCCATAGACGTCGGTGCCCTCATGGGAATCAAGCTCATCGCCAATGAACTCATCGCCTACCAGGAATTCGCTGGCGTCAAGAGTGCGGGCGACCTCAGCCCGAAGGCCACCATGATCACGACTTTCGCCCTCTGTGGTTTCGCGAACTTTGCGTCCATCGGCATTCAACTCGGCGGCATTGGAAAACTGGCGCCGGAACGGTCACCGGACCTCGCCCGCCTCGCCATGCGGGCCCTCCTCGGCGGAACTCTTGCCAGCATGCTTTCCGCCACCATGGCAGGCATCTTCTTCACCCCTTGATTCGCCCCCCGTGCCAAGGAGGCGCCCCGATCAGAGAGGGCATCACGGGGCACCTCGGTTTGCACGGTTTTTTGGGAGCCGGCAATCTCCTCCTGCCTGCACCGATAAATTCGGCAAGTTGGGCATCTCACCGTATCTATCGACCCTTTAACGAACGGGATTCCCGGCTATGCGTGGAAACTGACACTTTTCTTCATTTCATGAGAATCTCCTTAACCTATTCATCATGAACGATTTCAAGCAGAGATTCGGTGGCATTGGCCGCCTCCTTTCGGACAAGGGTCTCGATAGACTGAAGAATAGCCACGTCTGCGTCATCGGTGTGGGGGGAGTCGGTTCCTGGGCTGTGGAAGCCCTCGCCCGCTCCGGCATCGGCGCCATCACGCTGATCGATCTCGACGATGTTTGCGTCACCAATATCAATCGCCAACTCCCTGCCCTCGACGGTCAGATCGGCCGACCAAAGATCGACGTCCTCGCCGATCGGATCGCGCTCATCAACCCCGATTGCACCGTCACCGCCGAACACAAATTCTTCACAACTTCGAACGCGGATGACATCCTTTCCCGCCCGTTCAGCTACATCATCGATGCCTTCGACAACGCGAAGCTGAAAGCCACACTGATAGCCGGTTGCCGTGACCGCGACATCCCTATCATCACCGCTGGTGGTGCCGGTGGTCTTAGCGATCCATGCGCCATCCAAGTCGCCGATCTACGGGACGTGAACAACGACTCGCTCCTCGCGCAACTCCGCAAGCGGCTCCGTCAAAAACACGCGTTTCCCCGCGGCAAGAACAAGCTCCGCGTCCCTGCGGTCTTTTCAACCGAACGCCCAGTTTATCCCACTGGCGACGGCGAAGTCTGCGCCAACCGCGAAGACGGTTCCGACGACCTCAAACTCAACTGCGAAAGCGGCTTTGGCACCGCCACCTACGTCACCGGCGCCTTTGGCTTCGCTATTACAGGGCATGTGGTGAACGAGCTGGCCCATTCAGAAGCGAAAGGCACTTAAGCCTGTCGCCAATGGCCCATTCCAGACAGAATTCCCGGCTATCTCAAGGAAACCGCCTTACTCAACAGGCTCCAGTTCCAGAACTTGCGGAGCCTCTGCGGCGAATCCAATAACTCCGAGTCCAATGAGCCCCATGGGAACCACCATTGCCGATTTTTTCAGTGAATCGTCGCTGTTAGTCGCGATCAGAATCCCCTGATCCAAGTTCACCTGCACCCCCGCTTCCGGGCCGCCATCTCCTACCAGTAATTTCAAGAACCAATCAACAACGACCAACACCACCTCCTCCTGCCCTTCCACATCCATCGCCTCCTTGATAAATTTCGATATTTCCTCTTTCGCATCGCTGGAGAAATAGAATAATCCATTCGACTCTTCAGGCAGACCTTCAAACGCAGCCACATACTCGCCGTCACCGCTCAGCGGCGCTTCTTGCGCAAGGCACTTCTTCCAGAATTCGGACGAAGTAGAAAGAATGAGCCTGTCATTCGCCACATCCTCAATCAAGACCGGCTCCATTCGCTCCATCACACCCGGCCCCATCGACGGCAGAGAAAGCACCCGGCTTCCTTCCTCGCCCTCCACTTGCTGCGCCATTTCCGGCGGAATCGATCCAAGGATTTCCCCAAAAAACCAAGCCATCCCGTCAGCGACCAGCAAGGCATCGAACGGCGGGATTTTGCCCACATTCTCTGGCCCAAGCGGCACCGGGATGAATTCGCTGGGTTCCGCCTCAGAATATATGTCCACCATAAACAACATGCGTCCTTTGGTCCGCTGCAGAAACTCCCTGAAACTCAGCCCCGAAGGCATCGGGTCAGCCAGCATTTCCTCCACTTTCTCCGGCGCCTCGCCGCCGATCAATCCTCCGGCCTGCTCGAAGAATTCGCCCAAAGCAGAAAGATCGAGATCCCTCTCATACACCATGTCCATTCCTGCCAATCCCAGCGATTCCACCAAAGGTTTCGCCGGAGCACCGCCCATCATCTTGAACCATCCCTCGCGTTTCCCGCCGTTCTCAATGAACACCCGATTGGAATAACGATTACCTTTTCGCACCGAACTTGCTCCAATCGAACGCAACTGCGGAAGTCCTGTGGCCAAGAGAAGTTCGGGAATATTCAATTCCTCCGGAAAATCGACACCGTAGCCGTCCGAAACGACGAACAACTTTTGAAGAAACTCAGCACCCTCCGCCAAATCACCATCCACTTCGAGATACCCGAAAAAAGGACCGCCAAGTTCGACGTGCTTCATCGTCTCGTTCAGCATAGGAGAAGCGATTTCCCCCGCTGCCTGAACGACCTTTTGCCCAAATTCTGCTTCACTGGCTTTTGCCATCGATAAAGGCCCTGTCATCGTGATGAAGCCGATGCTCAGGGTTAAACTACGTTTCGTGACAATCATGGTCCTTTCAGTTTCTTACTCTCCGCTACTCCTCATGCGGACATGTTCTTGATACTCCGCTTCGTTGATGATTTCTGCGAGACCGTCCGCATAGACCACCGCCCGCTTCTCCCGGTGAGTTTGTGGTGACGCTAGAATCATCAGCCTCGCGTCTGATGCAGGAGACATATCTGAAAAATAATCGAACTCCCCGGTTTTCTCCAGAATCTCAGCGACCATCGCATCCTCGGCAGCCAGTTCCGCAAGCGACTCCGGGTATTGCCCGTCGTTCTCAGCCGCATAATTGACGACGGCTACATAGATAGCTCTGCCTTCTTGCATTGCCTGATTCAATCGGGCGTTCGCAAGGACCGCATTCATGGCGGGAAAAGCGG
>JBCCWV010000023.1:0-37278 GCA_039192745.1 Verrucomicrobiota bacterium | reverse complement strand
GTGCCCGCCTACATGGATGAACAGGGCGTGCGCGTGGAGTTTTTCGGCGACGAAATCGACCGCATTTCCGTCATCGATATCCTCACCGGCAACGCGAACGAAAAGCTGGAGAGTGTTACGTTTTACCCCGCCAAGCAGTTCGTCACGCCTGCCTCGAAGATGAAAAAGGCCATCGGCGACATCCGCAAGGAACTCGACGAGCGCGTGGCCGAATTCGAGCGCGATCACAAATACCTCGAAGCCCAACGCATCCGCCAACGGACGGAATACGACATCGAAATGATGCAGGAGATGGGCTTCTGCCAGGGAATCGAAAACTACTCCCGCCACCTTTCCGGACGGCCCGTGGGATCGCGTCCACACACGCTCATCGATTTCTTTCAGGGCGACTTCCTCCTCATGATCGACGAGTCGCACGTCAGCATTCCGCAGATCGGCGGCATGTATGAAGGCGATCGCTCGCGCAAAACAACCCTCGTCGATTTCGGTTTCCGCCTCCCGAGCGCCCTCGATAACCGGCCGCTGCGTTTCAACGAATTCATGGAAGTCACTGGGCAGCGGCTTTACGTCAGCGCGACGCCGGCAAACTTCGAACTCCAGAACAGCGTTGTCGGCAACGACGGCTACATTCCGCACAAGCGAGAAAGGATCGGCGAGGAGGAAACAAAACCGGCACGACTTCCCCGCATTTCCGGCAACGAGGAAACGGCGGAGAATTTCGACCCGACGACGGAGGGTCGCGAACTGGTCGTCGAACAGATCATCCGCCCGACAGGACTCCTCGATCCCGTCATCACGATGAAACCGCTCAAGGGCCAAATCGACGAGACAATCGAGCTTTGCCGCCAACGCATCGAAAAAGGCGAACGCGTCCTCGTCACCACCCTCACGAAACGCACGGCCGAGGACCTCACCGACTACTTGCGCAACGTCGATCTCAAAGTCCGCTACATCCACGCCGAGGTCGATGCCATCGAACGTGTGGAAATCCTCCGCGCCCTCCGCGCCGCCGAATTCGACATCCTCGTCGGAATCAATCTCCTCCGGGAAGGCCTCGATCTGCCCGAAGTGAGTCTTGTCTGCATTCTCGATGCCGATAAAGAAGGCTATCTCCGCAGCGAGACGTCTCTCATCCAAACCGCCGGCCGCGCCGCCCGCCACGTGAACGGCGAAGTCGTTCTCTTCGCCGACGAAATGACGAAGAGCATCAAGGCCCTCATCCGAATCAGCGAATACCGCCGCCGCAAGCAAATCGAGCACAACGAAAAGCACGGCATCACCCCGACAAGTGTCATCCGCGGAAAGCAGGAAAGCCTCCACACCGTCGTCGCCCCCGGTCGCGGTCGCGACGTCGAAACCTCCGTCATCCGCGAAGGCGAAGGCGGGCTCGAGGTCGTCGATGTCATCCGCGAAATGGAAGCGGAGATGGCGGAAGCGAGTTCAAAGCTCGAATTCGAACGCGCCGCCCTCCTCCGCGACCAAATCTCCGACCTTCGCCGCGAGTACAACCTCGAAGACCCGAAAGGCGGATCTTTTGTCAAGGCGACGGTGAAGGCGAAAAAGCGCGCCAAGAAAAAAGGCGGCCGCAAATACAAAGCGAAGTTCAGGTAATAAAGCTCGACCCCGGCGGACCGCGGACGTCCACGTCCGCACCGGCCCTCGGCGCAACGCGCCGCACTTCAAACGGTGAGCGCGTCACAGTCTGATAACCCGCCCACCAAAATCTTGTGCCCTTCGGTCAGTCCGAAATGTGCGGACGTGGACGTCCGCGGTCCGCTGTTTAGTCACGTCTATTTCTTTTCACCGAATTGCCAAAGCTCCGATGGTTCGTGCGCCTCGGCGAAGATCTCGCGCGCGCGTTGCTCCAGATCAGGGCGCCAGTCGGCGAGGTTTGTTTTTTCGCCGATGTCTTTCGACAAGTTATAGATCGCTATCGGACCATCGATTTGTTCGTGGACGTCGAGTTGGATCGCCTTCCAATTCCCCCATCGTGCGGCACGCTTGCCGCCGCGTTCGAAGAATTCCCAATACAGGTAGTCATGCGCGACTTGCTCTCCTTTTCCGAGAAGTTCGGGAACCATCGTGTTACCATCGACCCCCAGTCTTTTCGGCACTTCGACGCCGGCAAGTTCGCAGAAAGTCGGAAGCATGTCCCAATGGGCGGAGATGTGATCGCTCACCATGCCAGGCTGGATTTTCCCCGGCCAACGGGCAAGGAGCGGGACGCGCACACCGCCCTCGGAGAGGTCGCGCTTGAATCCACGAAGCGGGCCATTGGAATCGAAGAATTCCGGGTCATGGCCGCCCTCGCGGTGTGGACCGTTGTCGGAGGAAAGCATGACGAGGGTGTTCTCGTCGATCCCCAATTCATCTAACAAAGCCAGAAGGCGACCGATATCCTCGTCGAGCTTCGTCATCATCCCGGCAAAGCCCGCGATGGGATTGGTCACCGTGGATCCACCATATTTTCCGATGACGTCTTCGAACTGCGGGAACTTCTCTCTCCACGGCTTCGCGTATTCCTCGGGAACCTGCATGGCCGCGTGCGGAATCATGATTGGGAAGTAAATGAAGAACGGTCCATCCGCGTTGTCCTTCACGAAGTTCAACGCTTCATCGACGATGACGTCATGGCAGTAAACATCGCGATCGGGGAATTCGATCTTCTCGCGGTTCCGCCAGACATGGGTCGGATAAAAGTTGTGCGCCTGACGCTGGCAGTTGACCCCGTAGAACAGGTCGAAGTGCTCGGCCGGGTCGCTTGGGGAACCCGGTGCGCCGAGCCCCCACTTTCCGAAAGCCCCCGTCGCATAGCCTTTTTTCTTCAAAAGCCGGGGGATGGTCACGATATCCGCCGGCATGGGCGCTTGGCCTTCCGGCTTCACCTCGCGATTGCCGCGGACATAGGCACGGCCCGTATGCAGACCCGTCATGAGCACGCAACGGGTCGGCGCACAGACCGTGCTGCCCGAATAATGCTGCGTGAACTTCATGCCCTCGCTCGCGAGGCGATCGATGTTCGGTGTCGGAAATTTTGTCTGGCCGTAGCAGCCAAAGTCACCGTATCCCGCGTCGTCGAGGAGGATGTAGATGATGTTCGGTTTGGTTTTCGCTTTTGGTTTGGGCGCCTTCTTCACCACCGGCGTCGACACTTTTTCTTTTGGCGCGCTGACTTCCATCACACCGCGCATGATCATCCAGTGACCGGGGAACGTGCAGAGATAAGGGTAATCACCCGGCTCTTTCGGCACGTCGAAAACGATGGTGTCTTTGACCCCGCCGTTGATGACGGCGGTGTGCGCGATGACGCCATCATGGTCGGGGACATAGGACTTATCGAAAGCCTTCGGATCAGTAATCATCGCGTTCGCGAGCGTGCCGATCTCCTCCATCGTTCCCGGTTTTCCGACGACGAGGTTGTGCGGAATGACATCGGTGTTGTCGAGGATCAGGCGAATGCGCTCGCCAGGTTTCGCGTAGATGCGCTTCTTGTCGAATTGCAGTCCGGCAATGGCCTTAATCGTGACTTTTCGACCGCCTTCGAGCTCCGGCCTGTCGTTCTTCTTCTCTTCCGGCCATTGAATCCGCAGAACCAGATCGCGCGGCTTGTTGGGGGCCTCCTCACTGAGGTTGGGAGCGCCTTTGAACGGCTTGCCAAGTCGCTTGATCGTCGGGAAAAGGTCAGCGTTGAACGCGGTGCCGTCGGCGGCTTTCAGCTGTCCATGCAGGTGGAACTGCATGACCGGCATGAGGTCGGGGAACTCGACGAAGACCGTTTTGCCGTCCTTCAGAAGGTGGGCGGAAGCGACCTTCACCGAATCGTGGCCGATGATGTTCGGCTGGCGGACGGAAAGCTCAGGCGATCCATAACCGCGCGTGTAGCGGTAGTTCCATTGCTGGCCAAACCAGTTTTTCGGATCCTCTGCGGTCGTGCGGTCGAGCTTCTGGTTGAAGGTCACGGCAATGCCATTGGAATGAACGCGGAACCCGACTGGAAGGTAGGCGGGCTTGCCGGTGTAGCGCACACGCTCGAATGATCCCTCTTCCAGAGCGTAATCGCCCCAGCCTTCGGAGCCGGTGACGTAAAGCTGCCCGTCGTGCGGATTGAACTTTGCGCGATTGGGCGCGGCGATAAAGTCTCCTAACAAAGGCACAGAAGCGCCCTGTTTCACGCCGGTGCTTTCATCGATGAGAACGGCGTAGTGCTTTCCGTAGCCGTAACTAAGCGTCAGCAGTTGCCCGTTGAGTGGTCCCCAGTCTTTGTTTTCCACAAAAACATGACCGCTCGTCGAACAATCGACCCCGCGCGGCACGTAACAGACCGGCGGGTCAATCGTTTGCCCCTTCACTGCGCCGAGTCCGAAAAATCGCTCGTCTTTGGACTCCACGATCATGGACGCAGGCGTCCAGGTGCCTTCCTGCGGAGCGGTGATAACCAACCCGTCGCTGCGCACGCCGATGCCATTGGGATTGCGCAGGCCGTTGGCGAGAGTTTCCCAGTTTTTTCCGTCCGGTGACATCTTCACCGTGCCTATATGCTTGGTGGAAAAGTAGAAATTGCCCTCGGCATCGCGCTGCAAGTCGGACGTGTAATCGTGCGCCCCCATGGAGGTCGGAAATTCGCCAAAACTCTCGAACCAGTCGGCCTCTCCGTCGTCGTTCAGGTCATGAAGGCGCCAGAGACGGTCCTTGCAGAGGAGATGAATGACATCGTCCACAATCTCCAAACCGAGTGGCTCATTCATGCCCGCGGCATAACGACGCCACGTCACCTTCTTCAAATTTTCATCGATGCCCGAAACAATCCAGACATCGCCCATGATCGTGCACACTGCCGCATCGCCGTTGGAAAAGAAGTCGTGCCCCGCGAGGAACATCATGGAGTTCCATGGGTTTTCAAAAGGGATGGGAAGCTGATCGACGACGTAGGGTCGGTTGTCTTTCGCGAGCTTACCCGCCCCTTCAAACTTCCAGTTCCAAGCCGGTTCCGCCTTTTGAATCGCCTGCTCGACCTTTGCAAGGGAGACCGGACGGCGGACGATGGTTGGCGCATCCCCTTCTTTCTTCATCGCGACCTCTTCGATTGCTTCCTTTCCATCAACGCGCGTGTGCAGAAAATAAGTCTCACCCGCTTTGAACATTCCAAGGAACTCACCTTCGCGTGGCGTGAATTCCATCGACTTCACGTCCTCACCCGCATACACATTTTCGACAATACCCCACCGGCGCTCACCAAAGCGCACCGTGCCCCACCAGTATTTTTCGAAAGCGAGCGTCTCCGGATTAAAGACAAAAGTAATGGGCTTGCCGTCCTCGATGAACTGGAAGGTGATCGCCTTGGGATAGTTCTGACCAGCTCCGCGAAGTGTACAACCGATGACCTTCCCGCAATCCATCTTCGACCAGGAATCATCGATGTGTTGATTCTGCGGCAGCCGTCCCGAGTGCCCCCACAAACCTCCATCCAGCCCCGGAAACGCCGGAAGCACCTCGCCTTCTTTCGGCGGATTCTCCAGATACCACGCCGCTTGCCTCTGGTAGAAATCATAGATCCGCGTCTCGTTGACCGGCGCATCCGCATACTGGTGAGATTCGCGCCCGCCCGCCGGATCGGCGTAAGGCAGGTCAATGGGTTTGCCGTCTTGAGTTTCGGGGCGGGCAAAAGCGGTGACCAACGAGAGAAGCCAGGCGGCGAAGAGGGGGAGGTTTTTCATGGAGCGAGAAAGCTGCCATTCAACCGCTAATCGGACCAGCATCTTTTGCCCGGTTTATGGCGTCCGCCCGTGAAAGTTCACGGGCCAAAAAGCTATTTCTCAAAAGGCGGCGGAATCGAGTGCACGAATGCCCGAGTGGATTCACGATTTCGGCCGCGAGTTTCTCAACGTCCTCTCCCTCTTTAACGACACCCTCAGGATTGCGAATAGTTGCGCGGCGGATGGCACTCACCGCAGGCAAGCAGCCATCTCCGGCTTGTCCCGGAATCGGAACCGACTTATCGACGAGGTATGCGCATTGCCTACCTCGTGCATCAATACCTGCCCGCCCACATCGGCGGGACGGAATTGTACACGCGGGACCTTGCGATTCGCTCGCGGAACGCGGGCCACGAGGTATGCATTCTCACCCACGAAGAGACGAACTCACTCGACGACAAAGATTTCGGCATCGTTGAGGACGAACACGAAGGCCTTCCCGTTTTCCGTCTGCGGCACAACCTCGGAGCCACAGGGAACGTCGCGCTTTGTGAGCATGACAACGCGAAAACGGGCGCGATGACACGGGCGGTTTTGGAGAAATTCCAGCCGGACCTCGTCCATATTCTGCACTTACTCAAACTCTCGGGCACTGCCATGCAGGCGGCGATCGATCTCGGCATTCCGTGTATCGTCACGCTCTGCGACTTCTGGGCAGTGTGCCCGCGTCACAGCTTGCTCCGGTGGGACGGTGAACTTTGCCGGGGGCCAAGGCATCGCTTCGATTGCATGCGCTGCTTCCACGACCTGCACGGCGTGCCACGCGGCCCGCTGCAGGATCTACCGGAAAAGAAAATGTGGAGCCGCACACGACGGGCGCTTTGGTTCAGCCGGGAAAAGGACAAGGCATTCATCGCGGAAACACAGGCCTTGGGAAAAAGAAACCGCTTCCTCCGCGAGACCCTCCTTCAGGCTGATCGCATCATTGCCCTCAGTGCCTTTCTCAAAGACATCATGATCTCGAACAAATACCCGGGCGAGCGGATCATGGTCTGCAATCATGGGCTCGACACCACACCGCTGGAAATCCACCGTGCAAAAGAACCTAACAATGACATACCAGTCTTCACTTTTATCGGCGGCTACTCCGATTTCAAAGGCCTGCCGCTTTTGCTCAAGGCATTGGCCGGGAGGCCGGATCTGAATCTCAGTTTGCAGGTATTCGCCTACGGTGAGGCACCGCCACGTGGAAACACCGACTCCCGCGTCACGCACAGAGGAACATTTCCACCCTTAGAAATCGGCGAGATCCTCGCGGCTAGCGATTTTCTCGTCGTGCCATCGCGATGGTATGAAAATGAGCCGTTGGTCGTAAAAGCCGCGCGTTACGTCGGACTGCCGGTCATCACCGGTGACATCGGTTGTTTGCCGGGGATGGTTCGTGATGATCCCCGCTCTCGCATTGTTTCCCCGCATGACAGCGTGGAGGCATGGGGTGAGACGCTGGCCGCTTGCTGCCAGGAAGTTCCGCAGGAAAGAGTCGCTGCCAAAGTGAAAACGATCGACGAAAACCACTCCGAAATGCTTGCATTGTACGACGAAGTGGCGACGGAACGCCTGTGAGTTCAACCATCCATTTAATCGATCTGCTACCGGAAGCAGAGGTTTTCGCCTTCGCGGAGAATCACGTCGAAGGGCAGAAGATGGCGATTGGAAGAAACATCGAAATGGGAATATTCCAGCATCCAAACTCGGTGGTGATCTTTCCCGAATTGCCGCTCGAGGGAGCGAGGTTGAACTTTTCCATTGGGATCAAGGATTCATCTTGGGAAAGAATCGTGTCACCCGTCATATTCATGGTTGGTTTCGCGACCGCTGGCGAGAAAAAGGTCCGCGCGTTTTTTCGACGGCAGATTGATGTGGTCAACAACGCGGAAGACCGCCGGTGGTTCGAAGAAACGGTGGAGATCCCACCACTCGACGATCCGGGCGCACGCCTCGCCTTCAAGACCAAAGTCCCCACGGGGGATGAGGTCGGCTTCAACTGGTCGGGCTGGGGCAACCCCACGCTGCAGGCCGCTCAACCGATTCCCATTAAGACAAAGGCCACCTCGAAGGACGACCATCACGTGCTCTTCATCACGAGCGATTGCCTGACGCGACGCTACCTTGGTTGCTACGGGAACAAGGAAGTCGCGACGCCAAACATCGACGCTTTCGCGAAAGAAGGCCTTGTTTTTGACAATGCTTTCGCGCAATCCACGGTGACCCCGGGATCCTACGCGTGCATGCTGAGCGGCCTCCATCCATCGCGCCACGGACTTGTCGCCGAGTCGCAATCCTTTTCCGGCGATGTCCCTTCGCTTCCTGTTTTTCTGCAAGGACGCGGCTACCACACGGTCATGGCTCCGAGCGAGTCGGACATGGCCCATCGGAGCGGGGGTTTCCCTGCGATCTTCAACGAGACATTTCCCTGCATGGCCAATCCCGCGCAGGAAGGTGGAATCACGACTCGGCGATACTTGGAATGGCTCGGTGATCGTCCTGACAAACCCACCTTTTTCTGGCTTCACTATTTTGAACCCCACCCGCCCGTCATTCCCCCCGCGCGATTCCGAGAAATGTATTACGAAGGCGACCCTTCGGATCCGGCACGTGAACATCGCATGGGGGACATTCGGGAGCTTCGCGGCAGCGAATGTGTCCTCTATTTCACGACCGGCCTTCCCTGGCTTAAAGCAGGCAAGCCGAACCCGGTACTCTCGTCCTGCCTTCGCGAGACCGCCGACGCCTTTTTGAACAATGAGCGAGTTATCCCCGACCTACTCCCCATGCTTCGAAGTCTCGGCCCATCGGCCATCCGCGGAATGACGGAGCAGGAATTCAGCGCGTGGCTTCAAGCGCAACTGCCTGCCGCTGAGGGAAATGGCGATCCCACGGAATTGATCGAATGGATCGAAGAGGTGCTCCCTTCGCTTCGAGAAATCGAGAGAGACGCGCTCAATTGGCTGAAAGACGTCAAGGATTTCCATTTTCCCGTCGAGCAATTCAAGGGTGCCATCAGCTTTGTGGATTCCCTCGTCGGCGACGTCCTGAGCCGACTCAGGGAGGAAGGCCTTTATGAACAGACCACGATCATCCTGACTTCGCCACATGGTGAAGCCATCGACAGTGTCACCACACCATTTGAACACCATGCGCCGCTTCCCGAGGTCCTCGAACTTCCTCTTCTCATCAAGCCCGCAAGCTCTCTCAAAATCGCACCCCGAAGGATCGACGGAACGTTCGGAAGCATCGACCTGACGCCGACTGTCTGCGAATTGCTTGGCTTCGAATGGACCCATGAAGCCGATGGGATCTCCCACGCTGGCGCTCTGCTTTCCGGCTCACCCCTTCCCGAGCGGACGAGCTTTGCCCTCGACCTCGCGGGAGTGGCCGCCTCCGCCACGTCGCGCAGCCACGTCCTGATGAAGTCGCTTGGCGGAAAGGCCCTGAGGCCCGATACTTACATTGAAGCGGGAGACTATCTCGTTGCCAATCGTTCGAGCGGCCATATTGACATTTTCGAGGCCCCGCACCTGCCGGAAGAATTCGCCGCACTTGCAGAGGAATTGGACGTATGGATTCGCGGGAATCTTTGATACTCCCTCTTGCCTCGCTCATTCCCGCATGGAAGCACCTGAAGAAAAAGACGAACGCCTCGCATCACTGGAGCACGAACTCCGGCAGACGCGCAAGACCATCCAGGCGCAGGCATCGTTGATTCACAACGCTTCCAAGGTCATCAAGCGGCAACAATCCCGGCTTGAGCGCTTTGAAAAACAAGTCCGCAGAATCGAAACCGCGCTAAAGCGCCTGTACGCATCCGGACGCTGGCGGGTAGGAAACTTCTTTCGCTCCAAAGACACCGGTTATCGTGAAGTCGACAAGTTGCTCGAAGCCGTTCACGGATGGCCAAGGCTAAAGGATGCTTCTCAGGTCCTCGAAAAAACAAGTCAGTTCATTTCTTACGAAGCCTGGCTCATCAGGCAGCGGCCTTCAGAAAAACCGGTTTCGTCCGAGCCTTCCAACATTCATGTCATCGTCACCGGGGGAAGAAATTCCTCAACGATGGCTTCACTAAGCGGTCAGAGCCTGATGCCAAGAGAGGTGACCGTTCTCCAAGATGACAAATTAGACGAAAGGAACGCAGCGTGGGAGAATTCGGAAGCGGAGTGGATTGTGTATTTGCCCGCTGGCGACACCCTCGAACGGCATGCCTTGGAAACAATCAGCCGCGAGGCAAACGGCGCCGACTTAATCTACACCGACTCCGATTTGCGCCACTCGGACGGTAGCTATCGTTCGCCGCTCCTCAAACCAGACTGGTCTCCGGAACTTGCGCTCGACGGCTTCTACTGTGGGCCGGGTATCTTTTGGAACCGTGCATTCCTCAAATGCATCGGCGGGTTTAAAAACGAAGATTTTCCCGAATACGACCTTCTTCTTCGAGCCGGTGAACGCAGTGCGGATATCCACCACGTCCCCGGCGTGCTCGTCCACTGGTCCGCAGCCGGCGCCAACCTATATTCTTCCCGCCTGAACCCACCGGGCTCTGAAGTCGTTGTCAGAGAAGCCCTTGCGCGTCGTGAAGAGACCGCAGAAGTGGAACGAAAATCGGAACCAATGGAACGCTTCTTTGTGAAAAGAAAGCTGAGCCAACCTGACAAAGTCACCATCATCATTCCGACACGGAATCAACTTCCCTACTTGAAACAAGCGGTCGAATCCCTCACCCGCATTACCGATTATCCAAACTACGAAATCGTCATCGTCAACAACCAGAGCGACGAACAGGAAACGCTCGACTGGTTGCGCGACACGCCGCACCGCGTCTTGGATTTCGATCAACCATTCAACTATTCGGCGATCAATAATTTCGCGGCGAGTGAAACCGACGGAGAACTGCTCCTCTTCCTCAACAACGACACCGAGGTTATACACGCCGACTGGCTGGAACGCATGGTCACAACACTACAGTGCCCCGGCGTCGGTGCGGTCGGCGCACAGTTGCTTTATGCTAACGACACTGTGCAGCATGCAGGAGTCATTCTTGGAATAGGTGGTATCGGCGGACACGCTTTCCGCTTTCAGCACGCACAATCAACCGCCGCCTGGGGGATGCTCCACTACACACGCAACGTCAGCGCCCTAACCGCTGCCTGTCTCCTCACCCGGCGAGAGATCTTCGACGAGGTCGGTGGTTTCGATGCTGAACACCTGCGGGTCGATTACAATGACGTCGATTTTTGCCTGAAGATCCGCGAGGCGGGACATCGCCTCGTTTACACCCCGCACGCACGCCTTTTCCACCACGAGTCCGTCAGCGCCAAAGACCGCGGCGACCCAGGCGAACGCGGCGTCATCTTCCACCGCTGGGGCAAGCACCTCGCCAACGATCCGTTCTACAATCCCTTACTCACCCTTGGGAAAGAAGACTATTCCATCGATGGTGTCGCGTTCGACCGGTGAGAATTATTGATCGTCTTTCGTCTTCTGCTGCTGGGCGAGGGAGGCGAGGGCGGCGAGGAATTGAGTTGGTGAGTAGATCAGGAGCGAGGAATGCCGGAAATCCGCTTCGTTCCGCGTCACAATACAGTCCGCGCCCGCCGTCAATGCCGCCTCATTTAATACCGCGTCTTCGAAGTCCGCGATTGGACTCTGCAGCGCCGAATCGATCACCGATTGGTTCACCGCCGCCGTCGAGAAAATGGCAGTCAGGTCTTCGATTCGCTCCTTCGTCTCCTCAGCCCCCAAATGACGACGGACCAAATAGAAAACGGTCGTGATCGTTGTCGCGCAAAGCCATGCCGTGAATTCGCCCCGTTCCGCCTTGTCCAATACTCGCGATGAATCAACGAAGAATGGCTCTCGCTTGACCAGAACATCTACGAGGACATTCGTGTCGATTAACGCGTTCACGAATGCTTCTTCTCCAAATAGTCGACGTATTCCTCGACGTCCGCGTCCGGAATGCACCCGGCCAATCGCTGCGTGCGCGGCGCTAGTTGATGGTCGTCTTCAGGTCCGTTTCCCCGCTGCGCAAGGTGCCGAAAAAAATCGGAGACCAGCTTCGACACTGAAACCTTCCTCGCAGCAGCCTCAGACTTTGCGGCGGCGACTAATTCTTCGGGGACATGGAGGGTAAGTTTCGCCATGACGTATAATTATGCGTTTTCATACGTCATGCAAGGAGATTAAAGGGCTCGAGCACGGCGCTTGACGGGCGGTGGATTGTTCCCGGCCCACCCGGTCATTGATTTCGGAAATCAGGCTAGTCGAAATCGTCCTGAAAGAATCTTTCCAACTCCTCTTTATCTCCTGAAAAGCGGTTCAAGAAATCGTCAATTGATTGGAAAATCTTCTTAACCGGAAAATCCGAATCATGCTTCAGCCTGAAAACAGATTTCATCTTATCGATCGCAATGTAGTCGCCGTCCTCCATGTCAAACACCGAGAAATACTCGACACCGCTCAGCTCGACAGGAAAAATATTATCTAGATCAAGTTTTTCACGCTTCGATTGATTCAAATCTTTTAGTAGCGAATCGACCACGTCTTTATCTGGATTTTGAATGATAAATTCTTCCTCAAAAATACTCTCAAGATCGATTTTCTTTGAATCTAAGAACTTCGCTTCAACTGCGTCTTCAAAGCAAATCATATTGCCGAGACCACCCACAAATAATACCTCACATGGCACGAACATTTTTTTCCGTTTATCGTACACTTTTATTCCCTTAAGAAGAAAATTCCTCCTTATCCCATGATGTTCCGCGTTTGGGTCGCAGCTAAACTGCTCCAGATGAAAACCCTTTTGATCTGCCCAGAAATTTGCTTTTTCATGCGTCCAAAGTTTTTGGATCTTTCGCAAGTAGTCATATTCAGAGGGCAGGCTCTCAAGAAGCGTTTTCAAAAACTGAACGCAGAATCTAGTCCCCCTTTTTTCTTTGGAGTAGAACACAAGCCTAGGATTCTCTTGTTGAGCACGAGCCTTTATCTCCTCCACTATTGTTCACGTAGAGGGCTCTGAGGGTTCTTCCCCCGCATCCTCCGCAAAAAAATCACTCCACTCGTGCAGCGAATGTGCATCGCCCAGGCCGCCGATTTTTTCGAGATACTCTGCGCACTTGGTGTGCCACTTTTCCAGATCGGGCTGGCCGAAGGGATCGCGGGATTGGGGGAAGACGAGATAAGTCACTGTTAAGTCAGAAACTGGGCGACTGTACGGAGTGGAATTGGGATTAATCTCCTTCGCGAGGCGCAGGGAACCTTCACCCATTTTGAAACTGGGGCCGGCGTCGCCGATGATGACGGGGAAAACCTGGTCGCCGTAAATAACAACAGCGTAGTCACCGATCTGCGGACCCCAGCCGCTCTTGTTATGATAACCGAGGAAAGACAATGGGATGACCATGAAGGGATCGGCTTTTCCGAGGAGAAAGCTGCGGTATGTCATGTCGTCGATCTCGCGTTGCAACTGATCGATGGTGGCGCGTGACGGGCTATCGGCGGCCTTGGCATCGGCGAGTTTCTTTTCCCAGCGAGGGAGGAGTGGGTTGGGGTTTTTCGTCGTCTTTTTCCAGCCGTAGGAAGTGAACGGCTGATAGTAAGTGCTGTTGGCCATGGCCTCGTCGAGAACCGGCTGGCGGTCGCCGTCGGAGCCGTCGGCATCGACGTCCATTTCGCCCTGCAGGAAGAGGACTTTTTGGCCCGTTTCGGGGTGTTCGAGTTCGAGGACGGTCTCGAGGTCGTAGAAATTATGCTTCGAGAGAATGCGGTCCATGCGCGTGAGATAGGTCTGCATGCGGTCGACTTTGCGTTCGTACATGAGATCGAAGAAGCCGGAGACTTTTCCGTTTTCGAGCATCGTGCCGAGGTCGGGGAGGATGGTTCCGAGGCTGGGGTTGATGCTTTCGAGTTCTTCCAGAGTCGTACTCGGCTCGGGGATACGCACGTTCATCTTCATCTCGATGGTGAAGCTTTCGCGGTCGGTGCGCTCCTTCGTTGCGGGTTCGCCCTGCTCCATATTGAACTCGGTCTTCACCTCGAATTGATTCCAAAGCTCGGCGACGTCGACGCGCTTGTAGGGGACGAAGCGTGGCGGAAGCGGTGGCTTCACCTCGACTTCCTTGATGACGATTTTTTCCTTCTCGATGATCTGTGGTTCCGCGGCTTCAGGATTTCTCGCTTCCACGATCTCGACGATGGAGCGCTTCACTTTTCGCAGGAGATCCATCGCCGGCGTGAAGGGCAGCGCGATGAGCAAAAGAAGGGAGAGAAATAATAAAATTTTCCCAAAAGCCGACGACTTCTTCTGGCGTTTTTCGGGAGGTGCTTCGGACATGATATATGGATAGATGGTTTTGCGGTGGGGAAAAGAATTACCTGCAACTTCCGCCTACTCACATACGGTGGCCGCATGACGATCGTTCAAGTCGCGACGCAAAAGCTGTTCACGACAAAAGATGGTTCGACGATTCAGAGCGTGCTCGACCTTTCGAATGCTCCCGTCGAGAAGCAAAGCCTCGCCGAAGCCCGCGTCCCCGCCGGTTCAGCCACGCAACGCCACTACCACAGGGAGAGTGAGGAGTTTTATTTCATTTCCGAAGGGACTGGGACAATGGAAATCGATGGCGAGACGAAAACGGTCGGTCCCGGTGACGCGATTCTCATTCCCGCCGGCGCCTGGCATCAGATTTCGGCGACTTCCAGCCTGCGGTTCCTCTGCTGCTGCTCGCCACCGTATTCGGACGAGGATACTTTTTTCGAGTAACGGAAGTTACGCCGCACCCTCAGCCGGATTCCCGTTTTGCTCCGGCAAGAGCATGACCCGCAATGGAACGCGCGCGAGGATCTGGTCGTCCACGCTAATGTCGATGGAGAACAAACCGACGCGATCGAACTTCAAACGCTGCATGTTGATGACGATATTTCGCGTCAAGAAGTAGGCATCCTGCGGAAGGCTGATATCGACGATGTCCGACTGCAACTGCGGCATGACGGCCTGGCCATCAGCGTCGATGAACTTGATCGTGAATTGATGCTTCCCTTCGTCGCCGGGCTGGAAGCAGACGCGCAAAGCCAGGGCACAATGCGGATGAATCACGGGGACCTGCTTGGAGCAAATCGTGTCGAACGTCCCGAGAATGCACATCTTCCCGTTGTAGTCGGAAGCGGAGTCGCAAAGGGTGGCTACTTGAACATCCATCGCCACCCATAAGCGGCGAATTCCATCCCGTCGCGGAAAAACCTGCAGCCTGCGAGGCCGATCAGCGACGGCGGAAGCGGTCGAGCAATGTGCGACGGGGCTTGTTGCCGAGTTCGGTGATCGGCTGTGTGGCGGGAGGCGCATCTCCGGCAGCCTCGTCCCCGTATTCGGCGTCTGCGCCGGCGCCGACTCCACGCGGCACTTCCTCGACTTCGCCCTTCGCGTAGGTTTCCAATTCACCCGATTCCTTCTTCTTGGAGTAAACGTGATTGAAGAAGTCGCCGACAAGCGGTGCGGCATTGCGACCGCCGGAAAGGACTTCGCTACCGTTACCTTCCACGATGACGGCGAAGGCATATTCGGGACTCTCCACCGGAACATAGCCTGCGAACCAGGCGACATATCGCCAATTGCCGTCTTCGGCTTGTGTCCATTGCCCGGTTCCTGTTTTGCCGGCGAGGGTTGCGTAGCGGTTCCACGCCTGCTTGCCGGTGCCAGCGCCGGAATTGACAACGGCGGTCATTCCTTTGCGCACGATCGAGAGTTGTTGCGGATTCAATCCAGAGCGAGAGAACTCCTCCGCCGGATAGGCCTTCACCACGTTGTTATAAATGTCCTGAACTTGCAGGACGAGGCGCGCCCTCGGGACACTCACTCCGTTGCCAATCGCCGCCATCATGCGGGCAACCTGAATCGGCGTGGAAAGAACATCGCCCTGGCCGATGGCCGCATTCGCGAGGTGGCCGCCCATGAGCGAACGACCAGTCTTTGCACGAAGCCGTTCGACGGTGGGGATGAATCCGTCTTCCTCCGCATCCAACGGCAATCCGGTCGGGGTTCCCATCCCAAGTCGCGTCGCCATGCCCGTGATCGTGTCGCCGCCGGTCCGCAATCCCACCGTGTAGAACCACGTGTTGCACGAACGCATGATCGCCTGCTTCACGTTCATCGAACCCTCCCCCTTTTTGTTCCAGTTCGGGAACCAGCGGTCGTCGATGGTCATTCCGCTCGGGCAGCCGAATTCCGTGAATTCATCAACGACGCCAGTCTCCAAAGCGGCGAGAGCGACGGGAATCTTGAAGGTGGAAGCGGGCGGATAATTCCCGAGATAGGCGCGCGGATAGAGCGGGAGGCTGGGGTCGTCACGCAGTTCGGCGTAGCGTTCATTCGTGATAAAGGGAATGAATTCGTTCGGATCGAAACAGGGCCACGAGGCGAGGGCCAGGACGTCGCCATTTCGCACATCCATGACGACGAAAGCGCCGTTGCGCCCACCGTTACGAAGCAATTGCTCCGCGTAACTCTGCATGTCGATGTCGAGAGTGGTCACAACGTTATCGCCCTGCACCGGTCGCACCGTGACCTCCTCGCTCAGCTTCGCGCCATCGGTGTCAAAGAGCATGCTGATCTCGCCGTCTTTGCCCCGCAGCATGGCGTCGAAGGATTTTTCCAAGCCGCTCTTGCCCTCGGAAGTGAAGAAGAGTGGCTCGCCATTCGTGAGCGGACCCTTCGGCGCCTTTTGCCGCGTTCCGGCATAACCAATGATATGACCAGCGGTTGGACCCGTCGCGTAGTGGCGCACATACGTCGGAAAGAGAACAATGCCACGGGACAGCCTCTCCTGCATGATCTCCACTTGCGCGCCATTCAAAACCGGAGAGTACGGCAACGGCAACCACCGCCGATTCTGGTAGTGCTTTTCGATGACCGCGTCTTCCACCGTGAAGTCGGTGCCCAGAACCCGGTTGGCGTAGTTCACTCGCTCCTGCGCATAACGCACGACGAAACTAACTGGCGACTCCTCTTCGTAGGGAAGTCGCAGAGCCAATTGGTAAGCGACGCGGTTTTGCGCAAAGGGCACGCCATTGCGATCAACGATTTGGCCACGCGGCGCGGGAATCTTCAGAGTGACCGTCCGCGCCTCCGTCCGCGTCTCCCACGAGGCGCCGATCTTTTTCTTCTCGTCGGGCGCTTCCGTCGAAACCGGCTCCGTCTGGGCAAGGGCGCTCCCCGCCAATCCAAGAAGGACGGCGACCCGCGAAAGGCAACAAGTAAAGGACATCCGGAAAGAACGTCGCCCAGACCGCGGATTTATCAACAGATCCGCAGCCGCCTCAACCGTGCGTCATCAGGTAATCGACGATCTTTTCCGCCCCGAGTTTGCCGACACCCGGGACTTCGGCGATTTCCTCCGCCGTCGCCTTCCGCAAACGCGCCACGGAACCGAAGTTTCGCAACAGCGCTTCCTTCCGTGATTGGCTCACCCCCGGGCAGTCGTCGAGGATACTCTCTTCGATGCGGCGCTTCATGAGAAGCTGGTGGTAGCCATTGGCAAAACGGTGCGCTTCATCACGAATGCGTTGCAGGAGTTTCAAGGCGCCCATCTCATGAGGCAGGATGATCGGGTATTGCTGACCCGGCTTGTAAATTTCCTCGTGCTCTTTCGCCAAACCAATGATGGGAAGATCCTGCAACCCCAATCGCCGCAATTCACCCATCGCTGACGAGAGTTGACCCTTTCCGCCATCGACGATCACAAGATCCGGCAACCGCACATACTTCGTCTTTTTCGCAGTGGCTTCTTCTTCGAGCTCATGGCCAATACGCTGGAGTGCCTCGATCGTTTCTTCCTGCGTTTCCTCCGCACGGTCACCCGCCGCCTTTCGACTCTCGAGCAGAATGCGCGAATAACGACGACGAACGACTTCCGCCATGCTTGCGAAGTCGTTTTGATTTTCGAGCGACTTGATGCGGTAGCGTCGGTAGTTCTTGTTGTCCGGCACACCGTTCTTAAAGCGGACCATCGAAGCGACGATGTGTGTGTTCGAGATATTGGAGATGTCAAAACACTCCATAACCAGCGGAACCGACTCGAGCTTGATCGTCTCCTTCAATTCTTCCAAATCAGCAAGCGGGTCGATGTTCTTGCTGTTCACACCGCGCCCGCGCGAGAACTTCCGCATTGGGGCAAGGGTCTTTTTCAAGTTGTCGAGCATGTCGCGATACTCGGCGGCCTTTTCAAAGTCCATTTTTTCCGCAAACCGTTGCATATCAGCCTCGATCTCTTTCACAAACTCCTTATTCTCGCCACTCAAGACGGCCATCGCCTTTTCGACACGATCCATGTAGCCAGGCTCATCAATGCGGTCGATGCACGGCGCGGAGCAGTTCCGGATCACATCGGCATTGCAATGCTTGTAGTCGTTTTCGCCGGGGTCATTCGGCCGACATACACGCAAGCCGAACTTCCGGTTCAGCCAATCGATCGTCGTGCGCAACGCCCCTGAATGCGCAAAGGGACCAAAATACTTTGCTCCATCATCTTTCTTCAAGCGCGTCGTGCGAAAGCGCGGCCATTGATCGTTGAGGTGGATTCGCACGAGAAGGAAACGCTTGTCGTCGCGGAAGTCGACATTGTATCGCGGGCGGTAGTCCTTGATGAGTTTGCCTTCGAGGAGGATCGATTCCGGCTCATTGCGGACGGTTTGAAATTCGAAGTCGTAGATGCTTTGAATCAAGGCACGCGTTTTTAAATCGGCGGTCCTCTTCCGCGATGGCATGAAGTAGCTGCTTAGCCGCTTCCGCAAGTCCTTCGCTTTCCCCACGTAGATAATGCGGTTGAGCCTATCCTTCATGAGATAGACGCCCGGCTTATGCGGCACTTCCTGCAGCTTCGCCTTGAAGTCGGCTTTCTCGCGCTGGATTTCTCCGGGCATGGCAAAGTTTGACACAGTCCTTACGCTATCGCCAGAAACGAAAAAACCCGCCAGCGCAAAGGCCAACAGGTTTTCACGTGTTCAGTATCTCAAAAAATGGTTACTCCTCAAGCAGCGCGTCGATCAGATACTGGCTGGGCTTGAAGTGCTCGATGATCACTTCGCGCTGGTCGCCGCGAACCATGCGAACCTGCTTGATGTCGAAATTCGGGGTCTTGTGCGGGGCAAAGAGAATGTCGTCGTGCGTGCTGTTCTCGTGCTTTTTGAACATGTCGGGGATGATGTCGCCGCCGAGATGGTCATCACGCCCGGTTGCGAGGTGACAGGTGCCGAGAACCTTTTCGTCTTGGATGTCCGCGCCGGAAACAGGGAGAACTTGAGTTCCGAAACCGAGTTCGCCGAGCGTTCCGGTCATTGGGTCATCTTTCAAACGCGCGTTATGAGCATCGATAGTGCTTTGGTTTCCTTCGATCAATCGTGACTCAATAATGCTGCGGTTTTTCACCTCCAGAACACCGAGTGTTCCGTCTTCGTACTTCATCGGAAACTGACCATTGGCATCGACCGGCACAAAGTAAACTTCGCCGGCGGGCAAGTTCGCGACGTCAGGCGTCTTCCCGCGGCAAAGCCCGTGAGACTTTTGCGCATCCTGCGCTTCGAGTTCCAAATTGGCCGTCAGGATGGTGCCGTCCTCAAGCGCGAAATCGATCTCGATCAAATCCGCGTTTGAAAGCGCCTTGCGGAGCCTTTCCGCATTGTCGCTGACCTCGTTGTAATCGACGGAGAGCCCCGTGTTCAAGATGATGTCATTCAGCCCATGCATCGTCGCACCGCGAAAACCGAATTCCTTGCACTTCGCCGTCAGTGGCGCCGTGGCGCTGAACGTTCCGAGGTGGAGAATGATGTCGTAGTTCGGATATATATCGCGGTCGAGAGACAGTTGCTCGCCGTCGTCATTCCAGACTTCATCCGCGAGGTCGAGGTTCGAACCGTAGGTCATGCGATGTGCGAACATCTCGCCGCCCGACATGCCGAGTTCCTCCATCGCTCCGTCGTGCAACCCGAGGAAGAACTCCTTGTGCGCTTTCCGCTGGATTGGATAAGCATCGTTTTGAAGGAAGTTATAGTCTTTCATCTCCGATTCCGGTTTTTCGAGGTCCGTGAGGATGCACACACGGCAACCTTCCGTGGGGTCAAAGACGGTGCGGAGGAGGCGCGTGAGGCTAAAAGGCGGGAATTCGCGTTCAGCGGGGTCGAGAAGAATTTCAGGAGCGAGCGTAGTGGACATAGATTTTTTTCAGTTGTGGGAAAGGTTACGCACACAATGGTGCGAGGAGCGGCTACAAAAACTCAAAATTTTATAACACGATGACGGAAAAGCGTTCACAATCAAAAACCGTAGTGATCACCGGCTGCACCCGGGGCCTCGGTCGGGTGATGACGAAAGAATTTCATGAGATAGGGTGGAACGTCGCCGGATGCGGTCGCTCTCAAGAACAGATCGACCAGCTCAAGGAAATATTCCCGGCAATTACGCTGTTTTCCGCGGTCGATGTGACTTCAGATAAAAGCGTGAAGGAATTTGCAGCCGATACGATCAAAACGTTCGGCGCCCCGGATCTCGTGTTGAACAATGCCGCCCTCATCAACGACACCGCGCCACTCTGGGAAGTTCCTGAGGAGGAATTCAGCCGGGTCATCGACGTCAACATCAAGGGCGTGCACAACGTGATCCGTCATTTCACGCCTGCGATGATCGAGGCACAGAAAGGCGTGATCGTGAATTTCAGCTCAGGCTGGGGGCGATCCACGTCCCCGGAAGTCGCGCCCTACTGCGCCACCAAGTTTGCCATCGAAGGCCTTACTCAAGCAATGTCTCAAGAACTTCCTCGGGGTCTGGCCGCTGTTGCGCTGAGCCCGGGCGTAATTGACACTGACATGCTTCGACAGTGTTGGGCGGAAGGTGCAGCGGGTTATCCATCTCCAGAGGAATGGGGAAAGAGCGCCGTCCCATTCATTGCCAAGCTCGGCCCGAAGGACAACGGGAAGTCGCTGACGACGCCGTAGCCGCCTATTGGCTCAAGGCTTCGATATATAAGACGAGCGAATCGACGTCACTTTCGCTCAGAATACCGCGATAGGACGGCATGCCGATGTCGCGGGAGGGAAGGCCTTTCATGATTTTCGCCGTCGGATCGTAAATGGATTCGACAAGGTAGGCTTCATCCACCTTGACGACGCTTCCGCCCACTAACTCCCGATCCATCCCAAAAAGATTCTTCCACGTCGGCCCCACTTTTCCTTTAGTCGATCCGTCAACGGAATGACACGCGAGGCAGCCGGCGACCGTGTAGAGTTCCTTCCCCCGCTCCGCTGTGGCTTCTTTGTTTTTCTCGGTTTTTTCCGAAGCCACTTCCAATTTTGCGAGTTTCAAAAAATCGATCTCCCCAAATCCCAGCATTTTCATCTCCAGTGGACTTAGTTCAAATGGGCTGAAGTAAACCACGTCACTGATCATTGGGAAGTCACCCCCGGCAGCCTCCACTTTGAATCCAACCTGCAATTGATCGGACGGCTTCATTTCCGGCAGATCGAGAAAGACCGATTTCCTGTCCGCGGACAAGTGCACCGACCTCACCGGCACCGACTCTTGTCCCGGTTCTCCATCGAGCCGGTAATGTCCAGATCCATAGTTCTTGGAATATAGATAGTTCCACCGCTGCACGAGAAATTTCTCCGGCTTGATGGACTTACTCTTTAGCTGGCGATTAAAGCGAATCACCACCCCCTGCTCTCCGGCGACCGCTTCCGTTGGATGCAAGACAGGCTCGCCGGTAGCTCGCATTCTTACCATTCCCGCCAATTCCTCAGCTGCAGAACCCCACACCTGAAAACCCGTGAGATACAACATTCCATCTTTAGGATTTACTGCCCCTTTCAGCAATGGAACCTCGAACGGAATCCGCAGCGGAATGGCCGCGCCGGTTTCCGGCAGTATCTGAACCAAGCCCGGCCGGAAGTAATCGACGACCAACATCGAGTTCGACAGCGGTCCGAGGTCTCCATCTCCCGTGAACACGACATCCACCGCGGACTGGCATTCCCGGTGAGGGAGATAAACGAGAGGTTTTTCCCGTTCCGGCAAAGGAACACCGTGAGGACGCGCGGGATAGAATCCGTGGTAACCGCCCTTCTTCACTTGATATACCGGGGTCGTCGGCACCCAGTGCCCCTGTTGATCGACGGCATAGATCTTCCCATCCACGGGATCGATACCGATGTAGGCGTTCCGGAATCCGCACGCGAATTCCTCGAGTTCCGTCCCATCCGGCGCGATCGTGAGTATTCTCCCGCCGTGCCGGTGTCGACCTCCTTCCTGTTGTCCCCCTTTCGAGAAATACCAACGCCTTTCTCTTTCGTGCCACCCGGCGCTGTGAAGAAAGTCCCGCGTGTCGGCACTTTGGGTAAACTCGTTGGAAAGGCAACGAAACCGATTGGACCCGCTACCTTCCGGCATCCTCTCAATCCGGTAAAAGCCGTTTCTATCAAAAAAATGAATGATGGGGTTGGGTGTCTCGGGATAGCGGAGGAATGCGCAGTGAGGCTCGTTGATTCCTTGCTCCCTCCTGCTCCAATAGTAGGCGCCACTTTCATACCGGTCGAAAAACCACAAATCGCCATCGATAGTGCTCACTAACCCGGTGGATCTTTCTCGAAAGTTAGCGAATACAATGGATGTCGGGCGAAAGGGTCGATACCTTGTCTCAGGGAGAAGCCCGGGTTGGATCACTTCAGGCAGCGCAAATTTTTCCAAAAGAAATCCCGCTCCGCCGGGGACGGCCTGAAATTCCGCATCATGACTCCCCCCTCTTCCGAATGCGCCTTCGCCCACGAATAGATTGCTCCCTCCAAAGTTCCGAAGCATTTCCTTGGCGACATCGATCTGTGCAGGATCCCCCTGCCAATAGTAAACCGAACCCTCGCCTTCCAGCATGTTCCCATTCTCCGCCGGCTGGGTGACGGGAGGAAGATCCATGAAGACGAATCGGTCCGCGACCAGCCTTAAGGATCTTCTTTCCTGGTTGTCATAGGGGTGCCCAACAACAACAAGGTTCATCTTCCCTCCGCTTCGCCACGAAATTTCATGCTCTCCGACGCTTTCGAACTCCGCACCTTCCACTTCACACAGCAGCACGGAGTAGGCGGAGAATCCCGACTGGATTCGACGCTCGACAAGAGGAGGCATGTCCCCGTGAAGGCGATGAGCAAACAGCTGTTCCTTGATTCCGAGGCCCAGATCATCGGGCGGCCCGTAGTCCAACCTCGCGCTTCTTTGGCCGAAGCTCACCCCCTTCCAGTTCCCCCAACCACCTTTCCCCGTTTCCCTCGCATCCGGATTCGCCGGCCTCGGGTCATGAAGCACCGGGCCTTTCCCCTGCACACCGGGGACGAGTCCCGTCGCAAACCACGGCCTCCCTCTCGGCTTGGTCAGCTCGCCGACACCCCCATTTGCTTTCTTCAACGACTCGTAAAACGACTTTGTTGAAATGCTTCCGTAGGTGAACGGCTCACCCTCCTCCGGCGCCTGCCAAATCGCCGCAAGTCGCAACAGATCGATATCAAAAAGAGCATACATGCGGTGACCAAGCGGAAGGACAAGCCCCCGCGGCACCAGGTTGTCCTCGGGAAACCCTTCCCCCAATTCGCGGGCATCCACCGTCATTCCCCTGAAGGGAAAACTTGGATCGATCACCTGCCCAAGCGCGACTGGAGACAAAAGACAGACCAAAACAGCCGTTGCTGTCGTTTTACCTAGCATCGGGTAAATACTGCGGAGATTTCAGTCATCTCAAGCGGACATTGAACGACCCTCGGCTGGAACACACCAATTCCCGAGGATTGAATTCACCGCCCAAATGCGCGAAACTCCTAATCGCTACCAATTTCATGAAAATCATCCAAACCTTTTGCGTCCTCCTTCTTAGCGTCGGAACGCCTGCCATAAACGCCCAGGAGTTGACGAAAACGAATCCGACGAAACCGCCCGTCGCCGCTTCCGCCGCCGCCGTCGAAACGGCGCTCATCACCGACAACCCGGTCCTCGGCAGTGCGTCTCGTTACGAAGCAATCGTCCGCATTGAAAATTCTTCGTTGGTTCCCGACTACCGCACGCCGTGGAATTACGGTCGCGATAGCGCGGGCAGCGGAACCGGATTTCTCATCGGCGAAAACAAATTCCTCACCAACGCCCACGTCGTCAGCGACAGCCGCCTCGTCTACATCAAGAAAGTTGGCGATGCCAAACCCTACCGTGCTCGCATTCTTCATATCGCCCACGACTGTGACCTCGCCATGCTCGAGCTGGAGGATGCTTCCGCGTTCGACGGCGTCGAACCACTTCAAATCGGTGAACTTCCGCAACTCGACAGCACGGTCAAAGTCGTCGGCTTCCCTATCGGCGGCGAACGCATCTCTGTGACGAGCGGAGTCGTTTCGCGAATCGATTTTAACACCTACTCGCACTCGGGCGCCGACCTTCACCTCACCGTGCAGATCGACGCTGCGATTAACCCTGGCAATTCCGGCGGTCCGGTCATCCAGGATGGCAAGGTCGTCGGCGTCGCCTTCCAGGGGTACTCCGGCGCGGTTGCGCAAAACACCGGCTATATGATTCCAGTCCCGGTAGTTAATCGCTTCCTCACCGACGTAAAAGATGGGAGTTACGACCACTATGTCGATCTCGCAGTAAGTGACTTCACTTTGCTTAACCCGGCGCAACGCACCGCTCTTGGGTTACCCAACGACGGCATCGGCATCATGGTCGCGCACGCGGACCCTACAGGATCGACCGGCGACCTGCTTGAAACGGGAGATGTGCTTTTGGCTATCGACGGCCTGCCGATTTCCAGCAACGGCCTCGTCACCATCGGCGGCGAAGACGTGGACATGAACGAAATCGTCGAGCGCAAATTCGCCGGCGATGTTATCAACCTGACGGTGTGGCGGGATAGGAAGAAGTTTGATGTCGAAGTAACACTGAAACGCTTCCTTCCCTACCTTCTCACTGCGAAGCAATACGACAAAAAGCCGCGTTATGTCATGTATGGCGGCCTCGTCTTTCAGCCACTTGATCGCAACTTACTCAACGCTCACAGCCTTGACGATCTTCAAATCCGTTACCTCTATAACTACTACGCCACCGACGAGATCTACAAGGAACGGCCGGAAATCATCGTCCTGACCACCATCCTCCCCGATGCCATTAACTCCCAACTCCGTGGCTTCGAAAAGTCCGTCGTCGATAAGATCAACGGGAAAAGGGTTCGGACCATCAAGGACGTGAACCGCATTTTGAAGAACATGCCGGACGATCAGGAGTTTGTCGAGATCAAGGTCCTCGGCGAAGGCCGGCCTATCGTCATGCAACGAGAACTGATTCCCGAGGCTCAAGAGCGCATTAAGGAAACCTACAATGTTCTCAACGACCACTATCTCGCCGACTAATCCAAGCGCTGTTTCAATTTCCTACCATGAAATCTCTGTATCTTAGTTTCCTCCTCTTCCTCTCGCCCTTTGCGGCGCTCGCGGAAGTCACCGCAGAAAGCAAAGTTCCGGCCGCCGAGGTCGAGAATGCGATTGAGTCCGCGGACCCGCCTGATGCCGCGACGGAAGATCTTGTCGAAAAATCGCTCGTCCGCGTCAACGCCACAAGGCAGTCCTACGACCTCACCCGACCATGGGAAAAGACATCTCCCGACCGCCGTCTTGGACTGGGTGCCGTCATCGAAGGTAAGCGCGTTCTTACTACAGCTGAGATGGTCGCCAATGCCACATACGTTGAATTGGAGATACCGGAGACCGGTCGCAAAGCGACGGCCGAAGTCGTTGCCATCGATTACGAAGTCAACCTCGCCCTCGTGCGCCCCATCGAGGCCGACTCCGACTTCCTGAACGACCGGAAAGCTTTGAAACTCGCGACAGAGTCCAAGCCCGGCGACTTATTACACGTCTGGCAGATCGAGAATAACGGCACCCCGGTCTCGACGCCGGTGGTCCTGACCCGCGGAGAAGTTACCGGTTACTTCGTCGACAATGCCTTCTTTCTTGTTTACGAAGCCAACGGCACACTGCAATACCACGGCGGCAGCTTCACCCTCCCCGTTCTCAACGGAAACCGGCTCGCGGGCATGCTTCTGAGTTACAGCTCCAAGGAACAAGTCTCGAACATTCTGCCAGCGACAATCATCGAGCACTTCCTGCGGGAACAAGCCGACGGCGACTACCAGGGCTTTCCCACACTCGGCATCGCCTTTGCCCAGACCTTGGACGAACAGTTTCGGAAATATCTCGGACTGAACGGCCGCGAAGGTGGGATCTATGTCAGCAAAGTGCTCAAGGAAAGTTCTGCCGCAAACAGCGGACTCAAGACCGGGGATGTCATTCTCGAAATCGCCGGCAACCCGATCGACGCCCGCGGAAACTATGACGACCCCACTTTCGGAAAGCTCAGCATGAGCCACCTCGTGCGCGGCAAGCCGTTCGTCGGGGACAAAGTGCCCTTCAAGATTCTCCGCAACGGCAAGGAGAAGATCATCGGCGTTACTCTAGAGCGCCGCGCGCCTGAAGACCATCTCGTCGATCCCTACATGTTCGACCGCGGCCCGAAATTTCTCATTCTCGGCGGACTCGTCTTTCAGGAGTTAACGCGGCCTTACCTGAAGCTTTACGGCGACAACTGGCAATCCCGCGCTCCGATCAAACTTCTCCTCGCCGATTCTCAGCCCGAGAAATTCGAGAAAGAAGGGAAAGAAAAAATCGTTTTCCTCACCCGCGTCATTCCCACCCCGGCAACGCTCGGCTACGAACGCGTCAACAGCGTGATGGTGACCAAGGTAAACGACCAAGACATCACGCAAATCTCCGATTTCGCGGAGGCCTTGAAGTCACCGGTGGACGGGATCCACAAAATCGAATTCGACGACTTTCCGAGCATCATCTATGTCGATGCCAGTCTCGCCGCGCAAATCAACGAGCAACTCAAGGCCCGAATTGGCACCGTTGAGCGATTAGAGTAAAACAGGCTTCCAGCCTGTAAACGAGCGACGGACAGGCCACAAACTGCCCATCGCTCCAGCTGCGCGATTCATATACCGTCAATTTCAGATGATCACAGGCTGGAAGCCTGTTTTACAATAAAGCCCCACCGCACGAACTCCCGCTCCCGGCGGTGCAGCCGTAGCAATGGCTGCCAGTGCGGATGGGTGATCCTGTCCACTCTTCCAGATCGATTTCCCATAACTTGAGCCCGTCCGCCGTCGGCATTCGGAGCATTTGGTTGAAGTCACAGTCGAAAACATCGCCCTCCCAAGACACACTGATCGTGTCGCGGCACATGAGGCCATCGACTGTCCCCGGATTAAAGGAATCCCTCAGCAAGGCCAGATAATCGGCGAACTCATCATTGCGCTTTAGGTAGGCCGCGAATCGCGCAATCGGCATGTTCGCGAGACAGAAGAGACGATTAAACTCAATGCCGAAGTGGTTGCGCATCTCGCGCTTATAGTCCGCCTCCAGTTCCGCCTGTTCCGGCGGCAGAAACGCACCCCCTGGGTTGTAGACGAAGTGAAGCGGTAATGTCGGCTCTCTCCCGTAACCGAGCGTGTTCAGTTTTTGGAACGCCGCGATACTCGAATCGAAAACACCGTCTCCCCGCTGGGCATTCACGTTGTCCGGTGCATAACATGGCATGGAGGCAATGATTTCAACTTCGTTATCCGCCAGAAACTCCGCGACCCATTCATACCCGGGCTCGTTGATAATCGTCGCATTGAGCCGGTCCATAACGCGACGAGGTCGATCAAAACTCCGCACTGCTTCCACGAGTCGACGAAAGTCAGGCACCATCTCCGGTGTGCCTCCGGTGAGATCGAGCGTCGGAATCTCCGTCTGCTCGAACCACCTGATGATGCGATCAATCGTCTCCCCGGTGATGATCTCCCGCCGACGAGGCCCTGCATTCACATGGCAATGGACGCAGGTCAGATTGCAAAGCTTGCCGACGTTGATTTGCAAAATCTCCGGCGTTTTGCGCGTCAAGGCTACCCCGGCAGCGGCGAGGCTGCGGTCAAATTCGTTGGCAGGGGCATGCATCCGCGGTCAGATTACAAAGAGTCGAGGGCATTGTAATGGGATTATTCCCGGAAATGCCCTAAGACTTTCATCGCCGCCCGGGCTCGATTCCGGGCATCATTCCATTAGCACCTATAAAACATGATTTGGTTTCTCATTATTCCCATCGCCGTCATCCTGCTCGCCATTTTCTTTGTGG
Source organism: Verrucomicrobiota bacterium (assembly GCA_039192745.1). Lineage (GTDB taxonomy): Bacteria > Verrucomicrobiota > Verrucomicrobiia > Verrucomicrobiales > DEV007 > JBCCWV01. The sequence goes on along the minus strand of JBCCWV010000023.1, from coordinate 9,291 downwards.
TCGGGATGTACAACAAACTCGTCCAGCTTCGCAATCGTTTTAAAAACGCGTTTGCACAAATCGACGTGCAACTGAAGCGCCGCCACGACCTCATTCCGAATCTCGTGGAAACTGCCAAAGGATTCATGAAGCACGAACGCGAAACGCTCGAAGGCGTCATCAGCGCAAGAAGCGCAGCTTCGAATGCACGCGGCGCCGCGGCCGGAAATCCCGGTGACCCCAAGAGCATGGAATCGCTCATGGCCGCGGAAGCCGGTCTGACCGGAGCCCTTGGAAAGCTCTTCGCACTCTCTGAAGCCTACCCGGACCTCAAGTCGAACCAGAACATGCTGCAAGTGCAGGAAGAACTGACATCGACCGAGAACAAGATTTCCTTCTCGCGCCAGGCCTACAATGACTCCGTCATGCACTACAACAACGCCCGCGAGACCTTCCCTACCAACTTCATCGCCGGCATGTTCAACTTCTTCCCCGCCACCATGTTCGAAGTGACCGAAGAAAAGGAGCGCGACCCGGTCAAAGTGGACTTTTCGTAAGAGTTTTCGGTCCGTCAGTTTTCAGTTTTCAGCATAATGCCTGCGGAACGTTCCCCACGCTCTGATGGCGGGCCTGAAAACTGAAACACTGAAAACTTAAGACTCACCCTCCATGGATTTCTTCGAACGACAGGACGACGCGAGGAAAAAGTCGAAGATTCTCATCGTTTACTTTGTCCTCGCCGTCATCGGTATCATCGCGGCGATCTATCTGCTCCTTGCCTTCGGCTTGAGCATGACCGGGGACATTCAACGAAGCGGTTATAATGAATTCGAGATTTCCGCGCCCGCATCCAAATCGCTCTGGAATCCCGAGTTACTCTTCGGCACTTCCATCGGCGTTCTCGCCGTCGTTTTGCTTGGAAGCGGCTTCAAAACGATGTCTCTCGGCGCGGGTGGAAGTGTCATCGCCCGCGAACTCGGCGGCCGCAAGCTCGACTCCAACACGACCGACGCTGACGAACGCAAACTCATGAACGTCGTTGAGGAAATGGCCATCGCTTCCGGCGTTCCCGTTCCTGAAGTCTACCTCATGGAAAACGAGCACGGCATCAACGCCTTCGCCGCCGGGCTTTCACCTAGTGACGCCGTCGTCGGTGTCACGCGTGGATGCATGAAGCTTCTCAATCGCGACGAGTTGCAGGGTGTTATCGCCCACGAATTCAGCCATATTCTAAACGGTGACATGAAGCTGAACCTGCGCCTCATCGGACTACTTTTCGGCATCCTCATGTTGTCGTTGTTAGGACGCATCATCATGCGCACCGCCTACTACTCGGGCAGTGGACGCTCGAACAGCGGCAAGAACAACGGCCTCCCCTTGCTTCTCTTCGGCCTCGCTCTGATGATCATCGGCTACATCGGCGTTCTCTTCGGTCATCTCATCAAAAGCGCCATCTCCCGACAGCGTGAGTTCCTTGCCGACGCTTCCGCCGTGCAATTCACGCGGAATCCCGACGGCATTGGCGGCGCGTTGAAAAAGATCGGTGGATTGAGCTACGGCTCAAAGATCGTCGATCCCCATGCCGAAGAGGCGAGCCACATGTTCTTTGCCAACGGCATGGCGAAGAGTTTTTCCCAAGCCTTCGCCACGCACCCTCCGCTGCGGCAGCGGATCAAGGCCATCGAACCCCACTGGGACGGCAAGTTTCCGAAGGTGTCGCTACCGGAAATTTCTTCCTCCATGGACGGGAGACACTCGCGTGGCCGAGGAGCGGTCGCTGGCCTCTCCGGCTTGGCGCCCAGCGCGGGGGGCACCAGCACAGGAAATCCTTCCGCCCGCGACCAAGCGGACATCGAGGACTTTTTCAGCAGCATGGCCGTCGCCAAGTCCATCGACTCCATCGGCCAAATCAGCGAAGACCAAATCCGCGCCGCCCAAAGCATCCATCGCGAGTTTCCGGAAAACTGGCTCCACGCCGTGCACAATGAGTCCGGTGCGCAGGCCCTCATCTTCGCCATGCTTCTCGCCCAGGACGACGCGCTGCGGGGCGAAGAGTTGAAGATGCTCGGATCTTCAACCGACCGCGTGACTTACGACACGACCGTCCAGCTTCACCAGGAATTCGGCGACCTCCATTCCTCGCGCAAGATTGCCCTCATCGATCTCGCGGTGCCGACACTTCGGAAGCTATCTCCCGGCGAATACGATCGCTTCGTGCAGATCATGCGCCACCTCATTGCTAGCGATCAAAAGGTCGACCTCTTTGAGTTCATGCTACAGAAGATCATCCAGCGGCATCTCGATATTCATTTCAAGCGACACCCACGCATCCGCATTCGCTACAATTCCATCTCCCAGCTGGCCGACGATGCTGAGATCCTGCTTTCCACCCTCGCCTTCCTCGGCACGAAGAAAGAGGAAAAAGCCAGGAAAGCTTTCGATGCGGGCGCTTCTGAAATCGAAAGCGCCATCGGCGGGAAACTCGATGTCCGTTCCGGCGACGAGTGCGGACTACAGCGCATCGACGAGGCCCTGAACCGCTTTGAACTCGCCGCTCCGCTCGTGAAAAAACGCCTTCTCCTCGCCTGCGGGAAGACGGTCATGGCCGACGAGAAGATTGTCAGCGATGAGGCTGAACTTCTCCGCACGATCGCCGACACGATCGGCTGTCCGATTCCACCTTTCGTGAAAGAGTAGGGGGAAACCCAGCACCAGCGGCGTCTCTCCGTTAGAGTGAAATTCGGAACCCCGCAGTTTTGCTGGCACCAACCTCCTCCCACGCGTAACAGATCGGCAATGCCCGAAACCGACGCGGAATCCAGCCCCAAACTCGACAATACCCGCGTCCCCTGGTGGCTTTGGCCCAACGTCCTCGCGCTGGATGCCCCCCTTGTCGCGGTGACGTGGCTCTACTTTTTTGTCGGCGTTCTCGACATCCATCTCTTTCCGCACATTTACTGGATATTGGGGCTAACCGTCTGGCTGATCTACACCGCTGATCACCTTTGGGATGGACTTCGCCTCACCAATCACGACACCGCAACCCATCGACATCGTTTCGCGGCAAATTACACCTTGCCCATCTTCGCTTTCTTCTGCCTCGGTTTAGGAATTCTCGTCTACCTCCTTCTCTTCAAAGCAGAGGGAGTCCTCACCACCTACATCGACGGCGGGCGTCTCGTGATTCCACCTTATCCGTTCTTCCTGCTTTTGATGGTCGTCGGATATTTTATCGGACGCATGGCAAACGTTCCGGGATTTCCCAAGGAAGTCCTCTGCGGAACCATTTTCGCACTCGGCGTCCTCTGTCCGGTGACGGTTCTTTCTAACTGGATCGCAGTTCAACCGAACGCGGGCTTGGTCGGCAATCTTTTGGAAATCCTCAAACCCGAGATCTGGCTCTTTGCCCTCCTTTGCAGCGTTAATTGTATCGCCATTTCCTTCTGGGAATACGACGCCGACAAAGACAACGACCCCGCGTCCGCACGGCGACACGAACAACACCAGCAATGGCCACGGCTCGCCATCCTCATCGCCGGCATCAGTCTCCTCTTCGTCATCCTCGAAAGCACGTTTTCCACGAGAGTCGTTTGCGCAGCCGTCGCCCTGAGTGCAATTCTCCTCTTCGCCCTCTCCAAGTTCGGCACTCGTTTCTCCCCCCCTCTCAACCGCACCCTCGCCGACGCCGCCCTCCTTGCTCCATGGGTGCTCGTCCTTTTCCTAGTCTGACGACTGACAAATTCACCAAAACTCGCCGGAGTTTTCTCCACCGACGGCGAGCGGAATAGGCCTTTCAACCCTTAAAACGCAGTGCCGTCTGCCGGATGACGCTGTTTTGACATTGGGACATAACCACCAAGTAAATTGATAGAATTTTTATGTAAATTATAATTTTGATATGTTTAATAATGCTTACTCGCCATCACTCTCAGACTCCGGGCATCAGCCCACTTCCAAGATCCCAGGCAACAAGCCGCAAATCGTGAAGAAGGGGCGGGTTCTAATCGTCGAGGATGATCGGGAAACACTCATTTGGCTCGCCGTCCTCCTGCGCCACGCTGGTTACGAAACCGTTGCAGCTGAGGACGGAGCAATGGCGATGACGATGGCGATCAAGCAACGTCCGGATGCCATCATCCTCGACATCGGACTCCCGGCGGGCAATGGCATGTTTGTTCTTGAGAACATTCGCAGGCATATCGACGTCTGCATGGTCCCGGTCGTCGTACTTACCGGTGGTGACGACTTCAGTGAGTACGAATTGATCGGAGCCGGTGCCACTTACTTCTTTCGGAAACCGACAGAGAACGAAGTTTTGCTCAACGCGATCGAAGCGGCAGTCAAAATTTGAGATTGAGAGGGTCAACTACTCACCCGCTTCGGCGACCACGGCAATCATCGAAGCAAACTGATTACCCCGTTTCCCCAACTCATCACCACTGCGCATTAACGAGATATCTCCGTCGAGAAACAGCGCGTCCTCACATCCTTGCGTGCGAAAAAAATCGGCGAACTCGTAAAGCGTGGGATGCTTCGCTTGACGGAAATCGGTGATCGCAATGATCACCTTTCCGTCTTTGCGAACTCCAATCCCATTGCGATGCAGGCGATACTTTGAATTCGCTTTGAAAACCGGGTGGGTGTTCCCGTCCTTCAAAAGCAATGGCCCCGACTGAACAGCAAAGCTCACTCCAGTGCTGTCACGATAGTCCGTCGTGTACACGACTTCTGCCTTTCCACCCCGAATCACAAATACTCCGTTCGGCTTGAGGAAAAAGTTTCCGCTCCCATCCCTCCGATTCACCGGATTCAGTTCCTTCCCGTCCTGAATCAAGAGGCCACTCGGCACCAGTCCAGGCTCGTAAATGCCTCCATTGGTGATCATGAGCGGTTCCTCCCCGTTCTGGCGTAGAAATGCGGCAGCGGACGGAATCTGCTTGAGCTGATTCTGCTTCTCGTCCTTCCAAACGACCCGTATCTGCGAAGGCTTTGCGACAATGACGCGGTAGAGAATACCCGCCTCCTCCTCCTTCACTATTTCCTGTGCGGCGAGCACCGGGCAAAAAACTAAACAAAGTGCCAGTAATCGAAACATCCTCTCTCGCGAACTTTCGCGCCTTTCGTGGTTCCCTTCAAACGCCAACCGGATGCCACGTCGTTTTGAATTCGACGAATTCGCGAATGGCGTAGGGAGACTGCTTCTCCGGTTTGGCCCACGCGGCAGCACTGTCGGAAGCGTCGCGAAGTTTCACCCGCTTGATGCTTTGCGCGGCGAGCGCGCCGGCATTTTTCGCGAGGCTATCCTCAACACACAAATCCAGTCCGCGGATATGCTCATGCGACGCCATCGTTTCAACCAGTTCGCTTGCCGAACCCGTCAACAAATTGACCACGCCGCCCGGCAAGTCCGAGACGGCCAGCATTTCGCCGAGCAGAATCGCGGGATAAGGGTTTTCCGCTGAAGCGAGAGCGACGACGGAATTCCCCGAAGTGATCGCCGGGGCAATTTGCGTGATGAGCCCGAGCAACGACGGCGTCTCAGGCGCGATCATGCCGACGACGCCAACCGGTTCGGTGACGGAGAAATTGAAGAAAGCGCCGGATACCGGATTCGTGCTGCCAAGGACTTGCTCGAACTTGTCGGTCCATCCCGCGTAATACACTAGCCGATCAATGGTCGCCGCGACTTCCTTGGCCGCTGCTTTCGGCGAAGTGGATTCCGTCAGACAAACGGCACCAATCAATTCGATCGCCCGTGATTCCATCATCTCCGCGAGCCGGTAGAGAATCTGCCCGCGATTGTAAGCCGACCGCGCCGCCCAGCCTCCTCCCGCCTTGCCCGCCGCTTCGACGGCATTGCGCAAATCCTTCCGGGAACACTGCGGGATATTACAAAGGAACTCCCCCTTCTTCGTCTCCAGCGGAAACACGCGCCCGCTTTCCGAGCGGATGTACTTGCCACCGACGTAGCACTTCGGGGTTTTGGTAATGGGGAGTCGGGTGGTCATGCTAGTGCTCAATCTTCAAATAATCCGCAATCCCCTGCTTCCCGCCTTCGCGCCCGAAGCCGCTTTCCTTGTAGCCGCCGAATGGCGAAGCGGGATCGAACTTGTTATACGTGTTCGCCCAGACGACGCCGGCCTTGAGCGCGGTGCTCATCTGCAAAATCTTCGATCCCTTGTCCGTCCACACTCCGGCCGAAAGTCCGTAAGCCGTGTTGTTTGCCTTTTCGATCGCTTCGTTCACCGTCCGGAAAGTCAGAATACTCAGGACTGGCCCGAAGATTTCCTCCCGCGCGATGCGATGACTTTGCGTGACGCCGGTAAAGAGGGTGGGTCGAAAAAACCAGCCGCCGCCGGGCAGGGCGCACGCGCTTTGGTGCATCTCCGCGCCTTCGTCGACACCCGATTTCACGAGTTCCTGAATCTTCAGCAACTGCTCCCGCGAATTGATCGCGCCGATGTCCGTGTTCTTGTCGAGCGGGTCGCCGACACGGAGGGAGGCGATGCGAAGCTTGAGCTTTTTGATGACTTCGTCAGCGACGGACTCCTGCACGAGCAGGCGGCTTCCGGCACAGCAGACATGGCCCTGGTTGAAGAAGATGCCGTTGATGACGCCTTCGACGGCTTGATCGATGGGCGCGTCGTCGAAGATGATATTCGCGGCCTTGCCGCCGAGTTCGAGCGTGAGGCCTTTCCCCGTTCCGGCGACCGCTTTCATGATTGCTCGTCCGACGTCGGTCGAGCCCGTGAAAGCAATCTTCCTTGCCGCCGGGTGATTCACGATCATTTGGCCCGTGTCGCCCGCTCCGGAAATGATGTTCACGACACCGGGTGGCAACTCGGCATCGCGCAATATCTCCGCAAACTTCAATGCGGTGATCGATGTCGTTTCGGCGGGCTTGAGAACGACACAGTTTCCCGTCGCGAGCGCTGGCGCGATTTTCCATGCAAGCATGAGAAGCGGGAAGTTCAACGGGATGATTTGTACGACAACGCCGTACGGACGTGCTTAGGCACCGGGCACGGCGTATTCCAACTAGTCCGCCCAACCGGCGAAGTAGAAGAAATTCGCCGCCGACATCGGTAGGTCGAAGTCCCGCGATTCCTTGATCGGCTTCCCGCCGTCGAGCGATTCCGCCACTGCGAATTCCCGCGAGCGGTCCTGCAGCAGGCGGGCGATTCGGTAAAGGTATTTTCCGCGGTCCTTCCCGTCCATTTTTCCCCAGACATTGGCCTGCGCTTTTTCCGCCGCAGCGAAGGCGGCATCGACGTCGGCTTTGCCCGCGGAGGGAATTTTCGCGAGTGGCTTTTCGGTCGCCGGATTTAGAGAGGCAAAATGCTTCCGGCTCTTCGGCGCGACGAACTCGCCGTCGATGAACAGCTCATACTTGCCGCGAAGCTGAGGGTCGACAGACTCCGGCGCGGGATCGAATTCCCAGAGGTCGCCGAAAAGGAGTTCGGTGGACCGGCAGGAGGGTGAAGATTTTGTTTTGGTCTTAGGCACTGGCAAAAATTGTAGCACAGGCATCCTGCCTGTGAGGGTTCGCGGAGTCAACGGGCAGAGGTGGGCGAGGTTCTATGGGAGAACAATTCGACCCTTGTCCGGTAGCGGGGACAGGCTGGAAGCCCGTCCTACTAGTAACCACCACTCGCATCGCTGAATTTCCAAGGCGCTTGATAGACGCCCTCTTCTTGTTTCTTGAGCTGCATCAAAACGTCATTCAGGAGCGAACTCGCGCCGAAACGGTATCGGCGGTTGTTCAGCCAATCGTCACCCAACGTTTCTTTTACGGCGACGAGGTAGTGCAGCGACTGCTTCGCGGTCTTGATCCCACCGGCCGGTTTCATGCTGATGGGAATACCCGTTTCGAAGAAGAAGTCGCGAATGGCTTCGAGCATCACCTGTTGATTCGCGAGCGTGGCATTGCTCGATGTCTTGCCTGTGCTTGTCTTGATGAAATCGCCGGGTCGCAGCACGCGCATGGCCAGAAATGAAGCGGCGCGGATCTGGTCGTAGGTTTCCAATTCGCTCACTTCCAAAATCACTTTCAATCGCGCCTCGCCGCAGGCCTCGACGACGGCGGCAATCTCGTCCTGCACGACCTGCAGTTTCCCCTCGAGGAAAGCTCCGCGATTGATCACCATGTCGATTTCGTCCGCGCCGTCTTTCACCGCTTGCTTCACTTCCGCGAGCCGCGACCGAAGCGGCGCTTGACCCGAAGGGAACGCCGTCGCCACCGAGGCAATCGCAATCGGAGATCCATCGCCCAGGAACTTCCGCGCGTGTTTCACCATCGACGGATACACACACACCGCCGCTACCGGCGGCGTCTCAAGTTCCGCATCCGGCTGCTGCGCCTTCCGACACAATGACTCCACTTTTCCCTGCGTGTCCTTCCCCTCCAACGTCGTCAAATCGATCATGGACACCGCCATCTTCAATCCTTGAATCTTCGACCCCTTCTTGATCGACCGCGTCGCATACTTCGCCGCGCGCTCCTCGACGTTGACACGGTCCACGGGTCCGACCTCGTCGATGAGGCGTTTGAGGGACGAGCTATTCGAGACTACTGCCATCTCGCGAAACTATCACATCCCAAGCGGATTGCGCGTCTTCAGCGCTGAAAACCGCGAAAAATCTCGGTCAACAGTCCACAATTCACGCACGCCGTTGACGAGGCAGCAGTTTGCGATGCGCGTGTCGTGAATCTTGGCGCCTCGAATCTTCGTCTTCACCGCGAGTTCGGTCAGGGTTTCCAAATCTGCGGAGTTCTCCGTGAGCACTCTCAGAGTCGGAGACTCTCGCCAAGCGTTGATTTGAGCTTGTGCCTGTTCCGGAGTGGAGGCCTCGGTCCAGATTTTCGTATGACTAACAATCCCATAAAACTCCACAAAAGAATGAAAACAAACGGCCCATGGCACGTCGCCTTCGGCCAGAGCCTTGATCGTCGATCTTGCCTCATCATGCAGGGCTGCATCCCGCCGGTGGGCGTGCACAAGAATATTCGTATCCACCGCGATCACTAGCCGAACCTTGGTTCCGCCAGATCATCGATGGCGGCATTGATCCGTTCAGTGGTCACCGGTTTTGCACCAGCGTCTCCAACCGCCGCCTCCCGAAGGACGAAGGGCGGACGTTCGTCATCAATGAATCGCTCCAGTGCCGTAATCACGGCCGCACGGAAGGTGACTTTCCTGCTGTAGAGTTTTCGCTTCACCCGGTTGAAAAGAGCATCAGGGATATCGACAGTAGTTCTCATACATAAATATGAGTTTGACTATATATTTTTATGTTCCATTGTCAAGAAGC
>JBCCWV010000022.1:0-38663 GCA_039192745.1 Verrucomicrobiota bacterium | reverse complement strand
GCGGGAAACAATGGGAACTTCACATCGATACGACCAGGTCGTTTGAGGTCGATTTCGATCAAGTCCGGCCGACTGGAGGCGAGTATCCACAGGATCCGCCCGCGGTTCCGCGTATCACTCATCTCCTTGGCCATCATCGAATAAACTCGGCCCGACACCCCTGAGTCACCGCCACCTGCGTCGCGCTTTCCAAGCGCCTGGTCCGCTTCATCAATGAAGACAATGCAACGGCCCAAGGCATGAAGGAGCGCAAAAATCTTTTCGAGATTCCCCTCCGTACTCCCTACCCAGCGATCCCGGAAATTCTTGAATTTCACCACCGGAACCCCGGCATCTCCCGCGAGACACTCTACCAAGTATGTCTTGCCCGTTCCCACAGGACCGCAGAGAAGGTACCCCATCGGCATCGCCGTGAGATCGCCCTTTTTCCACAATTCGATGTCCTGCTTCATCCAGTTTTTGACCGCGTCGTGCCCGTAAACCTTGTCGAGCGAACGATCGGATTCGATGAACTCGATCAAGCCTTGCGCGTCCTGTTCAACCAACTCCTTCTTCAGCTCTGCAAGATCCTCGTCACGTATCGGCTCCTTCCGATGCTGGCGCCGGCGGAGCAATTGCTCAACGGCGGAAAGCGTGGCGCCCCGCAGTTGCCCGGCCGGAATCGAGAGGTCATCCTTGTATTCTGAAAGCGCATCCGGCGCGGATTCGATGAGGACGCCGAGTGCGTCGGCCATTCCTTCCACCGACGGAAGAGTCACTTCGATTTTCGCTGTTCGCGGCTGGGAGACGACGAGGTGGTGCAAGTCATTGAGATTCTCTGTCAGCAGGAACGTCGCAATCCTCAGCTCCCCGATCGCTGAATCCGCCGCCCAATCACGAAATTGAAGCGCGATCGAACTCAACTCATGATTCGAAACCCCACGCACATCCGGAATGAGCAAGTTGGCCGCCTTGATAATAATCGCTATCTGAGGATCACCCTTCTTCAACCGTTTCAGATTTAACTGATAGCGCAGGAAATGGGTCAACATCTCAAACGCCTCGCGCGGCTTGCGCGGAAACCGCGGATTCTCCTTAAACGTCGGCCAATTGGAAATCACCTCCCCGCCCTTCTCGATCCGCACGCCGTTTCCAAGGTCGTAACTCAAAACCACATCGAAACCCGGCAACAAGACACCCTCTAAATACTCAGGCAACCCGCCCAACGAATCCCCATCTTTTTCAGGAACAACGAAACGGTCACTGATATTCCCGTAGAGGACAAACTGCGACGTCGCACCGCTTTCATACAACTCCGCAATCTCGCGGCTCCATGGGAGATCAGCGGGCATTTATCACAAACGTTTTAAACCAAGCCTCTCGAACTACGCAGACTCACTCTCCGAGCCCCCCATTGTCTTCGTCGATTCTTCATCGCCACTCAAGTCACCGGAGGATTCCGTCGCGCCGCCTTCGAGCGTCAACCCTTCCGCGGCGGCAAAGTCCGCAAGCGCCAGTTCTTCAAGTGCGTCCTGCTCGGCGGCCATTTGCTCGATCCCGGTCGTGTCGATACTGTCCTTGGCAACGCGCGCACGCCCCTTGGCTTTGCTCCGCTCGTCTTCGATCATCTCCTGAAGTCGATTCAGCGTGTCGCCGGAGCCGCCGATTTCACTGACCATTCCACTGGCCATCTCGTTGAGATCCGCCATGGCCTTGCTCACCTTCATCTCGTTAATGCCGCGGCTGATTTCTTCGATCTTCGCGCGAGCTTCCTTGATGGAAACATCACGGGCCTGCGTGAGTTCCTTGTAGGTCTTCTCAGCGTCCTCAGCTTGGCTCGTGTATTCTTCAAGCTCCGTTTTGATATTCTGGAGTCGCAAAGCCATCTGGCCTGCAAGTTTCTTGTTCCCCACTTTCAACGCCGCGGCCGTTTTCGCCCGAAGTTCGGTTTCTTCCTTTTCCAGCGCACGCACACGGGTCACCAGTCGCTCACAAAGCGCGGCGTGGGTTGCGAGGCTCTTGTTGAATTTGGAAATCGTCTTTCGCAGGTTCTCCTTCTCGACTTCGAGAAGCGCCTCCGGATTGGCCTTTTCAAGCCCTCCGACCATACGTCCGAAGAAGCCTTTGACTAGATTGAAGAGTCTTTTAAACATGGCGATATTGAGTTGTCGTGAAGACCGCTTTGGCCCTTCTTCTTATCGACGAGGCCACCATCGGTGACAAGGCGAAAACCGCCGATTACAATAACTTTGCAGATTGTAATGCTCCGCTGATGGCCGCCACATGGGCCCGCACGCGGCGGAAAAGCGAGTGCTCTGACGGCGTCTCGAAGGTGAGCGTTTGGTCGGCGTGATGAAAATGGAGATAAACCGCTTCCGGGGTCCCCATTTCTTTGAACATTTCGGGATCCAGCTCTCCTCGGATGATTCCACCGCTGGCCTCACTGTCATCGATTTCCGCCCTGGTATCCGTCGGCAAGAACTCCGCACTCGCGGCAAGAATCTGCTCCCCGATGAAGCCCTTTTGTCCGACGATTTCATAGAGATAGCATCCCTGCGCGTCGTAGTCCTCGTGCAGGGTCAGCGCGAGCCGAAAGCGCGCCTCACCCACGAGTTGCTTCCATTCGCAGATAACGGATTCACGATCGTCGTGAAAAACCCGATTCATATCCCGACCGGTTCCGTCCACACGGGTGTTCGCAGCTATGCCCCTCGGATTGAGGCAAGGAACGATCAGACCCGACAAGGATTTCATCGCTTCCACATTCTCCTCCGCCCACTCGAGCAGGCCCCACATGGCCGCCGGTTCGTCCCCATGAACGCCCGCGCAAAAATACACGTCCCATTCCCCCTCGTTGGTCCAGCCCGGCGACGTCAACGCGTAGATCACCGCTTCACCTTCTTTGGCGAAAGGCGCGATCTTCCAGCCAACGCGAGACGCCACGTCAAACCAGCGACGTTGAAGTTCTTCGACGTCGTGGGCGGTGTGGGCAGCGTTGTATTCGTCTTCCTCGTTCACAGCGGTAAAAGCCAAAGGCCCGGCACTGCATGCAGCACCGGACCTTGGCTCCTCCTTCCACCAACTCAACCTCGTTTACCGCCTATACCCCCGATCCTTTGAAAAGATCCTTCACGCCACCCAGGGCGCCGAGCATGTTTGAAGCCTCGTAAGGCAAGTAAACGGTCTTGTTGTCCTGTCCGGATACCATCTCTTTGAGGGTCTCGACGTAACGCATGGCGATGAGGTAGTTGGCCGGGTCCGCCTTTTCACCATCCAGCGATTCCTTCACGCGCGTAATGGCCGCGCCCTCCGCCTGCGCGATGCGTTCCAAAGCCTCGGCCTCGCCCTGCGCACGAAGAATGGCGGCCTCCTTGTCACCCTCGGCCTTGTTGATCTCGGCTTGGCGAAGACCTTCCGCCTCAAGAATCTCGGAATTCTTCTTCCCTTCCGCCTCGAGAATGATCGCCCGGCGATCTCGTTCTGCACGCATCTGCTTCTCCATCGCTTCCTGCACGTCGTTCGGGGGAATGATGTCCTGAATTTCGACGCGATTGACCTTCACGCCCCACTTGTTGGTCGCTTCGTCGAGGATCATACCGATCTTCTTGTTGATCGTGTCCCGTGAAGTCAGCGTCTGGTCGAGATCCAACTCACCGATGACGTTTCGCAAGGTGGTCTGGGTCAACTTCTCGATCGCGTTAGGAAGGTTGTTGATCTCGTAAACCGACTTCATGGCGTCGGTGATCTGGAAATAGACGAGCGCGTTGATCTGGATACCGACGTTGTCGGAGGTAATCACATTCTGCTTCGGGAAATCGTAAACCGTTTCCCGCAAGTCGATTCGCGACGTGATCTTGTCGATCATGCGCGGAGTGCCATCGATCGGTTTCTCGGCAGCGAATCTCCAGTTCACGGCGCGCGGACGGTCAATGACCGGCCAGATGATATTCATCCCGCTTTCCAGCGTGCGGTGGTAACGACCTAACCGCTCGATGACCATCGTCTCCGAATGACGGACGATCTTGAAGCCCATGATGGCAAAAGCCACCACAACGGCAATGAAGAAGATGAGAACAATAACTAATGGGTGCATTTTTCTGATGTTGTTAGGTTAAAATCAAGAATTGCGAGGCTTGCGGACGTGAAGCGTGGCCCCCTCGACGGCATCCACGACGATTTCTTCGCCCTCCCTGAGGCTCAATCCGTCCTCGGACACAGCCCGCCACTCTTCAGCGCCGACGCGCACGCGGCCTGCTTGGCCACCTTCGGGAACTGAAGCCACGATCACGCCGCGCTTTCCACTCATCGCGTCGACATTGGAGACACGGCGGTCGCTCGTGTAGTAAAAATGGCGCTTCGCCACCGGGCGAATTCCGAAGACAAAAATGACGGAGATGATCGCAAAAACGCCGACCTGCCAGATCAAGGAGGCGTCATAAAAAGCCGCCACCCCTGAACCGACCGCCGCAATGCCCAGTCCGAGCAAAAGGAAGTCGCCGGTGAAGATTTCAAGGATGCAAAGAACACATCCAGCTATGATCCAATAATGCCAAGGTTCCATGGTTCGATAAGGTTTTTTAGCGAGCCAAACTTTGTTCAGACTCAATCGCCCGCCAATTACAATGGGGCTGTTGGTTTGTAACCAGCTGCGATTGCGCACTCCTTGGGCCCGTGGCATCTTTCACCCTTGTTCCGCCACGACACGGCGGCCATGCCCATGATCCAGATTTCTTCTCTCCGGCTGCCGGTTGACCACACCGATGCCGACCTCCGATCCGCCGCACTCGCCGCTCTCAAATGCGATGATGCTGAACTGAAGTCACTGACCATCCGCAAGCGCTCCATCGACGCGCGCACGCACCGGAAAGAAGGCGTTTTCTTCCAATACATATTGGAGGCCGAGGTCGCTGACGAGACAGCGGTTTATGCAAAGTGCGGCTCCGATCCCAATATCCAGCCGCCCAAAGAGCGAAACTACGCCTTTGGCGCGAAGAAGACTTCCAATGCGGAAAACCGTCCTGTTATCATCGGAGCGGGACCTTGTGGGCTTTTCGCGGCACTACTACTCGCGCGGCACGGACGGCGCCCGATCCTCCTCGAACGCGGCAAGCCCGTCGGACCCCGGGCGAGAGACGTAACCAAACACTGGCGCGAAGGCACGGAGATTGATCCTGATTCGAACGTGCAATTCGGCGAAGGTGGAGCGGGTGCCTTCAGTGACGGCAAACTCTACACACAGATCAAAGACCGTGAACACCGCGCGCGTTGGGTCCTTGAACAACTCGCCGAACATGGCGCTCCTTCTGATATTCTCATCAAGGGAAGGCCGCACATTGGAACCGACAGACTCATGAAAGTCCTCCGCCTCATTCGCGCGAAGATCGAGGAACTCGGCGGCGAGTATCGATTCGGGACGCGGGTTGATTCTTTCGTGATCGAGAAAGGAACGTTGCGGGGCCTCAAGACCTCGACTGGAGAAGAAATGGAATGTTCCGAAGCCGTTCTTGCCGTCGGCCACAGCGCCAGGGACACGTTTGCCGTGTTAAAAGCCGCGGGAATTCCGATGGAAGCGAAGCCTTTTTCCATCGGCGCCCGCATTGAGCATCCGCAGAAACTCATTGATCGCTCGTTTTTCGGAAAACAAGCGGGCCACCCACTTCTCGGCTCTTCCCCCTATAAGTTTGTGCACCACGGGAAAAATCAGGAACGCACCACATACAGTTTTTGCATGTGCCCTGGCGGCCTTGTCGTCGGTTCCTCCTCCGAGCCGGGAGCTGTCGTGACCAACGGCATGAGTTCGTATGCCCGCGACGAAGCTAACGCGAATTCCGGCTTCATGGTCGAAGTCAGCCCCGAGGATTTCGATGATCCCGACGACCCGCTTTCGGGCATCGCTTTTCAACGTCGATGGGAACGGAAGGCCTATGAGATCGGCGGCAACGAATACCACGCTCCCGCCCAACGACTCGGCGACCTTCTTGCCCAGCGTCCCTCTAAAGAACCAGGCAATGTATCTCCATCTTATCGCCCCGGTGTCGTGTGGACGGACTTACGAGAATGCCTTCCAGAGTTCGTCGTCGATTCCATTCGCGATGCGATCCCTCACATTGCCAGAAAAATTCCCGACTTTGCTCTCGAAGACGCCGTTCTTACGGCCGCCGAGACGAGGAGTTCCTCTCCGCTGCGAATCGATCGTGATCCGGAGACACTACAATGCCCGTCGGCC
This sequence comes from Verrucomicrobiota bacterium, assembly GCA_039192745.1. Classification (GTDB taxonomy): domain Bacteria; phylum Verrucomicrobiota; class Verrucomicrobiia; order Verrucomicrobiales; family DEV007; genus JBCCWV01. The sequence continues at coordinate 32,458 of JBCCWV010000022.1, read as the reverse complement.
AGTGGACTTTATCCAGCCGGAGAGGGCGCGGGTTATGCGGGCGGCATCGTCTCCGCAGCAGTGGACGGTCTTCGCGTCGCGGAAAAAATCGTCGAAAGTGAAGCTTAAATGGCAGCTATTGCATCCATTACCCGCTGACTATAAGCGGTATAGGCCTCTTTTCCCTTTCCCAAGTCATCCTTGAACTCCAAGGGCTCTCCGACCACAAGTGTGATCCGCTTGAACAGCTTGGGAAGCTTTTGCGAGCGCGGCCACGATTCATACGCTCCGCTGATCCGCACGGGGACGACGGGCGCCTTGGTCTTGGCCAGGACGAGGCCAACTCCCGGTTCGCCCGGTAGCATCTTCCCATCCATCGAACGCTGACCTTCCGGAAAGATGACCACGCGGCCTCCGTCTTGAACAAGACGAATAATCTTCTTCAGGGCGGTCATATCTGATCCTTCCTGATCAACGGGAATCGCATTCAGTCTCGGAAACAACCAGGCTGCCCACGCCGTGTCCCAAAGTGTTTTGCGAGCCAAGAAATGCAAAGCACTCCTGGGGACAAGCGACAGCAAGGGAGGATCGAAGAAGCTCACGTGATTGGAAGCAACAAGGCATCCGCGATCCCCAATCAGTTCAAAGTTTTTGGCATTTACGATGCGAACACGGTGGAAGAGCTTGAAGTAGATCCAGACCAAACATCGCACGAACCTGTAGAAAAAACTCATCCGTCAGGTGACTAGGCATCAGTTCCCGCCAATTCCTCCCATCCTGCCGCAACCAAAGAAGCGCAAATGGCATCAACCACGCCATCGATACTGAGTTTGGAAGTGTCTACAACTTGAGCGTCTTCCGCGACTTTCAGGGGAGCGATTTTTCGACCCGAATCCTGTTTGTCCCGCGCAGCGAGATCGTCGTCGATTCCTTGAGCCCGGCGCCTTTCTTCCCGCACTTCCGCCGATGCGTTCAGGAAAAATTTGTAGGGAGTGGAGGGAAAAACAACCGTCCCGATATCCCGACCTTCCATCACCAGAGGACCAAGTTCCGCATATTTCTGCTGTTCCGCCACCAGCCGCTCACGCACATTTGCATGCTTCGAAACCGCAGAAACTGAGGCATTCACCAATTCGGAAACGAGTTCCTTAGCGGGTTCGAAACCATCGATGGAGATCGTCGCACGCTCGTCTCTCACGCCTGCCTTGATGAGGATTTCCTTAAGATGCGCATTCACCGCGCTCTCATCAGCGGGGTCAATTCCCGCATTGATCACCGACCATGTGACCGCTCGATACATCGCGCCCGAATTGACATAGAGAATCCCAAACCGTTTCGCCACGTTCCTCGAAACCGTACTTTTTCCGGATGCGGCAGGCCCATCAATGGCAATGATTTTCTGCATCACGGAGCCAGATTAAAATCACTTTCATCGTCAGGTGCCCGTTCTTCCCATTTTTTGTCCGCACGATTCCTTTTGTCTTCGACTTTCTCCCTCTTCTTTTCCGATTTCACGGCTTTCACCCTCTCCTGCAACTCCTCTTTCGAGAAAACGGAAGTGATGACAGTGGTCCTTTCGCCGGAGGAAATCCGGGAACTCATGAAATTCTTCAACTCCGCGCCAAATCCCGGGTAGGACGTGTTTACGCAATCGACGTCTTCGATGATCGTCTCCCCTTCCGCGAATAGCCCGGCGATGGCAAAAGACATGGCGATTCGATGGTCGCCATAACTGGGAACCTTCGCCCCCTGCAACTCATCGCCCCCCGCAATGTCGAGACCATCGTAAAACTGCTCCACTCCGGCGCCAATTTTTTCCAGATTGTCCGCGACAGCGGAAATGCGATCGGTTTCCTTCACGCGCAATTCCTCTGCCCCGCGAATCGTCGTCGTTCCTTTCGCCAAAGCCGCCGCTATCGAGATGATCGGAATTTCATCGATGATGTTTGGAATGATGTCCCCCTCAATTTTCACCGAGTGGAGGGCATGCCCTTTGACGACAACGTGCCCGTAGGGTTCTCCAGTTCCATCACTGATCACCGAATCGGATATCCTCGCGCCCATGCGGGTAAGAACTTGAATGATCCCCGCACGCGTCGGATTCAGCCCCACGTTGCGAATGGTGAGCCGAGAGTCCTTTTGCGCCGCTGCCGCCACGAGCCAAAAGGCGGCGCTTGAAATGTCACCGGGCACGAAGAAGTCGCGGGCTTCGAAGGTCTGCCCCCCGTAGGTTGAGATGTTTTTTCCATCGACGACCACTTTTCCCCCGAAGTACTGCAACATCCGTTCGGTGTGGTCGCGCGTCGGCGTCGGTTCGATGACCGTTGTCTTGCCTTTGGCGAATAAACCCGCGATCAAAATGGCGCTTTTTACCTGCGCGCTCGCCATGGGCAATTTGTACTCGATGCCGTTGAGCGACTTGCCCTTGATATGAAGCGGCGCGCAATCTCCTTCACCTTCTGCAGTGATTTCCGCTCCCATTTTTGCCAGCGGCTCCATGACTCTCCGCATCGGCCGGGTGGAGAGCGACTCGTCCCCGGTCAACCGCGACTCGAAAGGTTGTGCGGCGAGAAGGCCTGACAGCAACCGCATCGTGGTTCCCGAGTTCCCGCAGTCGATGTCCTCCTCGGGCGCTTTGAATTTTCCGCCACAGCCGTGCACCACGACCTTTGTCGGTCGCCCCTTCTTGTCCTCTTCGAGAATATCAATTTTCACCCCCAGCTGCTGCATCGCCCCCATCGTCGCCAGACAGTCTTCGCTTGGGAGAAAGCCCGTGAGTTCACACGGTCCGTTCGTAAGCGCGGAAAACATGAGTGAGCGGTGCGAAATGCTCTTGTCACCGGGCACTTCGATCTCCGCGTGAATGCGTCGACCGCGGCTGACACGGAACTCTTTCTTGGATTCGCTAATCATGCTTCAGTGCCTTTTCTCGTAGGTCTCGCGCCGAATCGAGAAAGGCGCGGAGCCTTTCTTTCTCCATGCCGTCCAAAATGGCAAGCAATTCACTCAGCGAATTGATGGTCTCAGACAGCGATTCCCGAACCGCATCCCGATTCTCCAGCAAAATCTCCGCCCACATTTCGGCAGGGCCACCGGCGACACGAGTCGTGTCCCTGAATCCCGCCCCAGCGGCCCTCGCCACGGCCACATCAGGACCCAGAGCCGCGTGGACGATCGCCGCCGCGACCGCGTGCGGCAGGTGACTGACCCGGGCGACCGTTTGGTCGTGTTCGCTGGGTGACATTGTCAGGATTTTGCAACCAAGGCCGGTCCAGAAAACTTCCAAGCGGTCAATCAACGAACTCTCCTCCTCGCTAGCGGGAGTCAAAATACACGTCCGTCCCTCGAACAAATCCGCATCAGCGAATTCGAGCCCGGACTTCTCCGACCCCGCCATGGGGTGGGAACCAATGAAAAAGACTGGCGATCCATTTTTCGCCAACACATCGCGAACCAGATGAACGACCGATTCCTTGACGCTGGTGACGTCCGTCATCACCGCCCCTTCCGTCGGCGATGCGGCACAAATCTGCTCGGCCAATTTGGGAACCGATCCCGCCGGCGTCGCAATCACGAGCAAGTCAGCTCCATCCGTAGCCTCTTCGACAGAATCGGTCACGCGGTCGGCCAACTGCTTTTCGCGGGCCGCTTCGACACGTTCAGCCCGTCGGCCCCAGAGCACCACTTCTTCCGCAACACCCCGAGACTTGGCTGAAAGCGCCACCGAGGCACCCAGTAATCCCGGTCCAAAAACGGCAACGCGCCGGAATGTCATGCACCGATGACCGCGCTCAAGGAACCCGGAATTTCTTCTGCGTGTAGGGACATTCCACGATTTGCCCCGGCGAGAACCCCGTCACGACAACCGGACGGCCTGGCGCGAATGGGCTGTAAACGTATCCGCTCTGCCCGGGAATCGGATCGGCATAAGGAATGTTCGATGAAGGCGCGGGTTCTTTCTTCTTCGGCGGCGCTGGTTTTTCCTCGACGGGTGGTGCTGTTTGTTCAGCGACCTCATTCCCTTCAACGACTGGGCCTTCGGGTGTCTCAGCCCCATCGACTATCATCGTACCATCCGCTGACTGCTCGGAAACCGTCATTGTTCCAAGTTGATCGCGGGAAGCTCGCTGCTGGTTGGAAGCATCGAGCGCTCCATTTTCCTCCCCGCGGAAACCAAACCGGGATCCCTCTTGTTGCGGAGTGTTTGGCTTTGGCTTTTTGACCGTAGGATCGACCGAAAACACGGATCGGCCCGGAAAGACCTCGTCTTCCGTCAGACATCCCGTCAAAAAGAGCACGCAAAGCGCGCTTGTGAGAGCGAAGGCTATCGTCTTCATTTTCTTGTCAGGGAGTTTTCCACAATTCAAACGGATGGAAACCTGAAAATAGGGAAGCCGGATAATCACCAACTTCGAAATTTATAAAATTGTTGAGTGTTATGTGATTTCTCTATGGTTTCAGAAATTCTACGATGAACGCCCGCCGCATCTTTCATACTTATATCCTTATCGTCGCCAGTTTTATCGCTGGCTGCGACTCCCAGAGGAACCAGGCACCGCCCGATTCCTCCCTCAAGCCCCTGCCCCTCAAGGAAATCCTTCGTCAGGCCGCGGAAATAGAAGAAGTCGACTTTCCGGCCATCATCGCTGGGTCGAACGGCAAAGCAGTCCTTCCTGTTGGCGACGAATCATCAGAGGTGATGGCGGTTCTGGGCAGTGTTTTCGACGAAGTTCTCGAAGAAATGAATCTGCCGACAAGTCCCGTCCGCGGCCTGCGAAGAATCAATGAAGCCTCAAGATTCTTTGAGGACGCAATCCAGACCAGACTCGATGAACTCGACGACTTCGAGTGCCATGTGCCTCCGAACGAAAAAGGAGACCCGCAACGCACCGGGTATCCCGACCTCCGCATCGTTCATCAACCCACAGAATCCGTTTTCTACCTCGACCCCAAGCTCTACGAAACCGGAAGCGAAGACAGCTCCCTGCGAACGTTCTACTACACGCCGAACACTGGGAGCACCAAGGTTCTTGAGGACGCCCACCACCTGCTCGTCGGGATCGCCCATGACGGGAACGACGGGAGTTGGAAATTTCTCCGCTGGCAGATTGTCGATTTGTCCAAGTTGACGGTGCGACTCAAGACGGAGATCCAGGCCTCAAATCGGGATCTCTATGAAAGCAACAATGTCATCCTCCGCAGCTCACTTGGTTCCGGCGAGCCGCAACGACGCGATTAAGCGCCGTTCCACTTCGTCGTAATCGGCGCCGGCAATCTCCTTCATCTCCCGCACTAATTCTCCCGCTGGAACGTCCCGCGCTTCCAGCCACCTCGCGAACCTCGCAATGGCCAATCTTTGCCGCATCGAAGGTGTCGACTTCATCTCTCCGGATCCCTTCAACCTCGCCACGGACTGGTCGCCGTCCCCGGCCACGACGACATCCCCAAGCGCGGAAGAACCGGACGATGCCAGGTTTTTCTCCACTCCCGGTCGCACGGATTTCGCCTTCTTCGGCTCCACCTCCAGCAGCAATTGCCACCCACCTTGGAACGCCGCCGACTGCGGCACGTCGATGACAAGCTCCTCCTCGGAGTCCGTCCATTTCGCCGTCTCTACCGGTCGGAATCTCGAGACACGATTTTTGTCGAATTTCACCGCCACCATCGGTTCCTCAATTCCTGCAGTGGGGCCCAAAAACGTCAATCGCTGCAACATTCTTCCCTCATCGTTCGCCTCCGAAAGCGAATCATACCGCGCCAAGCGCCAGCGGTTCCGCTCAACCTGCTCGGAGACCAATTCGTCCAAGCCCTCGACCGCCGCATCAAAATCCAAAACCGGAAGCAACGCGGCATCCACTCCAGCGAGCGATTCCAAAAGACGCCTGAACGGCACTTCTCTTGAAGCTGCGATGGACGCCGGTTCCTCGACCCGAGGCACCTCAACCACCGCATTCTCCTTCAACTCCAAAGGCTCCACTCCCGAGGTCAAACCCTCTGAATTCACTTCTTTTTCAGAACCGTCCGTCGCCGCCAACGTGACTTCCTCTTCCTCCAGTGGCTTCTCCAGGATCAACACCCGCATCACCACACCCTCCACTTCTTCCGGAGCGATCCACTCGACCTTGGGCTCCATTTTCGCCGTTTCCTGCGTTGGGGCGGGCAAAATTGCCAACAAGGCAACCAAGGCCGCAGCCACTCCAATCCCGGCGACGACCGCCTTCACGAAAACCTTTCGATCACGTGGAGCCAAGGTGGGCAGACTTTGGATTGCTCGCGAGCCTCCCAGCAAGAGCTGACGCTGGGCATCGGTCAGGAGGTATTTTTCCTCCTGCGCATAGACTTCCGACACCATCCTTGCCACACGCTTCGTGGTGTCGATCTCATGCCGTTCCTCCTCCGCCATGTCATCGCGTTGCGGCCATTCGCCAAGCGCTTCGCCAGTGATGCGGATTTCTTCGTTGTTGGTATCTTCGTTCATTAATGGGAAAATGTTAGTTCGTCACCGATTCAGGGGCACAAAGTCGGGCACGAAGTTTTTTCAATGCGGCGTGCAGGAGAAATCCGACGTTTCCCATGCTGAGTCCGGTCACTTCGGCGATTTCCTTGTAGCTGAGTTCGCCCTGAAACTTGAGGCGCAGAACGTCCTGCTGGTTTTGTGACAGTGTTTTCATCTCCGCATACACCCGCTCGAGTTCTTCCTGCTTCTCACCCTCCCTTTCGCGAATCACCATCGCGTCCCGTGGCGAGGGGTCCGGTCCTCCGAGATCATAGAACGAGGATTCCTCGACCGGGATCATTCGCTTTTCCTTTTTGATCACATCAAAGGCTCGATTCCGGCAAACCGTAAAAAGCCAGGATCGCAATTTGGGACGAATCTCCTCTTCATCCTGTTGGTAGAGCCGGAGGAAGGTGTCCTGCACGACATCACGCGCCCTCTCGAGGTCGTGTAGAATGCTCATCGCATAGCGAACGAGCGGGACCTCAAATTCCTCCACCGCCTCCCGGACCAGGGAACCGGTCGTCTGGGGCGGAGTCATCGGACTTTCGGACATCGGCAAGTGTCATAATACCACGATCAGACACGCTCCGTCTTAGGCATCTAGCGAAAATTGCTTTTCCGCCCGACCCCAGCCTATCATGGGCCCATGCACCGGATCCACGCCGACCCAGGACTGGAGGACCTCTCCTCCCTTCTCGAACGCCGCCTCTCTGAAGCCGCCGAAGACCTCAATCCAGAGGACCTGCGAGGCCTCATCGATCCCATCGCTCGCTCCATTTTCTCAGCCGCCATGACCGTCATCGAGTCGGACAGCGCCACCATCTGGATCGCGGACAAGGCCCGCACAAAGCTCACTGTGGGATTCGCCGACCGCGAACCGAAACTTGTCGGCCGCGAACAGCCTCTCGACGAAGGACTCATCAGCCTCGTTCTCGCCTCCGAGCACGCCATTTGCGAAAACAAAGTCTATCAGCACGCCGAGCACTCCAAGATCATCGACGACGCCCTCGACTTTATCACCTGCGCGATGATCGCGGTTCCCTTCTACCTCGGCGGTCAATTGTGTGGCGTCATTTCGAGCGTGCAGTTGAAGAAGCAGGAAAGCGATCCTGATCCCGACGGATTCACCGCCTCGGATCTCTCGGAAGTGCAAAAGGTGTCCAAAGTCATTGAGCGGCTCTTGAACTACCGCCTCGTTAAAATCCTGCTCGATTTGCACACATGAGCGACCGCGACTGGATTGAACCCGAGGAGGCCCGAGCTGCCCTGCAATCCGGCGACGGGGCAGGTGTTCGCGTCGCTGTCCTCGACTCAGGCGTCGATTTTTCGCATCCAAACCTCTCCGACTTGAAGGCCGGAGACCGTGTTTCCGTGGTGGAAGAAGACGGCCGGGTCAAAACCATCGACAACGATGAAGTCGGCGACGTTTACGGCCACGGAACGGCCGTCGCCGGGATCATCCACGACGTCGCACCAAAAGCAGAGATCGGAAGCTTTCGCGTTCTTGACGCACGAAACCTATCCCGCTCCGCCATCATCGCCCACGGAGTGCGCCTTGCCCTCAGGCGCGGCTACCACGTCCTCAATTGCTCATTCGGCTGCAAAGGAAGCGTCCGTTTTATCATGGCCCACAAGCAGTGGGTCGACTCCGCATGGCTGGCGGGCGTTCACGTCGTCTCCGCCTGCAGCAACTTTGACGTCTTCGAGCCAGAATGGCCGGCGCACTTCCCGACCGTCCTTGCTGTCGATATGGCACGAACCGATTCCGATTACTTTTTCTATCGTGACGACGCCATGGTCAACTTCGCCGCCCGCGGGGAAGACATCGCCGTCGCGTGGACCGGCGGCGGCATGAAGATGGACACGGGCAGCAGCTTCGCCGCACCACGCGTCACCGGATACCTTGCAAGACTCCTCTCCGCCGCGCCCAAACTCTCACCTGCTCTCGCCATCGACCTTCTCCAACGCAGCGCCAATGAGTGGCAGTGTGACATGGAGTGCATGTAACTGCCGCTTACACCACCAAGCCAAAGGCTTCATCCCAAGTTCCTTCTCCGAATCATCAGCAAGCTGGCGCAAACCATCAGGAAGAAAGTCGTCTGAATTTCAGGAACCGGAACGATCTGACCCCGGATCTCACCATCTCGAAAAAAGTAAGAATGAATCTGGAAATACAGGTTCCCCGCTTGCAAGTCAGCCAACGCGTCGGTCAGAGCGATTGAGTCAAAGCTGTCCCGCATCCCATCCGGCCCGAAATCTTCATCTGAGTCGTCCCACGCCCCGGAAAGCGAATCCGTCGAAGGACTCGAAATGAGGTCCGCATCATCATCACGCGGCGCTCCCAGCACGTTCAACACGTGCGGCCTCTCTCCACCAATCGCACCCAAATGAATATGCACTCCCCGCACCTTATTGACACCGAACGGAGGCTCCACCCGCGGATCGCTTGTTAGGTCGAGATTAAAGAACTGGATGGAATAGCTCAGAGTGGGAGACGGACCGGACAGGTCGAGCGAAAGCGTGGCCGTTCCGAAGGCCAATGAGGAGGCCGCCGGATCCGGGTCGCCGCTCCCCACGACGACTTGGTCAGGAGTCAACGTCGCCGTGAACAATGTCGTGGCATTCGCCGGGGAGTTACAGAACGCAGCAAGCAGAAGAAAAACTGAAAGAACGATTCTCTTCATGAAATAGAGGGGAAAGGGATCTCGGAACTGAAGAAAATTCCAGAAGGATCTGAATCACCCTTACCAGCTATTCGTCTTTCACAAATGAATAAATCACGCCATCATCCGCCCCGATGATGACCCGACCATCGACGACGGCGGGCGAGGATTTGATCTGCTCACCGATCTCGTAATTCCACACCTCTTCGCCTGTCTCAAAATTCACCGCGTAGAACCGACCGTCGTGAGAACCCACATAGACGTGCTCTCCCGAGAGCACCGGCGATCCCGAAATCGGCTTCCGGGCACGGAATTCCCACTTCTTCGTGCCATTTTCGCGATCAATCCGGTAAAGCCTTTTGTCGAGCGACGCCGCCAAAACGGAATCCTCCGTAAGCGCCGGTGACGCCACATACTCAAAATCCCGCTCTCCGAAATGCCAAATGGCCTCCTTCTGTTCGAGATCGAATGCCACGACTTCATTCTCGTGGTGGGCGACATACGCAATGTCATTTTCGACAACGATATTGTTCCCGATGTAAACGCCAATCTCGTCGGAAGCAATCACCTCGCCCAGAGCGGCACTCACCTGATGGATCATTCCATCACACCCGCCGAACATGATGCGACCTCTTTCCACCACCGGCGTTCCATTGACGTAATAGCCGGTCTCATACTCCCAAAGCTTCTCCCCATCTTCCAATCCTAACCCGTAGACATAATAATCGTGGCTTCCCACAATGACCGTCACCTTTTCGTCTTCTGGATTCCGAAAGTAAGTCGGTCCGCCACTCACTTTGTCTTCCGCCATGAATCTCCAATTCTCCTCACCCGTTTTCGCATCCAGCGCGACCACCAACCCGAGATCCGTCCCGACGATCACAACGCCATCCACATAGCAGGCCGGCCCTTCGATCCTGGCCTCCAACCCGTCATCATCTTCGGCCGCATACTCCCACTTCTTTTCACCAGTCTTGAGATCAAGCGCGTAGAAGAATCCGTTCATCGAACCGATAAAAACCAATCCCTCCGCAACGACCGGAGATCCGGTCACCGCGTCCCCCGTCTCAAACGTCCAATCCAGTTTCAACGGCGGCGCCACCGCCACCTCGGCCACTCCCGTCAATGCCGGTCCACCCCGGAAAAGCGGCCACTCCACCACAGGCCCCTTGGCTTCGGCATCCCCAGCCATATCAACGACTTGTTCAGGATCCGCATTAACCTCGGATCCTGTCGAACCTTGCGGGGAATCACAAGCGACAAGGACAATGGCAAAAAGCAGAAAAACAGTCGATTTCATCGGTAATTCCAATTTATTGGAGTGCGGGTCGGGGGCAACGTTCATTCTCAGACAACGCCCTCTCCCTTCGCACTCTCTCCATGAAAGACGAATTTGAACCGCAGCCCATTCCCGAAATCCTCCACTCTGAATACCTTGAAGCGCCCTTCAAGGTCTGCACGCGCTGCGGGGAATCTCTCGGAGACTTCGACGATGGTTACCAGATTGTGAAAACCTACAAGGCGGGTGAGGTCATCATGGAATACGCGCTTTGCGCCCCCTGCGCGATGAACCTCCTCGACGAATACTCCGAGGAAACGCGACAGAACATGGAACGGTTTTTCGCGGAGAACTACACGCGCGGGCTCGGGCTCGACAAATGCGGACTCTGTCAGGATGAGGAAAAGCTTGAGGGAAGACAACTCAAAGAGTTCGCCCTCGTCGGCGCCTGCCTCGGCAACGAAATGTTCGACAGCATGCGCGCCTGTTCCGCCTGCATGGAAAAAACCAACGAACTCGTCTCGAAGAAAACCCGCGACGTCTGGCGCGACTTCATCGACAACAATTTCCCCGGCGTTCCCGAGAGCTTCGCACCGGAACCAGTCGGCATCTTTGTATGATCGCGACAAGCCCTGCCCGGTTTGAGGGGGGAGCGATTCGCGGTGCAGAAAAGCATATTCGACGGCTTCGCATAATCTTGGCGTTCGTCTTTTTGGGCTTTTCCTCATTATCCCCCGCACTGGAACACGGCACTCTCCTCGTCACCGATTCCCCCTTCAGCGTCAGTCTCAGCCCGACATTCACTGAGAACGTCACGCTCCCCGCAAACACCGACCCCACCGAGTACACGATCGGTATCGATCCCCCTGGAGCCAACAACGACGGCGTCGTCATTAGCACCATCGCTCAGAACGGCACCGACGCCATCCGCTACCCGTCGGTTAGCGGGTTCCCAAACTCAGCTTTCACGATCCCCCGACTCCATTTCATTCAAGTACGCGAGTCCGCGCGCAACGTAGGCATCGCCGACAACGCCAATGTCGCCTTCCTCTTCTCCACCTTTCAGGAATTCTACTGCGGCGTCGCCTTCAACTCCACCAACGGCGGGGCCATCACCACCCTCAACTCTTCCGCCAACATCCGACTCGGGATCGAATTCGAAGACAACGCCGACGGCACCTACACGCTCGATCTCACTGATCCCTTCTTCGGCGACTCGACTTCCTCCGATGGCATCCTCCTCGTCAACTCAGCGAAAGACGAAAACAACTTCGCCCTCTCTCAAGCCAACTCCGACGGCACCTTCACCATTATCAATCACGACAATGGCCGCGACGCCGCCACTTACGAGCGGGACCCGGTCTCCTTTCTTTATATTCCCCTCGACCACCAGAAACCCGAGATCATCGCCATGGGCCGCATCGACGGCTCCGGCGCGCCCGTCACTGTCGATGGCATTCCCATCGCCGACGGCACCTTCACCGTCACCAAGCCTTCCTCGTCGCCTGGCTTCTACTACCTCGACATCCCCGGCGAAACCAATTGCACCGGCACCCTCATTCTGAGCCCCGAAGGCGGTTCCGGCACCAACCTCGACAATCTCTGGTCTTACGAATGGGATCACGAGGCCGGGCACTTTGTTATCGCCAGCCGCGATATCGTTGATGACCCACCCGGCGGACCCGTTATCCACCCCGCGACCAATCCCCAACACATCTCCAACGGCACCCCCGCCTTCAGTTTCGCCTTCGTCCGCACGCCCGGCAAGACCGTCTACGTCGACCAAAACGTTAGCGGCGGCCTCAACAACGGGACCTCATGGAGCAACGCTTACACCGATCTCCAGACCGCCCTCAACAACGCCACCTCGAACACCGAAATCTGGGTCGCCGAAGGTAACTACAAACCCGGTCCCGTCGGCGACCGCACTGCCACCTTCCAACTCAAACGCGCTGTCAAAATCTACGGCGGCTTCCCCACCGGCGGCAGCACCTTCGACGGCCGCAACGACGATCCCCTGACGAACAACACCATCCTCTCCGGCGACCTCATCGGCGATGACGGCGCCGATTTCATCAATCGTTCCGACAATACCTACCACGTCGTGGTCGCCGACGGAACCGATTTCACCACCTGCCTCGACGGCTTTACTGTCTCCGGCGGGCAGGCCGACGGCACCTCCGATCAATCGCAGGGGGGCGGCATCCATATCAGCCTCGGCCGCCCCGTCCTCGCCAACGTCCATTTCACCGACAACTTCGCCACCACCGGCGGTGCCGCCTATCTGGAGATGGAGTCCCACGCCACCTTCAACGACTGCCAGTTCACGGACAATCAAGCCGTGGACGGTGCCGGCCTCTACATGACCAACAGCGACCCCACCATCGAGGACGGAGTGATCGAAGACAACCTCGCCACGACCGGAGGAAGCCTCTATCTATTCCAGGCCGATCCTCAAGTGATCGATTCCTTCATCATCGACAACGACGCCGACGTCGGGCCCGCCGCCCACATCCGTCAACAATCGTCGCCGACATTCCTTCGTTGCAACATCAGCGCGAACCGCGCGTTCACTTTCGGCGGCGGAATTACCGTTTCGGAAAGCGCCTCTCCTCACTTCAATTTCTGCACGATTTCTGGAAACACAGGCCCCGACTCAGGGGCCGCCCGCCTCTATATCGGTGCACAAGCGACCTTCAAGGGCACGACTTTCTTCCAAAACAACTCGCAGGACAACGGCGGCGCCGTCCGCATCGAACCCGTCTCCGGCGACAGCCTCCCCATGACCACCACTTTCGAAGACTGCCTTTTCATCAGAAACAGAGCCACGGTGCCGGAAGGCGGAAGAAGAGGCGGAGCGATCTATTCTTTCGGGGCCGGAAACACCACCCACATCACCAACGGTCGATTCGTGGGGAATGAGGCGGCCAGCGGTGGATGCATCGCCACCATCCTCGCGACGACAAATATCACCAATTGCGCCTTCTCCGGCAATGCCGCGACCTTCGGCGCCGGGGTTTTCCAACAAAGCGGTGTTTCCACCATCACTAACTGCAGCTTTACCGGGAACACCGGTGTCCTGGGTCGCTGCTTCCACTACTTCCTTCAAACCGCTGGTTCTTCCGCCACTTGTACGAACAACATCTTCTGGGATCCCTCCCCCCTCGAACAAAATGGTGGCATCTTCACTCCGACCTTCGTCTTGAATCTCACCTTCGGTGCCCCCGGCTCCACCGACCCACTCTTCGTCAATCCTCCCGGCCCCGATGGCACCCTCGGCACACGCGACGACGATCTCCGCTACCTCAAAAACTCTCCCGCATTCAACTCCGGCTCCAACAGCGCAAACACCACGACCACCGACCTCGCCGGCAATCCCCGCGTCCAACAAACCTTTATCGACCGTGGCGCCTACGAAGGCCCCGTCTTTGCCAACTTCGACCTCCTCTTCCCCAACCTCGATCCCGAAGGTGACTCCAACAACAACGGCATCCAAGACTACCTCGAATACGCCGCCGGCTCCGACCTCTCCTCCCCGACGCTCGATCCGCCCCTTCGCCCTCAAATCTACACCGAAAACGGCGACCTCCTCTTTCAAGCCACCATCCGCACCAACGCCGACGACGCCTTCGTCACTTACGAAAAATCCACCGACCTCAAGATTTGGGACGAGATGGTCCCCGGCATCGACTTCGAACTAATCGATACCAACCCCGAAGGCCCGCAACGCGAAGAATACATCTATCGGCTCTTACTCAATCCCAACCCCTCTGCCGACGACCGCCAATACTGGCGTCAATCATTCACCACGATCCCGCCGGCTCAGTAGCCAACGATCAAGCGGGAGGAGGACACAATTCCAAGAGTTTCACGGGAATGAGACGACTTCACGTTGTCATCCTCACCGCCAGCCTGTTATTCAAGCGTCGCACCACGCCAACCTTCACAGCAGTGCTCAATTCACTTTCCTTGATCAGAATTCTGGATTAACTGCCTCCCAGACAAACGCCATCCGGCGCAGTCGCAGGAAAATGATCGTTCCATTGAAATTTCGCTGAAGGTCACCGGCTCGGGGTTACCCCGAAGTCGTGAATCGGGTGCTCGACGTTGAACGTCGATGCATCAAGGCTCTTGCTCAGATCGGGCAGGAGGAACAACTGCGTCGTCAAGAACGCCGCCAATGACTCCGTGATGAAGAATATACTAGAGGTGAATGGACTCGTGAAGCGATTGGGCGGAAAGCCGGTTGTGAACGAGGTCGGATTCGCGTGCGCCGAGGGGGAAGTCGTCGGTTTGCTGGGACCCAATGGAGCGGGCAAGACGACGACGCTGCGGATGTGTTATGGCTTCCTTGAGCCTGATGCGGGGTCCGTTCGAATTGGAGAGTGGGACATCCAAAAGGACAACGAACCGGCCAGCCGCGCACTCGGTGTGTGCACGCAGGACGAAACCTATGACGGCGACTTCACGGTGCGGGGCAATTTGGTGCAGGGCTGTCGTTACTACCGCCCGATGATTGAGAACCGGGACGAGCGAGTGGACCAGGTGATGGAGTTGTTCGGGTTGACGGAGTATGCCGACGCGAAACCGGAAACCCTTTCCGGAGGATACCGGCGGCGATTGATGATTGCCCGCGCCGTTGTTCACCGCCCGAAGGTTGTCTTCCTCGATGAACCGACAACAGGGCTCGATCCGGAAGCCCGGGTGATGGTATGGGAACTCGTTGACACGCTTCGCGCCCAAGGAATGGCGGTCGTCCTCACGACGCACTACATGGATGAGGCGGAGCGACTTTCTGATCGTTTAATCCTGTTAAAGGGCGGGAAGATCCGGGCGACGGGCACCACGGAATCGTTACTCGGTGACGTGGTCGGAGAACACATGGTGGTAGTCTCGCGGACGGGTCCGAATCTGGACGGCGTCGAGATTTGGTTCGAAGAGAAGGGCGGCAAGCACTCGGTGATTCTCACGGACTGGCATGTCCCGATGGGAAGCACCGAACTCGCGGAGTTCGTGGGACGTTTCCCAAATCTTCGCTACGAGGTCCGGCCACCGACGTTGGATGACTTATTTCTCACCCTCGCCAAGGAGGCTGCACCGTGAACGTTTCTCACTACACCCCCTCGATTCATTGGCAAAGCTGGGCGGTAGCCACGCGACATCTGCGGGTGCTCCTCCTGAATTGGCACACGGCCCTCGTGCCACCCATCGCCGAACCGATTGTTCTTTTGCTCGCGTTCGGTGTGGGCCTGGGCAGTCAAATGGACGACTTCACTTGGAACGGCGAGAGGATCAGCTACCTGACCTATCTCGCTCCCGGAATCCTCGCCTACACCTCGTTCATGATGGCGTTCTTCCAATCGCTGTTTTCGGCGTTCATGCGAATGCACTACCAGCGGACGTGGGAAGGGCAACTCACGACCCAAGTCCGACTTGAACACGTCATCTGGGGCGAGGCGCTATGGGCGGCAAGTCTGGCGACCTTCTATGTGGTTGTGATGTGCATCGTCCTCATCGGCTTTGGCCTCGGCGGACTGCTGGCTCTGCAATGGCCTTCAATGCTGGCCGTCGTTCCAATCCTGTTTTTGGGATCGCTGTCCTTCGCGTTCGTCGGCTTGTTGTTCACCGCGACGTTGCCGAGCATGGATCACATGGGCCTACCGTTCTTCCTCGTCATCATGCCCATTGGCTTCGCCAGCGGCACCTACTTCCCGCTCCCCGAGATTCCGTGGCTGCAATTGCTGGCCGAGTTCAATCCGCTCTACCACCTTGCCGAAGGAGGGCGACGACTACTGATCGACGGAGCGCTGACGTGGCACCTTCCGAAAGCGATATTACTCTGCCTCGGAATGCTTCTAGCCCTCGTCCCCATCGTGAAGCGAAAACTCCGGAAGAGGGTTTTCGGGGAGAACTGATGTGATGATTCAAGGGAGGAAAGAATCGCGCTCTATTTAGGCAAAATTTCGGGGATGGAGAGTCGGTGCCCTCACCGACCGTCCGACGCTCCGGCGAAGCCGCATTTCCATTTTCGCGGCGTCCGACACATCCATGCGAGCCAGAATGAGCAGTGCGATTTTGTCGATCGTGACGATGGCCAGTGAGGGCACCGACTCTCCTTTTCAAGCCATCGAAACGGTCGAATAACACCCTAACACCTGCGTCATCATCAGCCCCTTGGGAGGCGCATCGCTTCAGTAATCACTCACACCTCAGCCCTGCAAGTCCGGACACCCTAACAGGACCACTAAAGTCTCAGTTTCTTCGCCACCGCCAAACACCACGTCTTGATTCGACAAAAAAGACTTTAAATTGAGGGGATTTCTCGTATTTTGTTTTTTGGGCCGCGTTAGTCCACGTGCCTGATGCCAGAATTGTTTTAAAACTTCGTCTGGCACCTCCCTTGTCCCGTATTCAAACGGAAAGCGCACGAACTCTTTGCGTTTGAGAGGGTGAAGGCTGCAACCCGCGGCCATGTGGGTTTCGCCAAAGAACGCAAACACGGAGCCCCACAAAGGGACACAACCAGAATATTGTAATGATCGACCTCATCGAACTCGAAACGGGCCACAAAAAACGGATCATCGAAAAACTGGAGGATCCACGCAAAGCGCAAATCCTCTTCTTCCGCGTCAACGGCCCCAAGCTTCAGCAGCGGATGGACAAGCTGCTTCCCTTGGAAAAGGTGCCGAGGGTCTTTATTCATGGCAACCCGCACTTGGACAACTATGTCCGAACCTTCAACGGGTCCGGCATGGTCGACTTCGACCGCTCCCGTCTTGGTCCATATGCTTGGGACATCATCCGCTTTTTCTGCTCCCTCGATATCTACCTCAACGAAGGTGAAGGCTTCGTGAAAAAGCGTGTCCTCGATACCTTCATCGATGGTTACATGCAAACGTTCCAGGACCTCGATATCTTCTACACGCGCCCCAGTTTTGTTCGCGAAATCATTCCGACAGAAGAAGAGCTGACGATCAAGAACTATGCAGAAGCCAACATCAAGTGGGCCAAGAGAATGCGCAAATCACCTGTCGATGTGAAAGACGAACGAGTGGTGAAAATGCTTCACTTGTTTTTGGAAAGCCGGAACGATCTCGACTTGCTGAAGAGTTACGATTTAAAAGAAGCCGGAACTTCCGTGGGAAGCCTGGGTAAGATTCATTATCTCTATTTTCTGGAACCCAAACGCGAAGGTCCCGACAGCATTCTTTTCGATCTCAAGCAGACTTACACGGAAGAGGATGATCAGTATTTCATCAATCCGGTCGAACATCACGGACTGCGGATGATCAAAGCGAGCAACCTCTACGCTCCGGGAATCGAACAGAAGCTCGGGTATTTTACTTTCGAAGGGGTTCAATACTGGGGCCGCGAGGTTCCCTGTTTCCAATCCAAAATCAATCGAGCACTGCTGGAAGAGGAGCAGCTTGAGCTTTCCTTCTGCGTGGGAACCCAGCTGGGGCGCGGTCACCGTCGTTCTTGTCGCGATGTGGAGCCGCAGGAATTGGAAAAACACCTCCTCGACCACCGCGAGACCTTGGTTCAACTGGCGGAGTTCTTCAATAACGAGGTAAAGCTCGGGTTCGAATACATTCAAAAGGCGAACGAGCTATATAAGGAACAAGGGATCGACCTGCTTCAATGACAGTATCCCTCCCGCTACTTATTATCGGGACATTTCTAAGTGCAGTCATTTCCGCAGTTGCAGGACTCGGGGGCGGGGTTCTTCTCTTTGCGATTCTCAGCGCTTCCATGGGAGTCAAACTGGCCATCCCGATTCATGGCGCCCTGCAGGTGATCAGCAATTTAAGTCGGATCGTTGTTTATCGTCAGCACATCGACTGGCCGGTAGTGACTCGGTTTGTCATTCTCGTGATACCCGGCGCATGGCTCGGCGGGAGAGTCTTCGCCTCCCTCAATGAGCAAATCCTTTCCCTCATCATCGGTGTCGCCATTCTTGGATCTGTTTTTCTGCCGCCACCAAAGAAGAAAGACAAAATCGATCTTAAATGGTTTTCCCTTTTTGGAGGAATCTCCAGCTTCCTGTCGATGATTGTTGGGGCCGTCGGTCCATTGCTGGCTCCCGCCTTTTACCGGGCGGGGCTCAGTAAGGAACGGCTCGTCGCCACCAAAGCGGTCTGCCAGGGAACGGTCCAACTGGCAAAGGTGATCATTTTCTCCACTACCCTTTCGTTTTCCTATGCCGAGTATTGGCAGATTCTTCTGCTCCTTACCGGAGTGATCGTTCTTGGAACCTGGGCTGGCAAAAAGGTTCTCGGCAAAATGCCAGACCGACACTTCGACTGGTTTCTCAAAGCGGTTCTTCTTATCGCCGGAGGCAAGATCATCTGGGACGCCTGCGCGAGTTTCGGCTGGTCTTGAAGCTCCGAAACGGTTCGTTTACTCACTTCGTACTCGCCAGCGCGGTGACTTCGCCCCATGGTTGGAGCATGCGATGGCTGATTCTTCTCGCCCTACCCGTTCTCCTCCTTACCTCATGCGTCACCACCGGCGGGACGGGCGCGACAACAAGTTGGAAGCGGGACTACTGGGGCCACCGACCGGGACCGAGCGGGTTCACAACGGTCATTCTCGACGCCGGACACGGCGGACGTGACTCGGGTGCGGTTGCCAAGTCCAACGGAGCTCAGGAAAAGGACCTCGCGCTCGACACGGTGAAACGCGTGCAACGGAAACTTGCGGGGAAGGTCAAGGTCGTCTTGATCCGCTCCAATGATCAGTTCGTCGATCTCGATGAACGAGTCCGTCGTGCCAGCCAACGGGATGGGGCGATTCTCCTAAGCATCCACTACAATGCCGGTCCGTCGGGTTGGAACGGTCCGGAGAATTACTGGTGGCGGGTGGACAGCCACGGTCTTGCGAGTCGTCTGCAAAGCGAACTCGACAAGGCATCCCCTTTCAACGGCCCGAATCACGGTAAGAAGCGTCGTCGCCTGCGTCTAACCCGCAACCCGAACATTCCCAGTGTGCTCATCGAATGCGGTTACCTGAGCTACGCCCCGGAAGCGAAGCGCTGCGCCGATCCCGCATACCGTGACAAACTCGCCTCCGCCATCGCCCGCGCCGTCCTCGACCAAAAAGCCCACGGCGATCCCCCCGGCCCCCTGCCGCCTCCCATCAATAAGCCTCCAAGTCGTCCGACCGATCCTCCGGGGTCATAAAGCCCGGACTTGAGATATCCGTCTGGTAAGAAGGCATCTCATCCTTCTTCAATGGGAGGTTCGATTAATCCGGAAGTAGGTGGACGCGGGAGTGCCTAGAGGATTCGTGAACGTCTGCGTGGTGCTGGATCCGGTGGAACCCGGGATGCTCGTGAATCCGGTTACATCGAGCCATCCGCCGACGGAAAGATCGGGCGAGTACTCGATTCCGTAGATCAGGTCCGGCAGCGATTCCCAAGTCAGTGTGATCTGGTCACCGTCAACCTGTACTCCGGTGATTTGAAAACCGTCTTCCTCCGACAACCCACCACCGGGAGCGGTGATCATGGTCGTGTCGGAGCCCACGTCGAACTCCAAGGTCAGTGAAGCGAAGTTTAGCCCGGTCACGGCGACCCACTGGTCGTTGCTACGGATCTTGAGAACGACACTTCCGAGGGCCGCCGAAAGTTCACTGAATGAAGTGATCTCCTCTGGAAGCCGGAGGGCGTTGCCGGGAGCGAGGTGAATACACGAAGATCCCGGAAGACTCGCGTTTTCCGTCAACTCCAGAGTGTTGCCACTGTTCCCGTTGATCGTTCCCACAAAAATCTCGTCGGAGTTGATGATCGAACCATTTACGAAAAGGGTGCCGCCAACGACAACGGTGTCGCCCGTGTAGGTGCTCGTTCCATCGAGGGCCAACGTCCCCTTGCCCAACTTGGTCAAGCCGCCGGGACCGGCAAAAGGGAAGGTAGTCGTGAGGTCGAAGGTATTCGTGTCGATGCACGCCCCATCATTGTCGAAGACGATATCGCCGGGCTCGAAGGTGCTGAAGAGGGCGGCGTTCGTCATGGTCGTCCGATAGATTCCCCCGTCGAAAGTCACGGTGCCAGTGCCTAGGCCTTCGACGAGGTCGTTCACTTCAAGCGTGCCCCGCGAGAAAGCGCCTCTCGCAATGAGAAGATCACCCTCGCTGGAGGCAAGGTTGGCAAGCGTGAAGGTTGTCGCAGACACCGTATCTCCATTCGCGATCTCGAAGTCGATCTGACCCGAGTTGACGATCGTGCCTCCGACGTCCATCGAGCCCATCAGGGAACCGATCGTATTCTCAGTAATCGAGACGTTTCCCCCGGCAGAGAATCCCACGGCAGCCTGAAGTGTCGAGTCCACGGCACCCGGGGACCGGGCCACGTCGAAAAGCACGTCACCGGAAACTTCAGGGGCGAACTCCGTCAAGACCAGCCTCGACTCACTATTCGTCAGGGCGGGCATTTCGAAGATCAGGTTCCCGCCGATTGAGGCAGAAAAATCGCCAATGGTAATGCTGGTATTGAGGGAGTTTCCAAAGCTGCGAACTTCGAAATCATTGCCAATCGATCCCGTGATTCCCGTATCACCTACCATCTCCGCTCCCAGAGAAACCGTGATGTCTGAACTTGTTCCGTCGCCAAACCCTTCGATCAAAAAACCATTCGTGAGGTCAAAGTCGATGTTTCCGAAACTCTGTGTGAGACTCGCCCCACCACCGTTGTGTGTCGTCTGAACACTATCTCCGGTGAGCTTCAAGGTGGAAAGTGAAGCAACGGCAGTGGATGAATTGCCCGCTAAGAAAACAAAGTCGCCACCATTCAGCGCGATGTCTCCGCTGGCGAACAGACTTTGAATCGAGGAATTGTCAGCCCCTCCGACCAAATCACCATTGATGATCACGGGCGTGTCGCCGAAGTTTGTCGCCTGCACCGAGCCTCCATCTGCCTGCATCAGGATCCCCCCAGCGAGATTGGTGATCGTCGAATCCGAGATGTTCAAATTGGAGACGCTGCCATTGAGAGCGCGCACATCGAAATCTCCGCCTGCTCCGATCTGGATAGTGGACCGATCGACCGTGAGAGCTGAAGTCGAAACATTGGTAGCGCTGTGATTCCACTCTCCTACATCGATGGTCCCATCGACGAAAAAGATCGACGAAGACGAACCATCATCCGCCCGGCTGAAAAATTGCCCTCCGACATCGAGGTCGGCTCCGAGCATTACGAGGTTTGAAATCATAGCGCCGGTTCCAAACGTCAAGTTCCCGGTTACTGTGAAACTAGAATCCTGCCCAAAGAAAAGCGTCTGGTCACTTGTGTTACCACCCAGATTCGCGTTTCCATTCACCCGAAACAGAATGTCGTTTCCCAGAGTTGCATCGATGGCCCCTGTTCCACTGTAATTTGAAACTGCGGTGCTGACCGCCGTCTGGTTAGTTGTCTCTTCGTTTTGAATCAGGGTCGCATTCGCCGTGTTACCGGCAGCTTCCGTTCCGTCGAAGCTCCCTGCATCGACGGAGGGATCGGCGATCAAAGGACCGAGATAGAAAGTCGAATCGCTCGTCGGAATTGCTCCCATTCCCGTAAAGCTGAAATCCCCATTCGAGATAAATTGGGCTCCGTTGTCCATTCCGAAACCCAGAAACTGACCTCCGGCAAAATTGGTCCCATCAGTCGTCACCGTCCCCCCATCAATTCCGAGATAGAGCCCTGATCCGGCCCCGGAGAGAAAGGTCCCGGCGTCGAAGGTTGCGGAGTTGACGAACACGGCCCCCGATGAGGTCATTGACTGACCCGCGTCGTCGAAGAGCGCTGTATTCATCGCGGACACGGTCGCGCCCGATTCCAGCACGACGCGCCCGCCCACCGAAAGCGTGTCCGAGATTGTCACCTCACTGCCATCATCGACGGTGAGAATGTTCCCCTCGAGATCGAGGTCCACGACGGCGAAAGGATCAGGATTTGTCGGCGGATAGGCCGGATTGCTCGCACCCGGGCTTACCGTGATGTCGGCAGACACGGACAGTGCTGCCGCAACGGCCCAGACTGACAGAAGTCGAGAAACAGTATTCATGGCAGGAAGTGACGTCCCGGCTGAGAACGGAGGAGCCTTCATGTTGCGATGAAACGGGTCAAACAGTTTTCCTTTCCTAACTTTTACCTAACGGGTTGCCCGGTATCTTGCCACGCGATTCGGCTTTCTCGAGATCTTGCTGACGAAGGCGCCGGGAGCGCCCCCGGAAAAGTGCGGCTTCGCCGGTCAATACACCATCCCGACGGAGCGAGATGGTGACAAACGCGCCTCGCGTCGTCGAAGTGTTTCGCGAGGCACGCGAAAGCGCATGGAGACGGTACGAAACATTCGCCCCACATCGGCCAACTGAGAAAAATCCGGACTAGGAGAAACCCGCTCTTGTGGCACTGTTGGCGCGATGACTGAACTTTCGACTCTCCCTCAAATTCTTCTTATGGGCCCCGGACCCTCTTCGGTGCCTGACGAAATCTACGGCGCCCTTTCGCGACCGACTCTGGGGCATCTCGATCCGGTCTTTCTTGGAATCATGGACGAGATCAAGGACATGCTTGCCAAGGTCTTCAAGGCACCGGACGACGCTCTCACCCTTCCCCTCTCCGGGACGGGATCTTCCGGGATGGAGGCCACCTTCGCCAATCTCATCGAACCGGGCGACAAGGTCCTCATCCTCGTCAACGGCGTCTTCGGCACGCGCATGCTCGATGTCGCGGGACGGCTTGGGGCGGAGGTCGATTCCCTCGAGTTCGAGTGGGGTACCCCCGTCCTCGTCGATGAAGTCGCGAAGAAACTCGACGGTTCCAATTACAAGCTCGTCGGCGTTGTGCATGCAGAGACGTCCACGGGAGTTGGCAATCCTGTCGCGGAGATTGGCGCGCTTCTTCGCGAGTTGCCGGAGAAACCGCTCTACCTCACCGACTGCGTGACGAGTCTCAGCGGCATGAATGTTGATCTCGAATCCTGGGGCGCCGATGTCGCTTACAGCGGCACCCAAAAGTGTCTTTCCTGCCCTCCCGGGCTTTCGCCGTTTGCTCTTTCGGCCAAAGCCGTCGATGTCCTGCGCCATCGCCGGAGCAAGGTGCCGAACTGGTATCTCGATGTGACTATGTTAGTCAATTACTGGGACTCTCCGGAAGGTGGAGGGCGCGTCTACCATCACACCGCTCCGATCAACATGCTTTACGGTTTGCACGAAGCCTTGCGTCTCGTCCTCGAAGAGGGGCTCGACAATTGCTTCGCTCGCCATCAGGCCGCCCACGATCGCCTCGCAGCCGGGCTGCGCGAAATCGGGCTCGAACTCTTCGTCGATGAATCCTGCCGCCTTCCCATGCTCAATGCCGTGACCGTGCCGGATGGCGTCGACGAAGCCGCCGTCCGCAAAAAGCTCCGCGAGGAATTCCAAATCGAGATCGGCCCCGGCCTCGGCCCCCTCGCTGGCAAGATCTGGCGCATCGGTCTCATGGGTCACACCGCCCGGCCTGAAAATGTGGATCGGGTGCTCAAAGCGCTGAAATCGTCTCTTTAGGGCGGAGAGCATAGGTGGCTGGAATGGCTCCCTGAGGTTCCGGCAACCTCGCAAGGGCTATGCGTTCTCCTGCATATTGAAGACATTTCGGCAACGCCTGAGGAACCCCAAATTGCCGATTTTTCTTGGAGCAACCGCCTCTTTTCTCTAACGATTGCACACGATCATGAGATCTGCTGTCTTCATCATCGCGGGAGCCTTCTTCGTTTTAACCTTTTCGAAGGCACACGCTCAGCAATTCGGCCTCTTCACTTACGAAGTGGACGGCACGACGGTTATCATCACCGACTACCCGACGACGGCTACGGGCACGGTGGATATCCCTTCGCAGATCGAAGGCTTCGACGTGACGGGCATCGATACGAACGCTTTCTTCGGCTGCAATCTCGTCACGGATATTCAGATTCCGCCAACTGTGACCGAGATCGGTGATCGTGCCTTCGTGGCTTGTGCGGGAATCACTTCCATGACCCTGCCAGCCAGCGTCACCTCTCTCGGAAGCCGCGCCTTTGAAAACTGCGCGTCCCTCTCGTCCATGACACTATCACCGGCCCTGACTGCCATCTTTTCGGAGACTTTCCGAAACTGCACCTCTTTGCCGTCCATTACCATTCCCGAGGGTGTGACGAGCATCGGCGAAAGGGCATTCATCGATTGCAGCTCGCTAACGAGCGTTTCGCTACCGTCCACGGTCAACAACGTTTGGGCCGGCGCCTTCGAAGATTGCACTTCGCTCACAACCATCAACATCCCGAGCGGGGTTTCATTTCTGCGGCGTGATACTTTTAAAGGATGTACGAGCCTCGCCAGCATCACCATTCCCGCCTCGGTCCTTTTGATTGAACTTCAAGCCTTCCTCTCATGCTCCGGTCTCACCAATGTGACGCTCGAAAATGGAGTAGCGGCAATTGATCGTTTTGCCTTTGCCGGCTGCACCAGTCTTCCCTCCATCACCATACCACCGTCGATGGTGAATATCGGAGTGGGGGCTTTTACCGGCTGTACGAGCCTCACTGCCATCAACGTGACGGCAGGTAACACGGATCTCCAGAGTATCGATGGTGTGCTTTTCAACGCGGACGCATCGGGACTGTTTCAGTATCCTCCCGGCAGAGTGGGCGCCTATGTAATACCTGCGGGAACCGAATTTTTACGCGCCAGCGCTTTTGCCGGCGCCACCGATCTGACCGGCGTCACGTTTCCATCCAGCCTCACGTCGACCGGAGACGACGTCTTCGCCGCCTGTTCAGGACTAACCTCGCTGGTTCTTCCGGCGACGCTCACCAGCCTTGGCACCGGTGTCTTTCAGGATTGCACTGGCCTGACTTCCGTCGAATGGCCCGCAGGACTGACAACGGTTCCCGACGAGACCTTCAATGATTGCTTCGGCCTCGCCAGCATTCAGTTTTCCGTCGGCCTTACCTCGATCGGCGATGGCGCGTTCGAGGATTGTTTCAACCTGACTGAGCTGACGACCCCTGCCTCTCTCACGTCGATCGGTGAAACTGCCTTTGCAAGATGCTTTGGCTTGAGTCGCCTCGAACTTGCGGAGGGCCTGCAGTCCATCGGCAGGGACGGCTTCAGTCAGTGTTTCAATATTCCGAGGATCCGTCTTCCCTCCACTCTCACGACTTTGGGTGAAGGCGCCTTTGAGAGTTGCTCGAGTCTAACCAAAGTCACTATCCCCCCGAATTGCACGACAATCGATGACGGCGCTTTCTTCTTTTGCGCCAGCCTGGAGGCCGCCTGCTTTTTGGGAGACGCCCCGGCCTCGTTCGGCGTACGTGTCTTCGACAACACTGCTTCCGGATTTTCCATCAACTATCTCGCGAGTAAGAGTGGTTTCACCTCACCCACGTGGAACGGCTACCCGGCGGAGGCTGTCGATGAAACCCAACACCCCGCCGCTACTTGGCTCTTCACAAACGGATTCACCCATGACGCAGATCTCAACCAGCAACCGCAAAGGGACGGCGTCACGCTTCTCGAAGCCCTCGCTTTTGATTTGGATCCTCACTCCCCGCTGCTCGATCAACTTCCGTCTCCGATTTTTGAGCCGACCGGAATAAGCATGACATTCTTTGCCGACGGACCCGGCGTGACCTATCTCCCGGAGACCTCGACGGACATGATCCAATGGGGCACTGACGGCCTAACCTTCGGACCGCCCGACGGGAACCTACACCGCACCGCCACCATGGACCGATCTGTCCCCCGCCGGGTCCTTCGCATCAAGTTGAGCTACGGACCAATCGTTGGATCGTGATGCCATCAACTGAGCGTGGACTGCACCTCATCCAAAATCACTGAGAAAAACCTACTTCTTCTCGATCCCTGCGACTGCGTGTCTTTCGGTCGTCAGCTAGGAGGCCGTCACTCTCCTTTGGGCTCAAGATGACCCCGACATCACCGCGACTTGGAGCGGAACCTTGGCCACGAACGGGGCAATTCCCGCGGTCGCGTTGCGACCCTTCATTTTAGCCGGGGGTTTTCAATCCCCGATTTAATCGCGCAACGGCCGCATCGCGGCAGCGACCGCTCACGGTAACCGATTGCGAATCCACCGAACCGCGTGACCGGTCGCTGACGCGACGAAGATACCTTTGTCTCTTTTCCGTGGGTTGAAAACCCACGGCTAGCATAATCGGTCGCTAACGCGACAGTGGGCAAAATCATTGTGGCGCTGTACCGGGGGCTCGAGCGCGCCGGCTACTCGTTGTGAGGTCGCTTCGCGACTCCTCCCAATACCATCTCCCCATGGCTACAGTTTAAGTTTATCCGCTCTAGAAGAGTAAAAACAGACGCCCGTGTTGTTTCTGTGGCCGGCTTTGGGACGATGCCCCGAGCCGGTTTTTCTATTTCGCAAGCACCTCTCCCAGTGCGGCACAAAACTGTTTCATTCGCATGGGCGTCGACATGCTGAGACGGCACCAGTCGAGGTAGGGAGGGAACGGACGGCCTACCCAAAAGCCTTTGGCGAACATCTTCTTCTCAAACTCCTGGATGGGCATGCCTGTGTGGAAGAAGACGAAATTGCCTTCGCCCTTTGTGACCTGGCGCCCCATCGCCGCGAGTTCCTTGAAGAGGATTGCTTTCGCTTCCTCGTTGCTTTCAAGGCTTCGGCGCTGGAAATCCTCATCCTTGAGCGCGGCCATGGCGGCGCGGATGGCGATGATATTGATGGTTCCGGTCTGGACTGCTTCCAATTCGGAGACGAGGTCCGGCGAACCGATGCCGTAACCGATGCGTGTGCCGGCGAGACCGAACATTTTCGAGAAGGTTCGGGTCACCATCACCGGAAGGCCTTCCTTCGCCAACGGAAGCATGGATCCGTATTCCGGATTGGTCACGAATTCGTGATACGCCTCATCAACGAAGACAAAGGTCTTCGCCGCCATCTTCCGACAGAAGGGTGTTAGCGTCTTCTCGGGGACAATAACGCCCGTCGGATTGTTCGGATTGCAAAGATTGAGGATGGCCGCTCCATCTTCGACTGCCGCCGCGAGGCCGTCGAGGTTCGGAGAGAAATTGGGCTGCACTGGAACCCGCGTGATCTTTGCCCCCAGGTTTTCAGCATAACGATTCATCCCTTCATAGCCCGGGCTCACCGCCGCGATCCGGCGTTGGTGGACCGGAAGTTTCTGCATGAGGTGCAGCGCGGTGACTCGCAGGACTTCCGTCGATCCCGCTCCGACGACGATGTGCGCCGGAGTAACTCCATTGAGTTCGGCGAGAATCTCTTTGAGTTCGCCAACGGCGCGGAAATAGGAATAGCTGTTGGCTTCCTCAAAAGCCGCCGTCATCGCCGCGCGAACCTTTGACGAGTGAACCGGATTTTCGTTGTACATCATCCGCACCGGACTCTCCGGTGAGGGGTCAGTTAGTTCGGCCTCTTCATCACCTGATTCCCGGGCACCAGCCGCCAGTGCAGAACCGAAAAAAGCCGCGCCGCCGGTTTTCAGCCAATGGCGACGGGATTCAGCTCGAAGGGGAAAGTTTTCCGTGGCGGCCATCGCGCGGATTATACCGGTTGATCTTCTCCAAGAAAAGGACGGGAGGCACTTAAAGTCGACCGGAGTCGCAATTTTTCGAAAATCGCGAAATCTTAATGCTTCCCTGTCAAAAACTTGCCAAAGGGGACAATCCGGGTCGTATGTGTCGCCTCCCTCCATGTATCGATTACTCTCCCTCTTCCTTTTTCTCTTTCTCACCGTTCTCCCTTCCGCCGCCCTTCCGCCGGAGATCCATCTGCCGACAGCTTTCTCGCCGCCCTTTCCCCGCGAGCCCGACTTCGTCAATCTTTCCCAATCCCTGGATCGCGAGGGCGACTCCGTCTATCTGTTGCAAACGGAGAACACCGGAACCGGCAACCGCAAGTTTTTCCTCTACTCGAAGGGGAACTGGCAGTTCCTTTTCTCTGGATCCGGATTGACTTCCTTCGGCTCAGCCGTGCAAACACGAGTTGTCGTGCAGCCCGACGGGACCATCGTCTGCCTCTTCGCCTTCAAGGGCACCATCACGGGGGATCTTTTCCCAGGCGGTGGTAAACGGGGTGGCTGAATCATCCGTGTCGGTCACAAACACCGGCACCCTCGGAGAACTCGACGCAACCGTCTTGTCCGACGGGAACATCGCCTTCGTGACCGAAGCCCCCGGGAACTAGAAGCTGGAAGTCGTGATCTGGGACGGAAGCAACGTGCTCCAACAGTTCTTCACCCCCGAGGTTTGCACAGGCGGTCTGGGTGACGTCGCCATCGCCGAAAAACCTTCGGGAGAGATCGCGGTCGCTACCTGGCAAACGCGCACGGAAAACGACGTGCGAACCTTCGATCTTCTCTATATGGAGGGGCCGCGACCGTTCCCGAGCTCCCTGACCTAGTCGACCGCGTTCACCAACGCCCAGTCCACTTCGGAAATCAGCCTCGCTCCTTCGGTCGATCTTGCTATCCAACCCACCGGACAACAGCCGTTCCTCGCCCACTTCAACGGAGCGAACGGAACCCTGATGGCCTCGCGTCGCAACATCCTCGGGTGGCAAACTTCGACCATCGACAGCAGCGCTCCCGTCCAGTTCAGCTTTCGCGCCTTCATCGACGACCAGGGCGATCCCTCCGTCGGGTGGGTGCGGCTGTCCGACCGAAAGCCCCTACTGTTCCGCCTTCACCGGCATTCTTTGGCAAACTCCGGAACTCTTTGCGAACCTAATCTGTCCCGTCGAATGCTTCACGATCGACGACTTCGGCTACCTGCACTTCGCGGGAGTGACCGGGGCGCCTGCCGTCGTTTCCGCCGTGCCGCTCGACCGCACGGACCTCGATGACGACGGCATCATTTA
The DNA here is from genome assembly GCA_039192745.1 of Verrucomicrobiota bacterium. GTDB lineage: Bacteria > Verrucomicrobiota > Verrucomicrobiia > Verrucomicrobiales > DEV007 > JBCCWV01. The sequence continues at coordinate 3,176 of JBCCWV010000022.1, read as the reverse complement.
CGTGCTTGAGGACGCTTTCCTCTCTAATCCGGACAACCCGCTTTCGCGGGACTTACCGGATTTGAACATTTCAAGCAGTGGAATCATGAGCTTGTCGTTTCGAGCTCCGGCCGACACGGAGAAGGTGGGCGGCACTGAGGACGGCACGTTGTTCTCCGCCTCCGAAAACCTGATTTTCAATATCCAGTTGAGCGACGATCTGAGGAACTGGACCCAGGATGCCTCGCTTCTCGACACCGATCTTTTCACGGCAGGCGGACTCGGCCGCATCGTTTCCGCCAAGCAAACCAACGCCATCGGCGCCGGCGCGAAACGCCACATGCGCGTCGGGGTCGAACGTCGCCGCTAGAAGAATTGCCGTGTCAAAAAACATTGACTCACCCGAATGCCACGTGGCTATGCGTGGACGTTGTTGAACCGCGAACTCAATAACCGTGGTTTTCTGCGAATTTTATGACGATTAAATGCCTTATCTACGCGGCATTCTTGACTGAACCTTTTTCCCGAGCCGAACGAAACATCACCATCTGCAATCTGGTATACAACCTCTTCCGCTACCTTCAGTTGGGAGGGTCCATGAGATGAAGGGCCGTGCGAACCAGAATCCCGCCCCCATCAGCCCCACACCGACTTCATCCACCTACCCCGGCCCCCAAATTCAGCCTCCGCCCAGTGCCAAATAACAATCGAGAATATAAAAACTCAACACTTGGTTGGCGGGTGTGCCCTCATTATTCTTCCTGAAAAACAGCAAGATGTTGCCACTTTCGAGGCATTTGGGTTGTTATATACTCATCTCCAGGAATCTCTGGCCCTACAGTTCGCGCTTCTACACTAAGGTAGCCATCGTCGAGCGTGTCGATGATAAACATTTTCGAGTGGCTTCCTAAACCCGAAAAATAGGAATCAAACCCGTTCTCGGCGAGCGATGTCAAGATGATCTGATTATTTGGTCCAACCAAAGACTCTATTTCGTTCTCGAATGACTCGAAAATGGCCTCTACTGACTCCTCATAAGCAGGGATTTGCAAGATAACTCTTGAATCAGATCTTTCAATTATTTGCATTGTAGATACCTCAAGGTTTTGGATGCTTTTATGAAGCCCTGCCAGTTTCTGATTGACGCCCTTACTTTGCACTTCTGTTAATCCAAGGCTTTTCAATATGAATTCATCAAATTGAGGGGACCCCGAAAATTTTACTCCGCTGAGGTTTTCAGCGACATATTGGAAATCCACGTCCGAAAGCCTTAAGAAGTGGTCATTATCTACATCCGCTTGAGGCCTACTCTCCGAAATTGTAGAGGCTGATTCAATGAGCGTCGGGTTAGATGACTGGCTCAACAGATGTGGTTCTTCTGATTTACCATTCTTTTCCTCGCTTGATACGATCCAGCCGAGCAAGATGCTTGCTCCTAGAATACATGTTTGTAATGTCCACTGGGATAGCTTCATTCGAACCAGTCAGTTTCCTGATGAAGAATGTTACGAAGATGACCAAAAGAGTGTGGCTCTATACTGTCTTGAATTAGAGCGTAGGTTTCCTTGCCAACAAAGGAAGTGCGGTATCGTGTCCCTTGTTTATCTTTCACATAATATTCGAATGTGAACCGGTGTTCTGTTGTGGAATTTCGAAATTGCTCTCGCTTAACTGTGAGCACGATAGTATTGTTCTGACCCTCTAGTATCTTTTCTGCATTTGATAGAAACCAATGATTGAGCAATTTTGCTTTGCCTGTAGAGCCCACAATCTCCTCCAGCCTTCCGAGTAGTAAGTCTTCATCGAGAAAGTCTCCGACTTCGGCTGTAGCTGTCAGTTCATCAGTCTTGTCGGTAACGATTTGGAGTTTTTGAAGCGCTTCAGTAAACCACGATTCAAATATTTTCCCGGTAGTGGACTCAATCTGTCGCATCTGATCGTTGGTCAAATCTAGTAAGCTGGCGGCCTTCTGGTCTAGCCTCGAATTAGCGAAAGTTTGAAAAGAATGATTTTCGGCGAGTATTTCGACGGGAAGATTTACAAATCTTGGTTTCTGATAAGAATCACCAATTAGCGAGACTTGGTCAGAATACCTCGTATTGCGGACAATTGCATTTGATGCTGGGTGAGTAACTGTGGAGTTCTCAGAATTCGTGACTTTTCCGGCTGGCGCCTGCTTTCCGGGCAAAGCAAAGCCTATGATGAATCCCATGGAAGCAATGAGGCTGCGAGCTGCTGCGCTGCGGCCCCCGGCCCTCTACGGCTTCATTCCCCGCACCTACTGCGGCGACCGCGTCACTTCGTTGTCGCCCAAGGCCAAAGTCGGCGACGGCGACCCGCTGGACGTCTGCGTCATCAGCGAGCGCCCGATCAACCGGGCCGACATCCTCGTGAACACCCACGTCATCGGCGGGCTGCAGTGCGTTGATGGGGATGAGGCGGACGACAAGATCGTCGCGGTGATCGAGAACGACAACATGTACGCCGACGTCGACGACATCAACGACCTGCCCTCGGTCTTGATCGAACGCCTCCGCCACTACTTCGGCACCTACAAGATGGTGCCCGGCGGCGAGTCGGAGATGTCGGTCGAAGCGACGTACGGCCACGAGCACGCGATGAAGGTGATCGAGGCGTCGCTGGCGGACTACCAGGAAGCGTTCGGGCAGTAAGGCGTCGATTGCAACGTAGTCGTTAACGAAAGCCCGCAGATGATCTGAGATCATCTGCGGGCTTCTTTTTTGTCTTCTGGGAATCGAACCGGGCGTCAGATCACGTCGACGTAGTAGGCTTCCAGCAGGTTTGAGGCCGAGCCGCCGGCTTGGACGCCGCCGGCGGCGACGTAGATGACGCCGGCGTGTTCGACGGGGAAGATGCCGTGGCGGGCGGTGGGCATCGGCGTGCCGAGCCGCCAGGTGTTGGTGACGGGGTTGTAGATGTCGACGCGGTCGTAGACGCCGCTGGCGTTGGCGGCGGCGCTGGTGAGGGTTTCGCCGCCGAAGACGTAGAACTCGCCGTTGAGGAACACGGCCTTGCCGGTGCCCCCGCGGGCCTCGGGCATCGGGGCCAGGGTCGAGCCGGGGTCGCTGCTGGAGTCCCAGGTGTCGGTGAGCGGGTCGTAGACCTGCACAGTGTCGAAGCCGTCGCCCACGACGTTGCCGCCGGTGCGGCCGCCGAAGACGTAGAACTTGCTGCCG
>JBCCWV010000021.1:0-39696 GCA_039192745.1 Verrucomicrobiota bacterium | reverse complement strand
GCCTCGGCGACGGTGTATTCGCCAAAGTGAAAAATGCTCGCGGCGAGGACGGCGTCGGCTTTTCCCTCGGCGAGGACGTCGCACATGTGCTCGAGGTTACCGGCGCCACCGCTGGCGATGACGGGGATTTGCACGGCTTCGCTGATTGTGCGGGTGAGTTCGATGTCGTAGCCCGCTTTCGTGCCGTCGGCGTCCATGCTCGTGAGGAGGATTTCGCCTGCGCCACGGTCTTCGATTTCCTTCGCCCATTCGACGGCATCACGTTCGGTGGGTTTGCGACCGCCGTGGGTGTAAACGGTCCATGAGCCGGATTCGTTTCGCTTCGCGTCGATAGCGACGACGATGCATTGCGCGCCGAAGGCGACGGAGCCTTCGCTTACGACTTCCGGTCGATTCACGGCCGCGGTGTTGACGCCGACTTTGTCCGCGCCGGCGAGAAGCATGCGCCGCATGTCTTCCACGGTGCGGATGCCGCCGCCGACGGTGAGGGGCATGAAGCAGCGCTTTGCCGTTTCGCCGACGACATCGACCATGGTATTCCGCTCGTCGGACGAGGCGGTGATGTCGAGGAAGACAAGTTCATCCGCACCCTGGTTGTTGTATTCGACGGCGCACTCTACGGGATCACCGGCGTCGCGGAGGTTGACGAAGTTCGTGCCCTTGACGACGCGACCGTCGGTCACGTCGAGGCAGGGGATGATGCGTTTGGCGAGCATGCGAGGCAGAACGTGGCGTGGCCGGTGCGAAAGGCAAGGAGGCGATGTTCACAAGGAGCGGGTGATGGCAGCGGACCGCGGATGTCCTCATCCGCATCAGGCCAGTGAGCGAAGCGAAGTAGAATTCGTGCTCGCTTCGCTCGGAACTTTCGGAGCGGATGTGGACATCCTCGGTCCGCCGGGGGAGCATGCGCTTTGGTAATTCGTGGGAGCAATTCTTTCGTCGTGGTTTATATTTTCTCGTGCTTGAAGAATTGGCGACGCTGGAAACGGGAACGACACGAGAGCAATTGCGTGTTGTTTCGTGTGGCAACGGTCAGGTCATGGTCAGTTGGTCCGTTCTTTCCGATGAGATCCTTGAATTGCGCTGTCGCCGTGAAGGGGACGGAAAACTGAGAGTTTTTCCCCTCGAGACGACGAGTGGATCGAGCCTGATCGAATTGGAACCTCTCAATTCTATTTGGGAAGTGACCCTCGGCACTGGCGGCCAGTCTTTTCGCGCTCTCCTCCCCCCCCAACGCGTGCATCTCTCCGGAATCGACCCGCAACTTCCGCCCATCGATCCCTTTGCCCGCCAGTAAGTGAGTTCCGCCTCCCTCAAAGCTGATCCCGACATCGAAGCCTTCATGGAGTTCCTCTCCGTGGAGAAGAACGCGTCGATCAATACCCTGCGGAATTACGAGAAAGCGCTCGATGGCTATCGCGGTCGTGATGAGTTCAGCGGTTGGAAACGCGAAACGGCGGATGACTTTCGCGGTTACCTCTTCGCGTTAATGAAGGATGGATTGAAGAAGACGACGATCCGTTTGCGCTTTGCCGCACTGCGAAGCTTCTACAAGTTTCTTTCGCATCGTCGTGGGTTGAAGAGGAATCCGTTGTTGGAAGTGCAGTTACCCAAGCTGGACCGTCCGCTTCCTGTCGTCCTCACTTTGAAACAAGTCGAGGACTTGTTGGCTTTGCCATTCAAGATTGAGCAACCTAAGCAGGCGCCGTCATGGGCGGCGTCGCGCGATGCGGCTGTGATGGAAGTTTTTTATTCGACGGGTGTCCGGCTTCACGAGTTGGCGGCGATGGATGTCGGCGACATTGACGTCATTTCTGAGACGGTGCGTGTTTTTGGGAAAGGCCGTAAGGAGCGAATTTGTCCATTGGGCGCTCACGCCATGAAAGCCCTGCAGCGTTACCGCCACGAAGCCAAGGTCGAGGACGGTCCATTGTTCCTGAGCAAGCGGCGCACCCGCATCACGACTCGGGCCATCGCTGACATCCTGAGGAAATATCTCGAGAGGTCAGAAATTCCCATCCGCGTCAGTCCCCACAAGCTCCGTCATTCCTTCGCCACCCACCTTCTGAATAACGGTGCAGATCTTCGCGCAGTGCAGGCACTTTTGGGCCACGCTAGCCTCTCCACGACGCAGATTTATACCCACGTCAGCACAGAGCGGATGAAAGCGGTCTACGACGCCGCTCACCCGCGGGCCTAGGGGCTCCAGACTGTTCAAAAAGAGGCACTTGAAGGGGTGGATGAGGCATTTTCATCCCCAAAAGGAGAGTTGGCACGGGGCGTGCTTTTTGTCGAATCGTCTTGGGGAGAATCCACCCCTAAATACCTCACCACAAAAGCGAAACTAAAAATAACCCAATCCACCACCACTCTATGAATAAACTCACCAATAAGAACAAGCTGCTGCCGGGCCTTTTCGCCGTGGCGTTGGCTTTCTCGTTCCTGGGTTCCTCCCCGGTCGCTCTGGCCGAAGACGAATATAAGGGCGACTACGACGCTCTTGTCGCAGAGCAAGGCGACTATGCTTACGCCTTTGATTTCTTCACCGTTTCCATGCTTTGGACGGTGATTGCGGCAGCACTCGTCTTCCTCATGCACCTCGGCTTTGCTTCACTCGAAGCCGGCCTCACGCAGAAAAAGAACTGCGTTAACATTCTCTTTAAGAACTGTTTCATTATTGCGATTGGTATCGTCACTTATGCGATCCTTGGGTTCAACACGCACTACCCGGGTGATTTCAACGGGTACTTCAGTATCGGTGGCCCAATTGGTGATCTCAATGCAGACGGCGGAAGCACCTTTGGTTATGGCGGCGTTGGCCTCGCAATGACAGGCTACGGCGACTTTATCTTCCAGGCCATGTTTGCGGCTACTGCGGCTACGATCGTTTCCGGTGCCGTCGCAGAACGCATCAAGCTTCCAACCTTCATGGTCTTTGCCACACTGCTTGTTGGCTTTGCCTATCCTGTTGTCGGTTCATGGCACTGGGGTGGCGGCTGGCTCGGTGGCCTCAACGGCGGAAACGGCTTCAAAGACTTTGCCGGTTCTGCGGTTGTCCACGCCTTCGGTGGTTTTGCCGCTCTCGCCTGCGTCATCATACTTGGGCCTCGTAAGGGCAAATACACGGCAGATGGGATTAAGCCCATCCTCCCGCACAACATGCCTCTCGCCGCGATTGGTGTTTTCCTTCTCTTCTTCGGATGGTTTGGGTTCAATGGCGGGTCCGTACTCTCTGCCGCTCCTGGTCCACTCGGACTTGTTTTCACCACCACAACGCTTGCAGCCTGCACAGGTAGCCTCGGGGCAATTGCAACTTCATGGATCGTCCTGAAGAAGCCTGACATCTCGATGGCTCTTAACGGATTCCTCGCTGGCCTCGTCGGTATCACAGCAAATGCGGATATCGTCAGCGCCATGGGCGCACTTGCCATTGGCTTCATCGCTGGAATCATCGTTGTCTTCTCAGTGATCTTCTTCGACAAGATCAAGATCGACGACCCTGTCGGAGCCATCTCCGTCCACGGCATCTGCGGTATCTGGGGTATCCTTGCCGCAGCACTCTTTGAAGTTGTTCCCGAAGGAGCTGAAAAACAGTTCGGTATCGGCGGTCAACTTATCGGAGTTGCCTCCGTCGCTGCAGCTGCATTCGCTTTCTCGTTTGTCGTATTTTTCGTCCTCAAGCTCATCATGGGTGTCCGTGTTAGCGAAGAAGAGGAAGAGGAAGGACTGGACCTTGCCGAACACGGAGTTCCAGCCTACGGCGCCGCGATTGATTAATCTTTGTCTTCAGCCAAGGGGTAGATAGCGAAGGCGCCCGCTCCGAGTGGGGCGGGCGCCGCTCCTCCCCTCAAAAATTTCGAAAAGCCCGGGAGCATTTTGCTTCCGGGCTTTTTTGCGTAAAGGGAGCTGCGATTGGCAAGGGATGGGCTCGCCATTATGGATAGACGAAAAGCCGGTCAGAACATGGGTCTATCGCGCTCCAATGAGAAGCAGCTTACCAGAAACCCGTTTGAAAAGACCTGTCTGGATGAGGGTAGCGTTGTCGTCTTTCCAGTCTGAACTTCAAGGGTCCTGAGATTTTGCCGGATGTCGCTACGCGACCATCGGAACCTCCCGTTTTTGTATCTCTTTGATCGCCGACGTTGCGTCCGCCATTGTCATCGGTGAAGAAAACGACGATGCTCGGGCATTCCTTCGCGATGAGTTGGAAACGGTGAAGAAGCTGACGAAGAGGAGTGAGAGCCGCTTTAAATTCTGATAACTGCGGATGAGGATGAGCGGCTACTCTTCAAACTCGCGGACGTTCTCCCAATCCGCGCCTTCCATGAGTCGCGGCTGCACGTCGATGGCGACGATATTTTCATCGGGAGTACGGATGAAATTCCGGTCGTGGGTGTCCCCGAGTTCTACGCCATCGTCTCGCTGCCAGTGGCGAGTGCGGTCGTTTTTTCGAAAACCGAGGTCGCGCAGATAGGTTTTGATTTCCTTTTCCGTGGGAATGAAACGGAGAGGGTGGGGATGGATGTATTGTTGGGAAGTCACAATGCTCCAACCTTTTCGTCGCCTCCACATCCCTTCGAAGCGAACATCGTCGCCAAAAACATGATTAGAGAGTCGCAATCTTTGGAGATACCCCGCCGGAGTGTAGTAGCCGAAAGGGCCAAAGCCAGATTCACCGGGGAATGTTGATTTCCAGAATCGCCGGGCGGCTTGATGATGATAGACCTCATGTTCCCGGCCGCACTTTTCGTAGGCACGTGGAGGAATGTCGGAGGATTTTAAGAGGCTGCCTTCGTCTTTTGCCCACGATGCGAGGCTTTCGAACTGGATTCGGACGTGGCGTTCGAAGGCTTCAACCCGATCCCGTGGCTCGTCCACATCTGCCAATCGGCGACCTGTTCGAGAAGTTGGCGGTCTCGGGCGGAGAGCGGCTTGTTCTGCTTCTGCAAGTTCCATAAACGCTTGGCTTCCTCCAAGCTGATCGGTTGCGGCTCTTCCTCACTCTGGCCGTTTTCGGGCATGAGAAAGCATCGCGTCTGTGAATCCGCTTGTCAATTTCGGGTGAGGCTTTGCCTCCCGCCTTCGTTACTATAAGATCCTCTGACCATGCCTAGATTTCTCGCCGCCTTATTCCTCTCCCTTCCTGTCGTTTTGTTAGCCGAATCACCGGTCGATAAAACTGCGAAACTTCAGCGCATTCCTCACGACTTCGAACTCGCGGACGGCCCGTCGTGGGATGGGTGGTCATTGGTGATTCCTGACGTCAAAGCGGGGACGCTCTACAGGTATGCGCCGAACAAGAAAACGATGACGCCGCTGATGAAGGAAGCGGGGCGCATCAGTGGGAGCTTTTACAACCATGGTCGCCTTTATCTTTCCGACAATGGGAATGCCCGCATCACTCAGTTGGTAGGGCAGGACGCGAGGTCGCGTCAGGCCGTCGTGCTTCATGAAGAAGACAGCGAAGTGAAACCTCCCCGGAAACCCAATGATCTTGTCGTCGACAACAAGGGCGGGATCTACTTCACGTTAACGCGGCAAAATGCGGTGATTTACGTTTCGCCTGACGGGAAAAGCCGCGTCGTGAGCGAGGAAGTTGGAACGGCGAACGGGATCACCCTCTCTCCAGACCAGCGGACGCTCTACGTTGCGTCCTATGTGCCGAAGGAAATCATTGCTTTTGATGTTTCGAAGGATGGGTCCTTGAAAAATCGGCGGGTCTTTGCCGAGATGGACGATGGCGAGGCGAAAGGAGCCGACGGGATGTGCATCGACCGCGCGGGTAATGTCTATTGCGCCGGGGCCACGGATATTTGGATCTGGAATCCTAATGGGAAATTGTTAGATAAAATCCCCTGCCCCGAGCGCCCCATCAATTGCACCTTCGGTAACCAACGGATGCGATATCTCTACATCACGGGATTTGGCGGATTGTATGTGCAGAAAATGAAAGTGGGCGGCTTGCCCCCGCATCCGGCCTCGGTGGAAGCCGACTTTGACTCGAAGGACGGAACGCGGCCTTCCACCGTGATCGCTGATGATATTCAATCGCATCTCGATGTCGTTTATGCGGAAAACGGGACGCGGAAGGTGCTCTGCGATATCTTCCGACCGAAGTCAAAGGCCGGGGAAAGGCTGCCAGCTGTGGTGACCATTCACGGTGGAGGTTGGCTGAACGGGGATCGGACGAAGTTCCGTGCTATGGGGCTGGAGTTCGCGCGTCGGGGTTATGTTTCGATGGTTATCGACTACCGGCTTGGCTACGAAGCGGCATTTCCCGCGGCGATCGAGGATTGCCATGCGGCGGTGCGGTATCTCCGGGCGAATGCGGAAAAATACGGGGTGGATCCAAACCTGATCTTTGGCGCCGGGGGATCGGCTGGGGGGCATTTGGTGGGATTGTTAGCTGTTTCGTCGGATAATGAGAAACTGTATGGCAACGGCGGGAACCCGGGAGTTTCATCGCGAATCGCGGGAGCGGTGGTCATGGCCGGGCCGATGGAAATGACGACGGGGTCGGTGGCCGAGCGGTCGATCTCGAATCCGGACTCTTCGAATTCCAATGCCTGGCTGCGCAAGACGATTGAGGAAGCGCCCGATCTTTACGCTCTCGCCGATGCAAAGTTGCAGATCACGGAAGACGACCCGCCGATTTTATTCATGGCCGGGGAGTTCGATAAACCTGAGCGAAATGAACCGACGCGCGAGAAGTTGAAGTCGCTGGGTATCGAAACTGGGATCGAAGTTTACGAAAACGGGAAACATGGATGCTGGAATCAGAATCCGTGGTTCGAGGAAATGATCGCGGATATGGATGAGTGGTTTCGAAAGGTAGCGCGGGCTTCCAGTTTGTGAGTGGAGGCAGATTTGGTATCCGGGATGCATGTCCTAGCGCTCTGGTTTTCGAGGGCTTGTCCGGCTGCGGAGACAGGCTGGAAGCCTGTCTTACTAGGAGGCGTCTTCCGGTGTTAGGCCGACGACGATGTCCCACTTGGCGGTGAGTTCGCCGGTTTTTGAGTCTTTGAGTGGAACGAAATCGGCGACAATGGCGGCGGATTGTTTCGGATCCTTGACGCGATTGAAAAGGAAGTCCCGGTCGTTTTGCTTTTCGCCGTTGATGTAGAGTTGAGTCGTGAGGAGATGATCCCTGCCCTTCGTGACCATGACGTGGATGTGTGGTGTGCGACCGACGTAGGCGACGGGTTTGATTGTGCGGAAGTAGTAGCGGCCTTTCGTGTCGGTCATGAAACGACCATAGCCTTGAAAGTTTTTGTCCCATCCGCCCTTCGTGCCGTTGCGGCCCCTTGAATGGAGATAGTTGCCGTTTGCGTCGCATTGCCAAATTTCGACGAGCGTGTTGCGAAGCGGTTTGCCTTTGAGGTCGAGGACGCGGCCATGGAGATGGGTGATCTCACCGACGGCCGGGGTGATGGAGTCGGTGATGACAATGAGGTCGTTGTCCGTGTCGAGCGGAAGCTTGTCCGGGTAAAAGGGGCCTTCGGTTTGAGTCGGAGTGAGAGTCAGGGCTTCGGCAAAGGCTCCGGCAGAGGTGAAAAAAGCGGCGGAGCCGAGAAGTGAGCGCTGGATAAAATCGCGCCTGTGGCAGTCGGGGCAATAAGTGTTCATAAGCGGGGTCCTGTGTTATTCGGAAAGATGAAACCACCGGTAAGGGCGAAAGTCGTGAGGTTTTTGCGCAGTGGTTGCAGCTTCCAGCTGCAAAGAGTAACCCTCCATGGTGCAGCAGGAAGCTGCATCCACTGGCAACTACTGCGCCCAATCGGGTGTGCCGAACCAGTCGTGCATTTCCTTTTCGAAAGGGGCGACGATCTCGCGAGGTTCGGGGATCTCGCCGCGGTCATTGGTTTCGACGATCCATGTCTCGACAGCCGTGCGAAGTCGAAGAAGCGTTTCCTTGTGTGCGGGATCTTCCGCGAGGTTGTTGATCTCGTGCGGGTCGGCTTGCGTGTCGTAGAGCATTTCGCCGGGGAACGGCTTCATGAGGTCGGCGGGTGGACCGGTGAGTTTTTTTTTGGCGAGGAGTTCACGCATGAGGGGCTTCACGAGGAAGCACTTTTCCTTGTAGCGGTTCAGTGTGGGAAAACCTGCGCCGGGCGTGAAGTTGCGGATGTAGTGAAAGCGATCGTCATGGACGGAACGCATGCGGATTTCGGTTTCGTCGATGCGGTCGCGTGCGGCGAAAGCGTAGGTCCGTTCTTTGTCAGGATTATCGCCGAGGAAGACGCGGCTTTGCATGAGCGCCGGCTTCTCGATGCCGGCCATCCAGAGCGTGGTTGCGGTGATGTCGAGCAGGCTGATGACGCGTTCGTCAACGGTGCCCGGCGTGATCTGCTTCGGCGCGGGGAAATTCTTCGCCCATTTGATGATCATCGGAACGTGGAGGCCGGAATCGAACGGCCAGTGGATGCCCCGCGCTTCGAGTCGGCCGTTGTCGCCAAAGAAGATGACGATGGTGTCGTCGGCGACGCCGTCTTTTTCGAGCTGCTCAAGGATCCATCCAATGCCGACATCGGTGCCAGTGACGGAGTTCAGGTAGCGCGCCCATTCCTCGCGCACGATGGGATGATCCGGGTAGTAGGGAGGCGGATTAACGTTCTCTGGAGTCGCAATTTTTGGATGCCATTCCTCGCCGACCCAAACGACACGCTCCTTCTCTGCGGACTTGCGGTCGTAAATGTCATACTCGGCTTCGGGCATGTTGATCTGCGCGAAGAACGGTTGGTTGCCCTTCAATTCAGCCCAGTCCTTCGTTTTATAGAGTTCGCCTTCGTTGACGAAATTGAGATCGAGCTTGCCGGTGCCCACTTCGCGTTCGCCGATGTGCGTGATGTTTGCCGTGATGTATCCGATGTCTTGCAAACGATGCGTGATCGGGCGGACGCCGGGGGGGAAGCGAAAATCATCATCACGATGCGAACGCATGTGGTGCATGTCGGTCGTCGTTTGATACATGCCGACGAAGAACGCCGAACGGCTCGGCGCGCAGACGGGTGAGGTGGCATAGACTTTCGTGTAGCGGGCGCCCTCGGCGGCGAGTTTGTCGAGGTGGGGAGTCTCGACGTTTTCCTGACCGTAACAGGCAAGGTCGAGCGCGAAGTTTTCGCCGACGATCCAGAGGATGTTCGGTTTGTCCGCCGATCGGGCGATTCCGCTGGAAAGTAGGAGTGAAAAGATGGCGAAGAGGAGGCGGGGGAGTTTTGTCATGAGCGCGTTGGGTATGCAGGTTTTTAGAGAGTATGACGGTGAGTGATTGTAGAAAAGAAAAAGAGTTCGTGTTCAGCTACGGCACGGCGACCATCCCTTCGCGGACGGCGAGAATCGCGGCTTGGGTGCGGTCCATGACGCCGAGTTTCCGCAGGGCATTGCTGACGTGGACTTTGACCGTCGTTTCGGCGATTTCGAGGTCGCTGGCGATCTCCTTATTGCTGCGGCCGCGGACGATGAGGGTGAGGATCTCGTGTTCGCGCCGGGAAAGGGTTTCGCGTCCTTCGCGAGCGGCGAGTCGGGTGCGGATAGCGCTCGGGACATAGAATCCGCCTTCACTGACCTTTCGAATCGCATCGACGAGTTCTTCCGTGGTGGCTTCTTTCGTGAGGTAGCCGCGGGCGCCTGCCTTGAGTGCCCGTTGGATGTCTTCACTTCCGTCGTAGGTGGTGAGAGCGATGATGGCGGCCTTTTCGTCGATGGCGTGGATGGACTTGATCGCCTCAAAACCATCGCCGTGTTCCATGCGCAGGTCCATGAGCGTTAGATTCGGCTGATGTTGTTGATATTGCTCGACGGCTTCATTGCCGCCCGCGGCTTCCGCAATGACTTCGATATCGTCTTCCATTTCCACGGCGTTCACGACGCCGGTGCGGAAAAGAAAGTGGTCGTCGGCGACGAGAAGGCGGATGGAGGTGCTGGATGAGGTGCTCATGAGTTGGCGAGAATCTGCGTGCGGTGAAGTGTGGCTGTGACCGTGGTTCCTTCGGACGGAACGCTGTGAAAGGAAAACTCACCCCCGTGACGTCGCGTGCGTTCCCGCATGCCGGTGAGGCCAAAATGCCCGTCTTTCTGCAGACGTTCTGCGACGATCAGTTCGCAACCGTCACCGTCGTCGCGAATGCGAAGTCGAACATCGTTGTCGTCGTAGGCGAGTTCGATGTCCACTTGGCGCGCGTTGGCATGGTCGAAGGCATTGGTGACGGCTTCCTGTGTGATGCGAAGGAGGTCGTGTTTGACGAGAGACTTGATGGGGAAGGGACTGCCGGAAGTCTTGAAAAGGATGTCGAGGTCTCCGTCGTGTTCGCTTTTGAGTTCATCGATTTTCTCCTCAATGGCGGCCTCAAGACTTTCGTTGGCGAGCGTGCTCGATCGCAGGTCCCAGACGGAGCGACGGGATTCCCGCACACTGCGTTCGACCATTTTTTGGGCGAGTTCGAGGGCTTCTTCGGCCCGATCCGGGGTGCGTTTCATGCGGGAAAGGGCCGTATTGACCTGCAGGCGGACGCCCGCGAGATCCTGTTGCAGGGTGTCGTGCAATTCGCGGGCGATGCGGTGGCGTTCTTCGGAAGCGGCGTCGCGGGAGGCCTGATCCTTGATGATGTCCGTCTGGTGGGAGACTTGGCGGCGCAAACTCCAAAGATAGCCCAGCGCCAAAAGCATGATGACGGAAAGGATAACGATGGTGCGGATAAGGAGTGAGGTCAGCGATCCGGGAACGCGGCGAACGAGGGCGATGTCATCGACGGAATTCACGAGAAGGACCGACGACTGCGGTTCGAAAATCCCCCACGGGTAACGGAGAAGTTTTCCTTCCGCGATGGTGAGGATGCCCTTCGCCTCAACCGTGGCCCCGGACTTGAAGAGATGCGCATCGGGAATCATCACCGGCGAACCGTTTCCTTCGGGAGACTCAAGGATGGCAGGAACGGTGATGCCATCAAGGGCAAGAAAGAGGATCTTTCCGTTGTCGGTTTCGGTTAGCTTTTCGAGTTTTGCTTCGAAGAGGACGTAATCGGAATCACGTTCCCCCGTTTTCAGCGCTTCGAGACTGAGTGGGACGGGGAGCGGAGCCTGGCCGCTTTCCATTTTTTTGATCGTCGACTGTTGAAGGACAACGTTGACGTTTTCTGTTGTCGGAAAACCCGCGATTTCCACGCGGTCGCCGGGAGTGAGATCGATTTCTGCCTGCGAGCGGAAGCGAATAGCGTGGTCTCCGTCGCGGAGAAAGCCGCCGACTCCCGGTTCAAAGCGAAGAATGGTTCCTTGAACGCGAGTTTGCTCGGAAAAGGAAATCGACTCGTTAAAAACAAGGATGTCCCCGACGCTTTGAAGAGACGGTTCGGTGGGCGTCGTTTCTTCGTCGAGTGGTTTGGCGAAAAATAGGTTTTGAGTGCGGAGGAAAGGCTTGAGGAGTTGGCCACGGGAATTGAATTGGCCGGCGATGACGCCTGAGAAACGGTAACGGCGTCCGATTTCGAAAGCGGCGTTCCTCGACGGTTGCGCGTCGATGATGACTTCCGCGAGGCGGCCCGCGAGATCGACGAGGATGATCAGGTTTCCATCAACGTCTCGCCGGGTTTCGCGGATAGTGCCTTCGATGCTGGCAAAGCGGCAATGGTTCTCGGGCGTGGCCATTTCATTGAAATTGGCGATGGGTCGTGGATCAGGAAGGGGCGACGGAGGCTCGAGCACCCGATGGCTTTCGTAAGTAATGACGGGTGCGTAGGCCCCCACCCGGGTTCGTCCTGTCAGTTCAATGTAGTCACGAAACCGCAGCCCTGAGTTACCGGCTTTGGCAAGAAACAAACCGCCGGTCTCGTCTTGCACAAAGGCGTCGGGGGCGACGAGAAAGGTAACATGAACGCGAATGCGGAAGGGGCGTCCTTCTGCACTTTCCGCCGGCGTGAGTTTTCGGATCTCCGCAATACTCGTGAGCGGCTCCCGCTCGGCGCCGAAACTGGAATTCACCGAACAAAGAAAGAAGATTCCAACCGTCGCGATAGTCGCGCAAAGCGGTCGGATTTTTCTGGTCATATTCCGGGGGTTGAAGGAATGAAGTCCCTCCACCGTGCGGCGGAAGACCTCGGCTTAGGCCACGATGTCGCGGACGATACGCCCCTCGACGTCTGTTAGTCGGAAATCGCGGCCCGCGTAGCGGTAAGTCAGCTTCGTGTGGTCGAAGCCTAACAAATGCAGAATCGTCGCGTGCAGGTCGTGAACGTGGACGCGGTCCTGCACGGCCTTGAAGCCGAATTCGTCGGTCGCGCCGTGGATGTGTCCGCCTTTCACACCGCCGCCGGCGAGGGCGACGGTGAATCCGTGGTGGTTGTGATCGCGACCGTTCTTCGCATTCACGCTCGTGCCGCCAGAAGGTAACTCAACGGTCGGCGTGCGGCCGAATTCGCCGCCGATGATGACAAGCGTGTCTTCGAGGAGCCCTCTCATTTTAAGGTCAGTGAGAAGGGCGGCGAGTGGCTGGTCGCATTCGTTGGCGAGGCGACGATGATTCTTTTCGACTTCCACGTGCGAGTCCCACGGCTGGCCTTTGCCGTGCCAAAGCTGGACGAACCGCACGCCGCGTTCGACGAGACGGCGGGCGATGAGGTATTCGTTGCCGTGACGGGTGTCGCCATACATTTCGCGGATGTATTTTGGCTCTCTCTGGACATCGAAGGCGTCGGTCGCCTCCATTTGCATGCGGTAGGCGAGTTCAAAGGATTGCAGCCGGGCTTCAGCGGCGTCGTTACCCTGACGTTGTGACAAGTGCTTATCATTCAGGCTACGCAGGAAATCCATCTGCTCGCGCTGGCGATCTAGTCCGATCTTTTTGTTCCGCAGATTCGCGATGAGCTGATCAACGGTCTTACCCGTGGTGTCGATATGCGTGGCCTGGAAGCTGCCGGGAAGAAAGGCTGAGCGCCAGTTTTCCGCGCCTTTCACCGGAAGACCGGGGCAAAGAACGACGAACGCAGGCAAGTTTTCGTTTTCCGTGCCGAGGCCGTAGGAGATCCATGATCCCATGCTTGGTCGCGGCAAGATCGAATCGCCGCAGTTCATCAACATGAGCGACGGCTCGTGGTTTGGCACGTTGGCGTGCATGGAGCGGACGACGCAAAGGTCATCAGCGGCCGCGGCGGCGGTCTTCGCGAAGAGTTCGCTCACGGGCAGCCCGCTTTGACCGTAGTTTTGAAACTCAAACGGCGAGGCCATGGCGGCACCGGTGGGACGTTCCGTGCGGAGATTGTTCGGGATCTCCTTGCCGTGCCATTTCGTGAGCGTGGGCTTCGGATCAAAGGTATCGACTTGGGAAGGTCCGCCGTTGAGGAAGATATGAATGACGCGTTTTGCGTGACCTCTGTAGTGGGGTTTGCGTGCGGCAAGCGGCGACCCTGTAGCGGATGCTTCGCCGAGACCAAGAAAGCTGCTCGCGGTGAGCGCGCCCATGCCGAGGCCGCAGCGGCTGAGCATTTCACGTCGGGAAACTTGGCGCGGGATATTCATGGCAATTAATCAACAAAAGCGAATTCGTTCGAAGCAATCAGGGCTTGGATGAGGTCTTCCCATTTCTCTTCGTTATCACCGACGAAGGCGAGGGCGGCATCGATTTCGTGGCTTTCGGGGAAGCGGGAGAAGACGCGGCGGTAAATTTTCTTTATGCGTTGCTGCGGATTTTTGACCTTCGTGAGTGCGTTGAGGTTGGCGACGCGTTCTTGCACGAACGGGCTGTTCATGAAAAAGAGCGCTTGCTGCGGGACGGTGGTTTCCGCGCGACGTGGCGCGTGCAGGCTGGGGTCGGCCACGTCGAAGGTCAGCATCGAAGTCGCGGGACGGGCACGGTTGATGTGACCATAGATGGCGCGCCTTAGCGTGGCATTTTCGCCATCGAGTTCTTCCGGGCGACCGCCGAGGGTGCGGTCGAGTTCGCCAGTCACGGCGAGGACGGCGTCGCGCATCGCTTCGTATTCGAGGCGTCGGCTCTCCATGCGACCCCAGAGGCGGTTTTCCGGATCCTTTTCCGCGCCTTCGGCTCCGATCGTTTCCTGACGGTAAGTGCTGGAGAAGATCATGAGCCGATGAAGTTCCTTCAATGACCAGTCGCGGCGAATAAATTCGGTGGCCAGCCAGTCGAGCAGCTCGCGATGCACCGGTTCCGGCGCCTGCAGGCCGAAGTCGCTGGGCGTATCGACGAGCGGCTTTCCAAAGTGGTGCATCCAGACGCGATTGATCTTCACGCGGGCGGTGAGCGGATTTTCGGGATCGGTGATCTTCTCGGAGAGTTCCATCCGGCCACTTCCGTTGGTGAACGGTTCCGGCTTTCCATCTTCCAGCACGGTCAAAAACTGTCGCGGCACTTTGTCACCGCGTCGGGAAGGATCACCTCGTTCGAAAATGACGGGCGTGAACGGCTTGTCCATGTCTTCGAGAACCATCGCGCGTGGAGCAATGGTCGGCATATCGACGACGGCGCCTTCGAATTTGATGACCAGTTTTCGATAACTACCGGAGACTTTGCGGTCCCAGAAATTTTCAATGTTGTTGCCGGTGATGTTGGCGAGCGGTCCTTTGGGATCGTTCAAGACGAGGCGAAGTGCTTCGGTCGTGGCGTCCGGGTGAGGCTTGGTGGCATCGGTTTCTGCGATGAGATCTGCGTAGATCGATGCCAGTTCTTTCAAGTTTGCCGGTTCGACCCAGGCGATCAGATCAAGGAGTCGACGAGGAGGAGCGGGGTTGGCGGAAGAGAGCTTTTTGAAGGCCGCCGCCGCTTTCCCTGACTCACCTTTCACCAGATGAGGGGCCATCGCGTGCCAGGCGGACCAAAGATTGTCGTTCGATTTCTGCGCGGCGGCGAGGTAACGGCCCCAGCGCTCCGCGACTTTGAGGAAAACGCTGGCTTTGAGGGCCTCGGAAATGGTTTTCGCACGATTCAGCGACTTCATGCGCACGGAGAATTCGAGGTGGGCCGCAATTTTTTCCGGTCCGCGTAACTTGCGAGCGACCTCATCTTTGAAGTTGGTGAGCTCGGTTTTCATTTCCGCCAGCTTCGCTTCTGCTTCGAGTTGCTCTTCAGTCATGTCGTCGGGATCAACGATAGGCGGCAGTTCTTTCGGTTCCGTCGTGCTCGCGAAGACACCGTAGAGCGAATAGTAATCGGCGGTGGGTATCGGGTCGAACATGTGATCATGGCACCGCGCGCAGGTGACGGTCAATCCCATCATGCCGCGCGTGACGACATCGATGCGGTCGTCGATGATGCTGTCTTTCCGATTCAAGAAGCGTCCGCCCGCGGTGAGGAAGCCCAGTGCGGCGAGGTCATCTTTTCGCGTTTCATCGTCGCCGACCATCTTGTCTGCGGCGATCTGCAGCCGACAGAATTCATCGAAGGGCATGTCTTCGTTGAGAGCTTTCACGACCCAGTCGCGATAGGTGAAAGCAAAGGGGTATCGTTGTTCGCGTCCCGCCGCGAGCCATCCTCGCGTGTCTGCATAACGGGCAACGTCGAGCCAGTGGCGACCCCAGCGTTCGCCGTAATGAGGTGAAGCGAGGAGATGATTGACGAGTGCACGGTATTTTTTCTCCGACCAGTCTTTCGTCCACCGGTCCATTTCAGCGGGTGACGGTGGCAGGCCGATCAAGTCGAAGAACAATAGGCGGACGAGCGTTTCGGCCGATGCTTCTTTCGCCGGCGACATTCCGCTTTCCTGGAGTTTGGAGAAAATGAAACGGTCGATGGGATTGCGCGGCCAATCGGACTTCACCGTCGGTGGAACTGGACGTTCCAGTGGTTGAAAGGACCAATGGGTCTCGGCCTCGCGGAACAAATATTCCTGGTCACCCAACTCGAAATCATACTCCGCCGCCGTCGTGCCGAGCAAAAGGCACGAAAAAACAAACGAGATGCGGACTGGCGCTGGGGTTCGCATGATCAAGCGGCAAAGATACAACGAGTTATGTCCGAAATTAGGGGCGGCTTTTGGGAAAAATGTAGGACTTTTGGTCTATTCGGCCGTTTTCCCGGCGTTGTGCAAAACGGGGAGTTCGGCTACATTCCCCGCTCCATTGTCGCGACCCTTTGAGGTTCAGGGAAAAGGAAGGATGGCTGAGTCTGGTTTAAGGCGCTCGATTCGAAATCGAGTGTAGGGCAACCTACCGTGGGTTCGAATCCCACTCCTTCCGCCACTTTTGCGGAGCAAAAGGATTTTCCGCCGGAGGAGAGGTGAATCGCGATTTCCAAGCGCGATGCCAAACCGACGAGCGAAGCGAGCAAATCTCATCGGTTCGCGTCCTGGATTCTGAAACGCGCTCCGTGAGAAATCTTCCGCGCTTCGCGCGCAAGGGGGGATCCATCGTGCCCGGAGGTCACGATCCACCATTGGCGGGATGGTGGGGGGAATCGGGCTGGGGATTTTTAAGAGGACTTCAACTCGGCGTGCGGAGGAAGTTTTCAGCAGTGATGGAAGGAGAGTTCGGCGCGCAAGAAAAAGGCCCGCTCCTTGCGAGAGCGGGCCTTGTTTAAAATATTAGACGAATTTTGGAATCTAGCGTCGGCGGCGGATGATGCAGGCCAAGCCGCTGAAGAGTAGGAAAATGACGCTGCTCGGTTCAGGGATCGCCATGTCCACTTCGAGGACGAAGTTGTCGATTTGACCCAAGTTGATGTTGGTGCTGCTTCCGTCGTGGCCCGGAACGCTGCTGACGTTTGTGCCTCCGACGATTTGGAACTGTGGTCCGATTTCCGTGATGTCGGTGGTTGTGGCGTCAATGACCAGTTCCTTCGTGATGCTGAGCACATCCCCCGGGCTTGCGTTCGCAGACACAGCTTCATCCCAAGTGGTGTTCTGTGTTCCGCTGGCTGAGTTTGAGTTCCAAAAGAAGCCGAGAGAGGCATTCGTAGGAGCGGTTTGTACTAAGTAGTCGAACGAGATCCGGATGATGTCGCCTTCGGTCAGAGGGCCAACAGTAATGGGTATAGGCTGGTTGCTCAGGAGAGGAACAGAAATGAGCCCAAAGCCACCGCTAGTGTGGGTGATCAACTGGCCGACGCGGTTGCTCGTGTTACCTGTGAAGGCGACGTCTGGTTGGACGGTCATGGACCGCATACCGTTGCGGATGGAGATGGCCGCGCCAGGGCTGGAGTAGGTGGCGTCGGTCGTTTCGCCGAGCGGTTCGTTGGTGCCAAAAATTGAAATGGGCGCTCCAGCTTGATCAGGAAGAGACTCAAAGTCCTCGGAGATCAATGTCACGAGGACGGCATTCGAAATCGCGGTTGAGAGGGCGAAGAATGCGATGAAGGCAGTGAGTGCTTTGAAGGGCATGGCGTTGATGGGGTGACTAGATCCTGAGGTTAGAAGTACAATTCCTCAATCCTGTTCGAGGGTAGGTGGCGGGACTCTTGAATCAAAGGTTTTTTGAGCAAAATCTGAACAAATTGGTGCTCCTCATTCGCATTGGGTGAATATTTTCTAATTCCCTAAGCATCAGAAACCGGGAGGCCGATTGCCCTGAATCGGCTGTTCGCTCAAGCTTTTTGGGAATAGACCACACGCCCGAGGACCTTGGCTAGTTCGCCGGAGGCGAGGTGGATCGCGATTTCCAAGCGCGATGGCAAACCGACGAGCGAAGCGAGCAAATCTCATCGGTTCGCGTCCTGGATTCTGAAACGCGTTCCGTGAGAAATCTTCCGCGCTTCGCGCGCAGGTGGAATCCATCGTGCCCGGAGGTCACGATCCACCTTCGGCGGGACGGTAGCGGGGGGCTATGTCGCTGATTCAATCCCACTTTCCGTCAGGTACCCGTAGGTGAGGTGGATCGCGATTTCCAAGCGCGATGCCAAACCGACGAGTGAAACGAGCAAATCTCATCGGTTCACGTCCCGGATTCTGAAACGCGCTCCGTGAGAAATCTTCCGCGCTTCGCGCGCAGGTGGAATCCATCGTGCCCGGAGGTCACGATCTACCTTTCGTGCTGATTAGTCGGTTGTTGAAATCGGAAAGACCACGCCGCCGGGGACTTTGGTCAATTCGCCGTAGGCTGACAGATCGACCACTTCCTGGATCTCGGCGGCAATGGCTTCGGGGTCACCACCGAGGCGTTTTTCAATCGACGTTCCGATTCGAAGGTTATCGATATCGAGCTTCACGGAGAGATTCAACGGGAGAGTTCCGTAGTCTTCGTCACCGTGCATTCGGAAGTCGGCTTCGCCCTCAAACGTCACCTCGATGGTCTGACCATCTGACTCGCCGAAGGTGAGTTTGTCGACGAAGACAGGATTCATGGCGTTGAAGAGCCGCATGGAGCCGTCGATCGCATTGAGGGCGGAATCGTCGCAAGAGGTGCTGGCGACGTCGCGCCAGCTTTTCGCCGGAAGTGGAATCCCGCTCAGCCAAACGGATGTCGTCACTTCCTCATCCTCCAGCTCGAATGGTTCGAAATTGATCTCGAGGGTGTAACCGAGCTTCGGACCGGTGGCTTCATCCGGGTTTTCGAAGACGAGGTGGCCGAGTTTGCCGGTGGAAAAAGCGAAGGCGTTGGGAGGGAAAGACTTCATGAGAATTCGTCGCGCGGTATCTCTCTCACAAAATCCGGCGATTGAAACGAGGATCGTCTGGAATCTCTGCAAGTTTTGAGAGGCGGTCGAGGAATTGAGTTGGTCCTCGTTCCTTGACGCTTTTGACCCTCTCGCGGACGGTCGGGCAAATGGCGACGAGCGGCGAACTTACTCAGTTACTTCACGCGGGGATTAACCGCGCACGGACGCGCGTTTACCAAGTCGCGCCGCCGACGCCTTTGCAGACGATGGTTGTCGATGGCCGCGAAGTTTGGGTAAAACGTGAGGATCTCGGGCCGATCAAAGCCTACAAATGGCGTGGGGCTTTCAATGCAGTCGCTGCGCTTTCGCCAGAAGAACGCGCCAAGGGAATCGTGGCGGCGTCGGCCGGGAACCATGCGCAGGGGATCGCCATTGCGGCGAACCGGCTTGGTTGTGAGGCCTCCATTTTCATGCCGAAGCCGACGCCGGAAGTGAAGCGGGCTTCGGTGTTGAGTTATGGCGGGGACAGGATCGAAATTCACCTTGTCGGTGACAGTTACTCCGAGACACAGGAGGCTGCGATGGCGTATGCGGAGGAAAGAGGTGGGGTTTTCATCCCTCCGTACGATTCGATCGACGTCATGGCGGGTCAGGGAACACTGGCGGATGAGATCGTCATGCATGCGGACGGCCCCTTCGATCGCGTGTATGTCGCCGTGGGCGGAGGTGGCATCGCGGCGGCGGTTTCGACGTGGATCAAATCGTTTTGGCCAGACTGCAAAGTGATCGGCGTGGAGGGAGTCGGGCAGGCGTCGATGAAGGCGGCCTTCGAGGCGGGCAAACCGGTGCCGCTGGACTATGTCGATATCTTTTGCGACGGGACAGCAGTCGCCCAAGTCGGTGATCTGACTTATCCGATTTGTCGGGAAAACCTCGACGAGATCGTGACGGTCACGAATGACGAAGTTTCGGAAGCGATCAAAATGCATTGGGACACGATTCGCGTTATTCCCGAGCCGAGTGGTGCGCTGAGTTTGGCAGGACTCGAAAAGCAAAGTCGTGAAGGAAAAATTGGAAGCGATGAAAAATGCGTGACGATCCTTTGCGGGGCGAACATGGACTTTGCGCAGCTTGCACAAATTTCCCGCCAGGCTGGTCTCGCCGCGCGCCGGGATCATAGTTGGCGATTTGCCATTCCGGAAAAGCCGGGCGCGCTGGTCGACCTTCTCGAGAGTTTGCCGACGGGAGTTAGTATCTACGACTTACAATACGGCCGCACGGAAACGGAGAAGCAATACCCCGTCCTTCGTCTTGTCGCACCCGAGGGTGAGCAAGCGGCTTTCGAGACATGGCTGCGGGACAATCGGCCGTTAACGGAGAATGTTTCTGACTCGCCGGAGGCCCGGTATCGCGTCATCCCGTTCAGCCCGGCTCTGTTCACCGCTCCATGGTTTATCGAGGTTGAATTTCCCGAACGCGCGGGCGCGTTGCGCGAGTTTATGCGCGAAGTGCGCGGGCATGCCAGTCTTTGTTACTTCAACTACACATACTCTGGTGAACGTGTCGGACGGGCGCTGCTCGGGTTGGATTTCGATTCTGAAGAGGCGCGGACTAAGGGTATTTCCTCGCTACGATCCCTGGAAGGGAAATCGCTGCGAAGCTTACGAGAAGTCAGCGGAGTTTGAGGGGAATAGAATAATTTTCACTGGAAGTTGAAGGTCCTCCCCGACGGACCGCGGATGTCCACATCCGCACCAACACCACGGCGCCATGCGCCGCAATTCTTGGATCGATGTGACCTAGGTTGCGGCGATAAAATGTACCATGAAGAATTTGCCACCTTCCGGCATCAGAACTTGTTCGTTCGCGAAGACGTGGGGGCTGCCAACTATTGTTCTGCCGTCACTTGAACGAATACTAAGTCCGGGTTGTTGATCGCGTTGAGGTCAATCGGGACGGTGATCGCTTCGCCGGTTCCGGGATGAGAAGAGTGCCACGTCCACGATCCGCTCAAGTCACTGGCCCAGTAAACTCTGTAGGTTCTTTCCTCCATACTTTGGAATGTGATGGAGAAGCTGTTGGCTACGATGTCACTGGCAGTGACGCGAAAGAAATCGGTGGGATCAAGTGGATTGGTTCCGGCAACCGATTCCTCGCGGTCTGAGCGACCGTCTTTGTCGCTATCCTGACCGGGGAGACCTTCGGTGGAAGCGAGGTTTCCAAAGTAGCTCAGCTCCCAAGTATCGGAAAGGTCATCGCAGTCAGTATCTCCCGGAGGAGTGACGGTGAGGCTTCCGCCCTCATCTTCAAAAAATTTCTGGTAATTGACGCCATCGATATTCGCCAGAGCGGAAAAGTCATAGGTCCCGGTAGGTAAGTCGATGTAACTCGAAAAATCATTTCCAATGGAAAGCGACTTCACCTTGATGTCGTTGGCGAGATGGACTTTTCCGTGATTGTCCGCGTTGTCACCGTCTGAATACGCGGAGCCGTCCGTGCTGTCGAAAATGCGGAGATCAAAGGTGGCGACCGGAATATCATCGACAAAACGTGCAGAACCATGGGCGTCGCCATCGGCTTCAGCCCCGCCGCCGACGTCGATGAGACCGCGGAAGTTGCCGCCGGAAATGAAGGCTTCACCAAAATCGAAGCGCCCGTTCCAAAGATCCTGATGCCCCGCGCCGATGGTGATGATGGTGTCTTCATCGCCATGGATGTCGGCGTAGATCTTGGTGCCGCTGGTAACATTCGCGGCGTCGAGCCGGAGGTCACCTTCCATCGTCCATGTGCCACGCCAACGTGGAGCCTGTCGCAACGCGCTGAAGATGGTGCCGCCGTTGATTTCGAGATCCACGGTGACGTTCCAGCGATCAACGGGGTTCGTCGAATCGAAACCATTGGACTCTAAAGTCTGGTCGTTGATGAAGAGGTAAGCGCCGCCGAAAACCTCTGTGTGGTTGGACGTGCCATCCTCGATGGCCGCGGTCGTTTCAAGGTCGTGGAGGGCGTTGTAGCGTTTGTCGTTGGTGGGAATAAGATTGTCCTCCCATCTTGGCCCTGTGCTCCAAACTCCGCCGCTCGCTGAATCAATGGGCGGGACCTCCTCATAAGTCGCCGCGATCACTACGTCGTGGTCGGGCACGAAAATGGTGGTTGTAGCCGCATCTGGATCAGTGACAAAGTAAGTATCACCACCCCATCCTGCGAAGCGGAAGTTTGCGGGCGGTGGATTGGCGGTAATTGTTTGATAAGTTCCTTCGGGATAGCTTCCGGAGGTCGTGCCGTCGAGCACAGTGAGGAGATGGGAAACGGCTTCTGCCGCTTTGTATTCGGCGGTGATAGTTGTGTCCGAGTTGTCCACGGTCAAACTCGTGACAGGACCCAGTGTATCGGCGATTCCCCCAATATCTCCCGTCCACTTATCAAAGACCATCCCTGCCGGAGGTAAGTCGGCTTCAAGGGCCACGGTGTCATTATTCGCATAAGTGCCCGATCCGGTTCCGTTAATGATAATGACATCCACGGGTGACAATATTTCCGCCCCGTCCATCAAGGCGCGAATGTCCATGGAATCAACGTCCCCGTCGCGATCAAAATCGACATTGAGAAAGCCAGTGGTTTGCTGCCATTGATCAATAAGTAGAGCGTAGGGGCCTGGTTTTGAAAAATCGAGCGGCGTCGGCGCCATGAGTGGGTAGAGGTCGCGGCCATTCTGTGCGGGAGTGTCGCCGATGCCGTCGTTGTCGCCGTCAATTCCGGTGTAATCGTCCCAATAATTCCCGATCATTAAATCGGCGCTGAAGAACGGATTGGCCGAAGGCCCAAGAACCTTTGCGCCGTCGATGAAAGCGTTTCCGTAAAACGTGTTGTCGGTGTGTCCGTTCTGCACGTTAACGACTCGGGGTTGGCCCTTTTCAATGTGATTGTAAACGATCCACGCGTTTTCCGTAAGGACGCTCCGATTCGAAGTGGAACTGAGTGAGAGTGCCCCGCTCCCGCCCACGCCCGGGCCATTGTCGAAGATGTAGTTGATCCCTAACAAAGTGTCGTCGCCCGCGCCCCAGATCCACACGCCGTTTTTTCCGCCGCTTGCGGGGTCGCCGGGCGGGGGACCGATGAAAGTGACTTCATTGAAAAAGAGTGCGTTCCCTTCGGGGCCGTCGGAGACGAGAATGCCGTCTTGTTGTGAATCAACCGGTTCGCTCCCGTCGCAGTGGTTGCCATAAGCGAGGTTTCGATCGGCTCCGTAGCGGAAGAAGAGTTGGTGCGCGCTGTTGGCGAGGTAATTGTTCGAGACGACGTTTTCGGGACGAGTGCCAAAAAATCCTCCCCATTGGCAGTCGTCGATGTGGTTGTGGGTGATGACGTTTTGCGAACCACCCGCGAGATGAATGCCCATTCCGTTGCCGGTGGTGACCTGCTCAATGAGGTTCTTCCGGATAACGAGTTGATTGCTTGCCCCGGTGATGTGAATGCCTTCGCGGTTGGTGTCGAAGATTTCGCAGTCCTCGATCCACCCGTTGTCTGTATTCACCAGAGAAATGCCTTTGAAGGCGTCTCCCGAGACGCGACAGTTGTAAATGACATAATGGGCCGTCGTGTTTTCAACGGTGATTCCAACCGCGCCTGCGTTGTCCGTGTCGATTTCCCAGCCGCTGATGATGAAGGGATCGCTGGCCGTGCCCGCGGCGGTGGGATTACGCACGCCGTTTGCGGCGGTGAAAGCGCTGTCCCCGTCGATGGCGATGGCGCTCCGCGTGGTGCGTGTTGCGGGCGTCGGTTGCGTGACTGGTTGGTCCGTAGTGAGGAAGAAAACCAGGTCTTCATGATTGAAGCGCGATGCGAGAAAGAAGAGCCCCTGTTGGCGGTTGAGGTCGGGGTAAGTCCAGTCAGTTGACCCCGTGTTGGCGTTTGCGAATGGCCAATCGGTAACCGGTGCGGCGCAAAGTCCTCCGCTGGAAATAGAATCAGTCTTCGTCTCCAACGGCAATGTCGCCGATGCGGGACCGTCGAATTGAATAGTTAGAAGATAGTGGGTGTGCGGCTGTAGTTCGGGGCCGCCGACCAGATCGCATTCAAGGTAGTCTCCGGGGGATAGCGTCGTGGGTAGTGGAGCGCTTGCGGTGAAGATGAGTCCGTTCGTGACGTTGTAAGTCGTTTCGTCAACGAGCATGTCCGGCGTGAAGATGTCGATGCGCAATGACTCGTTGTTTGATGGAATCTCGTTGGCGGCGGCGGCGGGATCGATGCGAAGGAGCAGTTTGTCGATGGTGAACGAATCGTCGCCGGTGACGAATCCTTGTCCGATCACTTGTGCGCCGTTATCTGCCGAAGAACCCCGCGCGATGATTCTTCCGTCGCCGGTAGTCGTCCAGTTTCCCGGATTGCTTTCGCTTCCGATTTGGATGTCGGCGGTATGTGGCAGCGTTGGGCCCGCGTCAGTGAAAGTGAGCGCCGGCGAAGTGCTCGTGGTGAGGCCTAACATAGTCAACACGAGAAATTTGGAGGGCCAGTCGGGGGACATTCTTGTGGTTACAGGAATGATGTTTCGAGGCGGAAGGGACTGGACAAAGCGCGCCTTTGCAGGCGGGAGTGGAGTTAGGTTTTTGGCGATTTTTCCTGTTCGGGGACGAAGTGCTTCCTGTTAGTCGGGGGGATGGTGCGGATGTGGACATCCGCGGTCCGTCGGGGAAGAATTTACTTGGGTTTTCGTTTCCCGCGGACGGGGTCGGACATGGTGGCGCGCCATTCTTTGTAGCGGGCTTCCATGGTCTTGGCGATCTCGGGGTGGTCGGCGATGACGTTCTTTGTTTCGCCGACGTCGTCCTTTAAATTATAGAGAGCGAGGCCTTCCTTGAGCCAGATTTTTTTCAGTGGCGACTTCACGAGTCCGTCTTCGCCGAGTTCGTACCTCTCGTATTCCTTCTCGGGAAAAAGAGCGAGCTTCCAATCGCCTTTGCGGTAGGCCCACGAGTCTTTGCCGGTATCCCAGAAGAGTTCTTCGTGGAGTTCCTCGGCTTCTCCGTTGATCAGTGGGAGGAGGCTTTTCGAATCGAGGGGTTTCTTCGGCTCAACGCCAGTGATGTCGGCAATGGTCGCGAAAACGTCGCGGTGGGTGACCATGGCGTCGTGGCGCTTTCCGCCTTCGAAGCCCTTGGGCCAAGTCACAAACATGGGGACCTTGATGCCGCCATCGGCAACGCAGTATTTGTAAACGTGGAGTGGTCCGTTGTTGGCGTAGGACTGGTGGGATCCGCCGTTGTCGGAGGTGAAAAAGATGAAGGTGTTGTCTAACTCGCCAGTATCTTCGAGGGCCTTCGTGATGCGGGCGATGGCTTTGTCGACCATCTCAAGGTGGACGAGATATTTCTTACGACCGTAGGGATCGACGATGACGAGGTGCGCGACATCGCTATACCATTTTTTAAAGTCTTCCTTGCGAGGGTCCCAGTAAGGATAGTCCCAAGAGTCGGCTTCCGGGTCGCGATTGACCGGGTATTTGGGAATGTCGTATTTCTCCGCGTATTCATCGGGCACGACGGTGAGCAAGGTGTGCACGGCATTCAGTTCGAGTTGGAGATAGAAGGGCTTTCCGGCGCTGCGTTGGATGAAGCTCACGGACTCGTCGGCGAAGATGTCGGTCGTGTTGGTGTTTTCGTAAGACACTTTTTCGCGATTGCGCGTGAGCGGTCCCATCCAGTGGAATTGCTCCGTGCTGCCCGGCTTTCTCGCTTCGTGCGCATCGACGTCTTTTTGGCTGAGGAGAAAGAAATCCCATGAGTGGTATTCGAACCCGAGATACTCCTCGAAGCCGTGGTCGAGGGGGAAGGGTTTGTCGCCGAAGTTGAGGTGCGTTTTGCCGACCTTCATCGTTTTGTATCCCTGGTCGCGAAGGAGTTCGGCGAGAGTTTGTTCATCCTGCGGGAGTCCGCCTTGCCCATACCAGTAGGCACCCCAACGGGTTTGATAACGTCCGGTCAGGAACCCGAGCCTCGATGTGCTGCAAATCGGCGAACTGGCATAGGCGTCGGTGAAAACGACCCCGCTTTTCGCCAGCCGGTCGATGTGCGGTGTGGAGATATCCTCTGCGACGACGTCTTGAAAACTGACGTCGGCATAGCCGAGGTCATCGACGAGGATACAAATGATATTGGGTTTGTCGGATTCGGCTTGAAGAGATCCGGCGAGAATGGCGAAGGTGGCGGCGAGAAGACCGAGGGAACGGAGAGATGGCATGGGAAGAGAGATTTAATCGATACAGGGAAAAAATTCCAGTCTGGAGCGAGGGGTAAGCCGCGTCTGAAACGTCATTGGGTTGAACGCGGCTGGAAAAAGCTGCGGAAACTAGAGATCACCAAAAAGCCATGACAGAACGCATTCTTATTTCCTTCATAGTCTTCCTTTCTACTTCGGTTGCCCTCGTTGCTGACGATGACCTGTTTGACCCAAGTCTTGAGATACTCGAGGCAGAAATTCGCATGGCGGAAAAGCAACTGATGGGGAGTGTGGCGGAGGCGGCCAATCTGGAAGCTGAGCTGGCGCAGAAATCGAAAGCCTTGGGCGATAAGCATCCGGATTTGGTTGAGTTGAAAGAACTAGTGGAAATTCTCTTTGATTCCCGGGCCGAGCATGAGGTGGTTTTGCAGGAGAAGCTGCATAAGAAGCGGGCGATTCTTGAGGAATTGGAAGCGCGTAATGCGAACCTTGCTTCGGTCCGTCTGGACATCAAATTCTCAGGAGGCAACGCGGCTCTGTTTGTGGCGAATCTGGAGCAAGAACTTCGGAAGGTGGTGAGACAGCCCTTCAACATCATTCGCGCCGGTGAGCTGAACTCGGTCGAATTGCCCAACATCGCCCTCAAGGAAGCGAAGCTGGAGCATGTGGCGAAAACCGTAGAAATCGCAAGCGACGGAGCGGTGAGAGTGGATTTCGACGCCGAGTTACTGGTTGTGGAAGTGCATCGGAAATCAAAACCTGCGATTGGGGAGGCGCCCACAATGACGACAGTCTTGTCATTGGCGCCTCTTGTCGCGGGGTTGCCAAGCGAAAAGAATCGGGAAGAAGCGATGCAGGGTTTGGATCAACTTATCTTGAAGAGTTTCGAGATGGGAGAAAGTGATGTGCCGAGGCTGGCGATCGAACCCCGGACGAATGCGTTGATCGTGAAAGGAACCCCGGAGCAAATCGAGCAAGTGAAGTCGATTGTCGAGGTATTCGGCGAGCATCTGGCATTCACGGGAGGAGAGCGGGACGCGGAAAGGACGATTGATAAAGTTCTCCGGGAAACGATCGTTAGTTTGGACTTTCAAGACACCCCGCTTTCGGAGGTGATCGATTACCTGAGGAATCTGACTGAGATAAGCAATCCGGATTTGGGCGTCAATTTCCTGGTCGAAGGGAAACAGAATGAAAACACACTGACCTTAAAGCTCCAGAATATTCCACTCAGTGAAGCGTTGAAGTACATTTCAGGAGCGGTCGGGGTGAAATATCAGGTGGACGATCACGTGGTCGTTTTCTACGATTCCAGTGACGATCCCTTTGGCGGATGATTCGTGATACCGCAGAATTTTCTTCTTTCAGCAATCCATCGGACCGGATGGAGCCTGCGGCTTCCACAACCACGGAAATCCCGGACTTACTGAAGGCGATGCATCACGGAAGTGAGGTGGCGTGGACGGAATTCCATGCGCGGTTTTTTCCCTTCGTGTTCCGATCCGCGCTTTCCTTGAACGCGGGCAATGAAACGACGGCGGCGGATGTGACGCAGGAAGCGTTTCACCGGGCGGTGAGGCACTTGAAAACAAACTTTCCCGATGAAGACGCGGTCCGTCGTTGGCTGCATTGTCTCGTGCGCACGGCATCAATTGATCATGCGCGGGGGCAAAAGCGCCGGAGTGAATTGCTGGAGCGGTTTGTTCTCTGGCTCGAGCATGAGCGCCCGGACCCCGTTGCTTGTGCTTTGCAGGAAGACCGGATGGATTTTACGGACGCGTTATTGGGGAACCTGCCGGAGAATGACGCGGGGTTTCTTCGCGCGTTTTATCTCGAAGGGCGTAGTCATGTCGAATTGGCGGGACGATACGACATCAGCGTCAAGGCGGTGGAGTCGAAGCTCGCTCGTTTGCGCAAAAAGTTGCGGAGCATCGCCACTAACATTGAATCACAAGAGTTATCCTTGATCCATGAACCGAAATAAGATCCATCAGGAAGTCCTCGCTTCGACGTTGAGTGAGGTGCGGGCACAACATCGCAGACGGCGTACTCGTTCTGGAATTGCCGGAGTAGCCGTGATGGCATTGGCGCTGACGAGTCTTTGGTTCCTTTCAGAGGGGCGCGGAGGCGGAGTGACTCCGTCAACGGTTTCCACCACTGCAGATTCCGGGGTCACATTTACGGCTTTGGAGGTGCTGGAGGTGACGGAATCGCACTCGGAAAAGAGCTGTATTGAGTGGCTTCCGGAAAGTCCTAATCTACAGGCACAAACGAGGGGGATTGGTCAGACCGATGTCGAGGAATTGCTCGAAAATCAGGCATACGCCATCGTGGCTAGGTCCGACGGGAAGAAGGAAATGATCGTTTTCCAGGAGTTGTAGGCCCGCTCTTTCTTATCCGAAGACTGGCTACTTGGGCGTTGCCGGAATGGTCGCTACGGCTCCGGCTTCTTAGCGCTACCAAAAAGCGTGCCGACCTCCGAGTCGGCGGGATTCTCCAAGACGTTTTGTGGTTCGTCGATTTGGATGAGCTTTCCTTTACGCAAAACGGCGAGGCGATCACCGACGGCGAGAGCGTCGTCTCCGTGGTGAGTGACAAAGATCGCGGTGATGTTCTTTTCGCGCAGCAGCTCAAGCGTTTGCGTCCGAAGGCGTTCGCGCAGGCCGGCGTCGAGGTTGCTGAAAGGCTCGTCGAGAAGGAGGAGGGATGGCTCAAATGCCAGGGAACGGGCGAGGGCCGCGCGCTGGGCTTCGCCTCCGGAAAGTTCGGAAGGATAGCGGTCGGCGTAGGCAGCGAGTCCCACGAGTTCGAGGGCTTCCAACGCACGCTCGCGGCGCTCGTTTTTCGGGAGTCGGCGTAACCCGTAAGCTGTATTCCGAAGAATCGTGAGGTGCGGGAAGAGGTCGCCGGATTGGGAGACCATGCCGATCTGCCGTTTCTCGGGCGGGACGAGTTGTTCGGGGCTGGTCAGTGTTTTGTCGCCGAGCGAGACCGTGCCGTGAATGGGTTTCTCAAGTCCTGCGATAGTGCGGAGGAGCGTCGATTT
This sequence comes from Verrucomicrobiota bacterium, assembly GCA_039192745.1. Classification (GTDB taxonomy): domain Bacteria; phylum Verrucomicrobiota; class Verrucomicrobiia; order Verrucomicrobiales; family DEV007; genus JBCCWV01. Next base: position 10,903 of record JBCCWV010000021.1, on the reverse strand, counting down.
CCCGCTTCCGCTCCCGCCGATCAAGGCGAGGATTTCCTGAGACTTCACCTCTAACGAAACGTCATCAAGCGCGTGGGTGTCCGACCCGGCGTAGCGATGCGAGAGGTGTTTGATGACGAGGTGAGACATTGGTTAGTCTAGGATCGCTTCAAGAGAAAGAGTTCGACGATGATGAGTCCGATGGAGCCAATGGCCACGATGGCAAGGGATGGCGCCGCGCAGGCGAAGATCTTTCCTTGATCAACCAGACCATAAGTCCACGTCCCCAGCGTTTCAAAGTCGAAGGGTCGCAGGAGAAGGGAGAGTGGAAGTTCCTTCACGACATCGATGAATACGAGAATGCCTGCTCCTACGATAGCGGGTCGGAGAAGTGGGAGTTGCACGCCAAGAAAGGCGGAAAACGGTCGCCGTCCGAGCAGACGGGCGCTGTCGTCGAGTCCCCGTGGGATGGAAGCCAAACCTTCCCGTGTCATTTGTCCGGCAATGGCGAAGTAGCGCACACTGAGTCCGTAAACCAGCCAGAGCAGCGATCCGGAGATCAGCCACGGGCGCATGAATTCGGGGAGAAAGGGGATGTCACGAATGAAGGCGGCGGTTCCAAAGATGGCCACGGCAAGGACTGACCCCGGTGAGGCGTATCCGGCGACGGAGGCAACACGTGCCACCGCTTCCTGAGGGCGACTGCGGATGAAGCGATTGATGCCGTTAATGACGAGCGCGGCGAGGAGGCAGAGTGCGGTAACGGCGAGCCCAAGCCCGAGGCTGTGCGTCGTTGCGCGAATGAATCCCTCCGTGCGATCTGGTCCAGTGGCGCGGGACAGCCAGTAGAGAAGGGTGAGGCACGGGTAAACAAAACCGATCAAGGTCGGTGTGAGGCAGGCAAACCAGCAAGCGACAAGCGTGCCTTTCGACGGGGCTTGCGTCGGTTTGGCGGGTCGCCGTTGTGACTCGAACCCGGCTCGACCGCGGAGCTTCACTTCCAGGAAACGAAGAATGAGGACAACAATGAGGATCCATGCTGCGAGTCGCCGCGCGCTCTCCAGATCGCCGAGTCCAAACCAGGTCCTGAAGAGTGTGGGTGTTAGGGTCTGCACGCCGAAGTAGGCGACTCCGCCATAGTCATTGAGCGTTTCCATTGCGACGAGGAAGAGTCCTGCAGCGAGAGCCGGTCGGGCGAGGGGAAGGCTGATGGAGAAAAATGATCTCCACGGGCCGGCGCCCAACGTCCTGCCTGCATCGCTCAAGCGACAACCGGTCCCGGAAAATGCTGCGCGTGCCGTGAGAAAAACGTAGGGGTAAAGGACCGCGGCAAGCATGACGGCGAGCCATGAGAAACGGTGAACGCGCTCGGCGAGAAGAAAGGCTTCGACGCCGTGGTTCTCTCGGATACTGACGAGGAATGGAATGAGTGCTTCTCTCGCATCGGTGCTGATATAGGCCGCGACGTAGGGTGGAACGGCGAGTGGAAGAACGAGAAGGACGGACAGAAGACGACGACCGGTGAATTGAAAACGCGAGACACACCAAGCTGCGGGAACGCCGAAAAGCAGACTCAGGACGCAGACGGCAAGGGTGAGATAGATCGTTTCCCGAATGGCGGGAAAGAGCAGGTACTCGCGGACTTGCTCCCAGGAATCCGGTTCGACCGGTGCAAAAACGCCAAGCAAAAGCTGCCCCACCGGCAGAAGCAGAATGAGGCAAGCGACCCAGAAAATGACGCGTGAAATCAAGCCAAGATAAATACGGTCGGGAGGGAGGCTCGATCAACCGGGGATTCTCTGGCAAAAACCGAATACGCGTCCGGCCCCGTAGAGTGAAGCTCCAGCTTCGCTCATCGCCACGCCGCAAGGTGCGAATTAAAAGAGTGTTGCCTGCGGCATAGATAGAGGGGCCCGTGAGGGCACGGGCGCTCCGCTTGCAGGTGCAATGGATTTGGGCAAGCGAGACGGACGCAGATTCAACCAGAGAAAATCTCTTGTGACTTGTTCGCGGGTGAGCCTGCGGAGCGAAGCTAGAGCTTCGCTCTTCGGGCTTGCGGCTTCGCCGCTCTGTTTTTAAACCGCCCGACATGATGCCGGACGGTGCGATCTGGAAGGTCGCGCTCCCCAAGGGTCTCTTGCTGCGACGAGCGGTGTTACTGCCAGCCGACGAGATTGAAAATCTTCAGTGCTTCTTCTGTGTTGTCGGAAAGCTGGTGGATCGTGGTGAGGTCGGGCTTGAACTCGCCCCAGGCTTTTTGCACGTCGGTCGGTGGGATGTCCTTGGCGACGGCGAACTCGGAAGTGAGTTCCTGATAGCGTGCCTGGATTTCGTCGGACGTGATGAACTCCATCAACTTGATCGCATTCTCGACGTTCTCCGCACCTTTCACGACACCGCCGCCGCTGATGTTCACGTGGGTGCCGCGGTCGCCTTCGCCCTGGTTGGGGAAGATGACGTTCACGGAGGCGATGGCTTCGTTGTCTTTGGGATCGTCGGAATTCGCGAGCAAACCGAGGTAGTAGCTGTTCGAGACGGCGACATCACCAAGTCCTTGTGCCACGCCACGAACCTGGTCGCGGTCGCCGCCTTGGGGCGGGCGGGCCATGTTGTCCTTCACGCCCTTGGCCCAGGCGGTGGCTTTGTCTTTTCCTTCGGCGGCGAGGATGGAGGCGAGCAAGGCCTGGTTGTAGCTGGAGGTGGAAGAACGGATCAGAACCTTCCCTTTGTATTTCGGTTCGGCGAGATCGGCGTAATTCTTCGGCGCGTCACTCACGCGCTCTTTTGAAGCGACGATGACACGGGCGCGCATGGTAAACGGCACCCAGGTTCCGTCGCTCGCGGCGAGGCCTTCAGGAAAACGTCCGGCGAGAGTGTCACTCCCGTGCGGTTGGAAGACACCGGCCTTAGCGGCGCGGTCGAGGGTGGCGGCATCGACGGTGACGAAGAGGTCGGCTTGTGGCGCATCTTTTTCGGCGTCGATTCGGGTGAGAAGTTCATCGGCGCCAGCTTTGACGACTTTGACTTCGATGCCGGTCTCTTTGGTGAAGCGATCGAAGACTTCCTTGTCCGCATCGTAGTGACGTTGCGTGTAGAGTCGGACTTCATTGGCATTGACGGTCGCGCAGAACGCTGTCGCGAGGAGGGTGACGAGTGCTGTCAGGGATTTCATATTTCTTTGAGTTAAACGTGGGATGGAAGAAGATTTCAACCCCCTTTCCTCGGGCCGAAAGGGTTCCGGTGGCCGGAGTGGCTTTATGGTGGAGCGTGCAGGGAATCAGCGCGGATCGCTACCGATCGTTTGTCGTTTGGGGATGGCGTTTTGTTCAATTAGGGCGCGAAAAGCCGATTCGAACGAGGATCGAAGGAGTTCTGCCTCCCGTCTGTTCAAGGGAACGATCTTTCGGCGTAGGCAGATCTTATCTGCTCCAAACGGGCCGGATCATGCTCGCCACCTTCAGCGACGATGAGGAAACGGGAGACATAAGTTTCGCCGGGATTTATCTGGAACGCCTCTTCGACGGTGGGAATGAAACAGAAATACGGCATGTTCGGGTGAAGGCGTACGTGCTGCGGATGGCGGTAATTGGACGGGTGGGGGATGAGCGTGATGGACACGGGTTCGTCGTCGATGGGGCCAGTCATCGATACCCACTCGGGCTGGGAATGATTGCCGTCGATGCGGGTTTTGCCTTCGTTCGTGACGATGGCGCAGGGTTCGGGGATACCGGGTTCTTCGCCGTTCTTGCTGGCTGCCTTTTGGGCTTTCTCAAATTCCAGATCCACCCACGCTCTCGATCCCCGCAGCGCCATGCCGCCGTAGTGAAACTTCGAAAGCTCCAATGGCGAACCGGTGGCGCAGGTTTGTTCGGAGGTGAAATCGATGAAGCCCGTCTCGGCGTCGACGAGGACGGTCCATGTTTCATGGAGGACTGTTTCCTCGCCATGAACGTGCGCGAGCTGCACGCGGAAACCGGCCGTAGTTTCCTCGTTGATGATCCCGAGCACTTTTTCGTGACGAACCGTGGTGCCCTTCGTGTGCTCCCAAAAGTTCACCTCTTCGCCTTTGAAGGTTCCTTTCCGCCACGCAAAAAAAATTCCGTGCTGATGGGAGTGGTGCGGAAGCGGATAGTCGTCGGTGAGGACTTTGCCTGAAGGCGTTTTGATGGGATGGATGAATCCGCTCCGCGCATATTTGGGATCGACGCCTTCTGGTACGGTGTCCGACTTCTGGTAGCTCAAGATGTGTTGACCATTTCGATGAATGACGATCTCCGTCTCGGATTCTTCGCAGGTGACTTCGGCGCCGACCAAGCTGGAGGAAACCAGAAAGAAGAAAATGGGGGCCGAAGCGAGGATTCGAAGGGAAAAGCGACTCATGTGAACACTATTAAATGCCTTTTCTGATACTTATTCATACAGATTCGGGTTTGTTTTTCCCAACGGAATCTTCCAGTCTCCTTTCCTGCACTCGGAGTTTTCCTCTGCTTCATTGCATATCTGCGCTGTCTGCGCGTCAACTTACCCTCTTCATGAATCTCAAGTTCTGTTCGCTCGTTTGCACAATACTTTCCCTTACTCTTCCCGCTATCGCCGACAATTTTTCGGTCACCAATCTTGCCAATGACTCGACCCCGGGAAGCCTGCTCGCTGCCATCAATGCGGCCAATGCCAGCACAAATACACCGCACACGATTACCTTTGATTCGAGTCTTGAGGGAATCATCAGCTATTCCTTGAGTGTATTGCCGCCCATCAACAGGGACACAACGATTGAGGGGCCGGGCGCTCGTGCGGTGACGATTCGGTCGGTGACTGGAGAACGTCAATTCAGCACTCTCCTGGGGGCGGATTTGACGCTCGTGAACCTTAAGTTGGAATCGACTGGTACTCGAACCTACACGCCGGGGACGATTCTCGGAACCGGCGGAGCGGTTCTCACGACCGGGGACCTGACCATGCGTGATTGCTGGGTGTGCGGATTTAATGGGGAGCGTGGTGGAGCGGCAAGATCGCTGAGTAACATGACCATTTCGCGATGCACCTTTAATGATAACGAGGCCGTTCTTGATGGAGGGGCTTTGCTCGTCGACAATGTTGCGACCATTCAGGACAGCACTTTCTCCGGGAATTCGGCGAGTAGCGGAGGAGCTATCTCCGTAATATCGACGACGCTGGTTTTAATCGATCAATGCACAATCACGAAGAACGAGGTGGACTTCGAAGGTGCGGGCGTTCTTGGTGTCAACAACTTCACGCAAGTCTCTGGGTGCATTGTCGCTGGGAATTGTGTCCAAGGGTACAATGACGGAGAGAAGCAGATCGGCGGCACCTTGTCTGTTAGTGGCAACAATCTGCTCGCCGGTGACCCGCAACTTTACCCGTTGCGTAACTATGAATCTGACCGCGCTCCGTACCATCTACCGAAGTGGGGGAGTCCGGCGATTGATGGCGGAACGAGTCCCTCCAGCACTTCCGATGACGGTCGGGGCAACACACGACCGTTTCCCTCGGGTGGAAATGACGACCTCGGCGCGATTGAAGTGCGTTCATTCCAGGTCACGACCACGGATTTTTCAATGCCGGGCGATCCTGTGCCCATCGGTTCGATTCAGGAAGCAATCAGCCAGTCGAATGCCGCTGGTGATCGCACCGATCTCATTTTTCTCAATGTGGGCGCGACCAGTTACCCGAATACGGAGTCGATCCAATTCCAGTCGGAACTCACAATGAACCGCGGCAGCATTATCGTTGGCCGCGGCAATATTTCCTTGCGGGGTGGTAATGATGTCAGGCCGTTCACGATTGCCTCCGGCGCAACCGGGGGTTTCGATAAGGTGACGATTGAAGATGCACGGATGACGGTGCCGGCCGGCGGGTTGCTTGTTTCGGGGACTGCTTACTTGGAAAACACGCAAGTGGTCGACAACGAAGCCGATTGCGGCGGCGGCATCAGGGTGAACGGCGGTATTTTGACGCTCGAACGGTGCTGGATCGCTGATAACAAAGCAACTGGAACGCTCGGCGACAGCGGTGGAGTCGAAGTGCTTGCCAATGGCAGCGTGACCGCGCGCAATACGACCTTCAGCAACAATGAGGCCGCCGGACGCGGAGGGCATGTTGGTGCCTTTGGATTCGGAGGAAGAGAGTTCCACTACTGCACTTTTTACGGAGGCAAGTCCGGGGGATTCGGCAATGGCGACGACATCTTTGCGACGAACACGATCGTGCGGCTGCAGAGCAACTACTCCGTGGCGGCGCAGATACAGGGCAATGAATTCGTTCGTGGTTCTGGCGGGACTTTCATCACGTTCAACAATGTCATCACCCAGAACTTTGCCGATGTGGTATTGATCTTCCGCCCCGTGAACTGCGTTCCGTTTTACCGCCTGACGGAATTCAGCACGGCGAATGGGGCTGCTCGCTATGATGAAGACGTCGCCTACGACGTCGAGGGGCGCCTCCGACTGTCCGAGTCCCCGGACGCGGGGGCTTCGGAATACTATCCCAACGAGTTTTCCGGCTACGTGTCGCAGTTTTTTACCGAGGAAGAGCTTTGCGATCCGCTCGGCTACCTGCAGACTTATGGTCCATTTGGGGATGCCGACAATGATGGGGAGCCGAATTGGAAAGAACTTGTTCTCGCCGATTCCATCCGAGGCTCGGATACGCCACGTGATCCGTTTCTCACCACACTCCTTTCCAATACCCCGAACCCGGAGTTCAGCTTTACTTCTCTTAGTGGTCAGCAATACGCCTCTCTCTCTTTTTACTACGATAGGCGGATGGAGAGCCTTTTCGATATTCGGGCAGGTATGTCAGACGATTTGAAAACGTGGACAGTTCCGTCCGGACCATTGGTTTTTTCCTCGCTGACTTATCCCTACCAATTTTATCAAGCTCGTTCACCGCAACCACTCGGAACTGACAAAAAGACGTTTTTCCGCGTCGAGGCAGTTCGTGACCTCCCGCTTTTTGATCCCGTGATGGTGACAGTGGGATTGGCAGGTAATCAGCCGGATCCTAGTAATTCGTTGGGGGCGGTCCTTCTTCAATACGGATTTGGAAAGTATGAAATCACGTTGGCGGCATGGGTCACTTTTCTGAACGCGGTGGATCCTAGCGGAAACAACCAGTTTTCCCTCTACAGCGCGACGCAGGGGGTAACTTTGAACTCGAGCAAACCTGCGGGCAAAAAATATTCTACGTCACTGAATGTGGGCCTCCCCGTCACCAACGTCGATTACTATTCGTGTCTGCGTTTTTGCAACTGGCTCCACAACGGTGCCACGCGTGGCGCAAATACTGAAGACGGTGCTTATGAGTTGCTGGGTGGCTCGGGAATTCCTTCCAATGCGACCACTGTCTCGCGTCGGGCCGGTGCCCGGTTTGCCATACCCAGTCAAGACGAATGGTACAAGGCGGCGCACCAATACACGCCTTCGGGAGCATGGGATGTGTATTCAACAAGTTCGCAGTTTCCTCCTTCGCCCTCCATTCCAGGTGGGGCGGTTGCTACGCCCGCAAATTTCGCGAATGCCGTCGGAAACGCGCTCCCTACCGGTAGTTATCAGTTCACGACCACCAGTTGGGGCGCGAAAGATACTGGGGGAAATGTCTGGGAATGGTGCGAAGCGTCAGGTAGCGGCGGAACGACAGGCCTTGCTCTCGGTGGTGCCTACGATTCCTCACTAGCTCAACTCGACGGCGACAATGGTCAGTTTTTCCCTCGATCTTCCGGATTCTCAACCGTCGGCTTCCGGGTCGTGCGATTGCGACAGTGAAGTCAGTAAATGGGATTTAGTCCTCTTCACGCTGATCGAGGAACAGGGGGAGTTTGAGGGCGATGAAACCTTCAGAAGACTGCGAGTAGAGATAGTCTTTGTGAAGCAATGGTGGAGAGAAATCGGACTTAACCCCTTTGAAGTTAAATGTCCCTGCCCACTCGTATTCGTCATCATCCCAGAAGACATGGAGCCCTTCATGAGTTGAGAAGTAGACAAAGCCATCGTGGACGACAGGGGCGGACCACGCGCAGTTGATCAGCAATTCTTCCCGTTCATGCTTCCAAAGAATTCTCCCGTCATGAGGAGAAAAAGCCATGAGTCCATAGGCAGTTCGAAGGTAGAGCCGCTCACCGATTGCTGCTTGAGCCACGGAAAACCTGCGTGCGGAAGACTCCCAAATCGTCCGCATGCTGCCGTCGGGACTGACATGAATCCGAAAAAAAGGTGTGGAGACACTTTCCCCGAACTCTGGGGACTCGGCGGAGAATGCCAGTAACGATGAGTCATCGATTCGCTGAAGCTCCCAAACAGGAGCGCTCCAACGTTTCTTGGCATTTTCCGGAACAAATTCTTTGGAGGGGCGGAAAGCTCGAAGAAGAACTCCGTGGTCCGTATAAGTATGTATATCTCCGGTAGGTGTAATAACGTGGAATTCTTCATCACCATTCGTAATACAGGTCGGCGATCGGTCAAGAGCGCCGGTTGAACCAAGCGATCGCGTCCAGCGTATCTTTCCGTCGTTCAAGTTGACCGCGACCATCTGTATTTCGAAAGGCGATCGCTTCTGTTTCGGCGAGGCATTGAAGGTAAACAGAAGAACCTCCCCACAGCGAGTTACCCTTGGCATGAGATAGCCCATGTCGTCACTTAATCGCGGAGTAAGATTGGTTTCGGTGGGAATGTCGAGATTCCAAACTTCGACCGGGCCATCCTCTTCGAACAGGCGCATTCGCTTTAGGTGCCAATCGGCAGTGAGATATGCAAAGCCGTCTTCGAGAAAACAGGGTGGTGAAGTTAGGGGGAGACCGAACCCTGAAATCCTCGGTTGGCGGCTCACCGGGCCGGGAAGCGCGTGGATAATCTTGCCGGTCTTCGGATCGCAAAGAAGTAGTCGGACGATTCTCTGACGCGTCTTGGGCCCGTATCCTGTGATTGACCCGTCATCGGCCACGCGAGCTGCGACAATTGGCCGGTTGTCGTCTGGAGCGTAAACTACATCAGATAGGTATAGATACTGGTCCGAAACAGCTAATGTTGATACATAACTTTCATGCTCGTTTTCAAACAGGATCTCAGAATTCTCCAGAATGAACTCCTCGGAAGAAAGTCGCGTCGAAAAAGAAAGGAGGATCAACAAAAAGTTTCTCACGTTTTGAAAGAACGGGAGTGTGTCTTTCCAAGCCATTTTCCGGAATTAAATCTACCTTATAAAGGTAACATATGCAGACCTTTATAGGGATGGACGATCGTCATTCAAGAACTACTTACTTTTCCCCGAGCCGCGCTCCGTATTCATTAGTCGGATCGCGGTAAATGGAATGAAGGTGGTCATGAGGGTCGCCGCCGAGGTCTTGTCCGGCGAACTCAATAATGAGTGACGGACCTTGAATGCGGTAAGAGTAATCGCCGCCGTCCTCGGCGGGTCCCCACCAGGCGAACTTTATTTGATCGGCTTCAGAGGCCAGTTCTTTCATGCGCCTCTCGGCGAAGGGAGGGGGTAAGTCTTCGACATACAAACGAATTACGTTCATCAAGGCCTCGCGTTGCTTTTCATTGAAGTCTTTCGCAGTGATGCCCTCAGCCTTGGGCACAAAGCCGTCCTTCCCCGCACCGGCTTTGAGGTTCGAGCGTTTTCTACCCATCGTGGCCTCTTTCTTCTGACCTTTGTCCAATGTGCGAAAGAGTGTCAGAGCGGCGGCGTCTTTTCCTTGCATCGGTTCCATGGTTTCGCCGTCGAGTTCGAAGCCCCGAGGCTGGGTTCCAATGAAAGTAGGGGACATGGTCATGGCATCGCCTTGGAAAGCGAGGTTGATGGCGAGATGATGCCCGTCGAATTGCAAGGCCCACGGATCGGTGGGCGATGGATCACCGAAGATCGCGAGCCAGTAGTCTTCGGCGCCAAAGCCAGGACGACGTTCGCCGTTTCGGAGCAAGAGATCATCGGCGAGCGGAATGCCGAAGGCTTTCGAGTAACCTTGCGGACTCAGCACGGCGGCAAGCAAGTCGCAGGCAAGCTTGAGTTGTTTCTCGTTGAGGTCGCCGAGCCGCACGCCACCCTGTTCACCGCGCGGCGGAACGTTGGTCCATATGGCCTTCTCCGGACTGTCGTACGGAAGCGAGGCCTCCTTCAATCGATCAGCATCGAGGCTGTCGAGGAACTTATTCGCGCGTTTCGCCGAGAACTTTGCTGATGCTTCTGTGGGCGAGGTGGGTTGATATTCCGTCAGGACCTTGCTGGGAAGCGACGGATATTCTCCGACTTTCTGGGCAAAGAGGAATTTGGAACCGACAAGGACGAAGAGAATTACGAAAAGGGGAGTTTTCATGAAATAAGGCTGGGGCAAGGGGGTAGAGAAGTAAACCCGCGAGATCGCAAAAAGATTGCGAGGTGTCTTGCTGTCGGGCAGTTTCAAGGCCCACGGAATAACTTCCGCTCCTCCCGCTCATAACGAAAACTTCCATGTCTGAACAACTCGAAAAAGTCAAAGCCCTGCAGTGCGGATCGAATGCCCCTGCCAATTATGACGACCTCAAGGTCCTCTTCCTCAATTGCACGCTTGAACGCAATCCGCGCCGCTCGCACACCGAGGGGCTCATCAAGGTGGCGCAGGGGATTTATGAAGCGAACGGAGTCGAAACGAAAATCATCCGCCCCGTCGATTATGAAATCGCCGCAGGCCTTGGTCATGACATGTCGGAAACTCCGGAATGGGACCGCGACGACTGGCCGCAGATCCAAAAGGAAATCGATGCCGCCGACATTCTCATTGTTTGCACCTCGGTGTGGCTGGGTGAGAAGACGTCCGTGTGTAATCGCGTTTTCGAGCGCATGTACGGTTACACGGGCCAACTCAACGAGAAGGAACAAAACCGACCCTACGGCGATGTCGGCGCTTGTCTCATCACCGGAAATGAAG
>JBCCWV010000020.1:0-40316 GCA_039192745.1 Verrucomicrobiota bacterium | reverse complement strand
GAAGACGCCTCCTCAATCTCAAACCGGGAAAGAATACCTGTGTTCCGTTTCGTATTGCTCTTCGCGACGAAGAGATGGAGCCCGTTGCGTTTCGCATAATTCTCAAGCCATCGAGGGTCATAGATTTCCTGAAGGAGAAGGACATCGGAACCGATGTGGTCCAGCACTCGGGAGAGGTGTTCTTCACGGCCCAACCCGCCATCCAGAATATTGTAAGTGGCGACTTTAAAAGCCATGCAGGAATCACTGTTTGTGTCTCACGAATCTTCGAAGTAAATCTCTTTGCGCTGTCAAAGGACAAGACAATAGCTGTTTATGGGAGCCATGAGCGTAGGTGGAACTGTATGCTTAGCACTCGTCTAGAGTGCCTTTCGATTTGGATTTCACTTTTTATCTGGACCGCTGCTCTCAGTTGCACTTAATGCCGGGTCTAAGTAGGTGGGTTTGTTTGCCGATCTTTTTGTCGCCACAATCGGGCCTTTGCCACGGGCTACCAATGCAATCCTTCCGGAGTCTGGGTGAAGGAGACAAATTTGGTCGTCCCCCAATTGTGCAACCAAATAGTCATTCTCAAGATGTATTGCATTACGAACTGCCCATGCGGCGAAAGGCAGCTCTAGTGAGTATTGAACTCTCGCTCCGGTCTTCGTGTTCTCACCACTTATACCGCCAGACGCCCAGAATCCTGTGCGGAATTCCCAGTCAGTTTGACTGGCGATGGAGGGAACTGGTCCATAACTAATCCACGTACCGACAGATTCTTCAGATTTTCCTTCAGCAATGCGCCACTCGACCGCTGCTCTATCTGAAAAATCCTCCAAGATTAATTTTTCCTTGTTTGGTTCAGGATGAGTTGAATGGAGGTGAATAAACAGGTCAAATCCGGAGCCGCTGCGTGCTCTGACAAAGAGCCGATCATTTCGATGATGTGCCACTATCTCTGAAATTTCCTGCGTAGAATCTGGCTCGTTGAGGTCCATTTGGAGGATTCTATTTCCTTCGCGAGAAATAAAGTAGAGAGCATAGGACTCTGCGTGGGTCATCTCAGCCGCCGACACGACTTTTAGTTTGGACATCATTGAGGTTCCGCTCGCCATCAAATACCATCCAAGAAGCAGCGTATAGCTGATGCCATGGATTAGCGGTGTCGCGACAAACGCCTTACGTAAAGATTGATTTTTGGATTGTAACGCGAACCAGAAAAAGGGAAATTCGACCAAAAGCGTGACGACGAACATGGCAATGATGAAAATCAAAAGCCAAATCTGAATAGTCTGGATAGTGAGGTCTGGTAGTGAGGCAAGGGAATTGCCAATCAAGAACGCACCCGCCCAAGCGGATGCATAATTCGCTGCGATGAGCAATAAAACCGACTTCCACTTCGAGCACTTGAAGATTTGCCCTAAAAGCAATCCTTCGATAAGGCCAATGATGGCATTTCCCAAAAAGAGGTGAAGGATCGTAGCCCACATCAGAGGAGTTCCTGCGTTGGCTAATGCTGTCGAAGGAAGCAATGCGAATCCGACGATTGATAGAATGTAGCACGAATTCATCCGTCCTTTTGCAATCGAAGCACTCTAAAGTTCAGAGAGTAAGCGATATATTTATTGCCCTCAGGTTCGGACATCATCGGCAGCAAGCTTATTCCAACACGTTGGTTTGTGAAAGTGGATTGGTCGCCGAGTAGAAGTGTCTTTGTGGCGCGATTTCGTGGGAGGCTGAACGGAAGAAGACAATAGTGTCGGTGATCAAGAGGTTCCGAACTTGAGTTGTGGAGGGGCCGTTGATGTCGTCGGTGCCTGGAATCATGAGGTCCCAGTCGTCGGTTTAGAGGTTGTCGGATTCTTGGAAGGCAGACGTTTAGTAATGCCTCCGCCCTCTCGAGCGAACAGACTTAATCAATGCATCATTTCTTCACGAACTCCATCGGCGGGATAGCAAGATATCCGTCGAGGATTTTTTGGAGCCGGTCCTTGTGGCTTTGATGCCCCGGATCGGTGGACTGCTTTTCCCTGTAGCGTGATTTGTCGGAGGAGACGGGGATGTCGAATAACTTACCGGCTTCGTTCAGGCGGAAGCGGTGGTCGCGGACAAAGGCGTTCTTTTTGAAGTAGACGAAGACGTGATCGCGGTCAGTGCCCTTTTGGTTGAGGAGATTGTGGGAAAGGTCCATGCCGTCGACTTCTTCGCATTCGATGCCGGCGATGGAGGTGAGGGTGGGAAGGATGTCGGCGAGGGAGAAGAGGGCATCGCGTTTGCCGGCCGAGATTTTCCCGGGCCAGTAGGCGATGAGCGGGACACGCGTGCCGGCTTCAGTCATGGAGCCCTTGCCGCCGGGGATTTCCAGGTTGCCAAGGCGACTGGTGATGGGCTTGGGAGAGCCGTTGTCGGCGGTGAAGACGATGAGGGTGTTTTCGGCTTGTCCGGTTTCCGCGACTTTATCGACGATCATCCCCACGAGCATGTCCATGTAGGTGATCATGTGGCCGAAGTTTTTCTCGGTCTTGTCCATCCCGTCGTGAAAGTTTGCAGAGGCTTTTTCTTTGAGGGCGGGCGGAACGATGAACGGGCTGTGAACCAGCGCCATGGGGAAGTAGATGAAGTAGGGTTGCTCGCCACTGGCTTCGATGAAGTCGAGCAAGTAATCCGTGTAGACATCGGGGCCGAAGACTTCTCTCCCTCCGTCATTGGATTCGCCGTCCTGCCAAATGCCCGGGGAGTAATAGCGGCTCGCTTTGCTTCCCTGGAAGTGCCATTTCCACATACAGTATTGGTCGAAGCCGTGTTCGGCGGGTTGGTTTGGAAAGACGTCGAATTTTCCCAACTGCCACTTCCCGGCGATGGCCGTGCGGTAGTTGTTCTTCTGGAAATAGTTGCCGATCGTTTTCAATGCTTTTGGCATGCGGGCGGAGTCGTCCGAGCGGGAGATGAGCGCGGTGAATCCTGTTCTGTTCGGGTATTGCCCCGACATGATCATGACCCGTGTCGGCGTGCAAAGCGGTGTGGAGTAAGCGTTCTCAAACATCGCGCCTTCGGTCGCCATGCGATCGAGGTTCGGCGAGGTGTAAACCGAACTTCCATAACACCCCAATCCCTCGGCGCCGAGGTCGTCGGCCATGATGAGGATGATGTTGGGTTTCTTTGATTCGGAGGCGCTGGCCGAGGTCAGTGCTGAAACCAGAGCGAGAACCGGGAGGAGCCGGACTAGAATGAAACGCTTTCTGACCATCTGCCTTACTTCGTTCATGGCATTCGGTTTTTCCAGTAATCTGGATGTCTGCTTCCATGAGCCACGGCGCACACGACGATTCGTGATTCCCGTATCACAAAGATCAGGTGGAACGGAAACCCGGGTAAATTCACGCGTCGAAAGGCCCCCTCGCGTTCTCTCCAAAGTAAAGGATGCTGCACGATGGCCGCAGCAGTGCTTTCGACAAGTTCCCGAAACTTGACTCCGAGACCGGGGTCGATGGCATGGTAATCGCCGGTTGCGCATTCCATCTCAGCCAAAGCTTCCGCGAGGAATTCCAGCGAATAGCTGCTCACTGCGATGGAGCGATCTTTCGGAGTCTCTCGAAGACTTCAGACGCCGGAATGGTTTTGGACTCCCCGGAATCCAACCGCTTGATCCGTTGGGCGATTTCGTTTTCCCAAGCGGCAGGAGCCGATGGATCGGGTTCAAGATCCACACTCTCCAAAAGCCTTCGCGCCAAGGTCAGACGTTGATCCGGAGGTAGCTCCAAGGCGGGCTCAGATACGGCTTCCAGTGTATCTTGCATCTTCTCAAGTTAGTATCGGAATTACTTTTGTCGAACAAGAGTTCCAGACACTTGCGCCATCACACTCCACCCAGCATCCCCACCGGCGACTCGATGAATTCCTTCACTTTGATCAAGAACGTGACCGCTTCCTTGCCGTCGACGATGCGGTGGTCGTAGCTGAGAGCGAGATACATCATCGGGCGGATGACGACTTTGCCGTTTTCGGCCATGGGGCGTTCCTGAATGTTGTGAAGTCCGAGGATGCCGCTTTGCGGTGGATTCAAGATCGGCGTGCTGAGCATGGAGCCGTAAACGCCGCCGTTGGAAATGGTGAAGACGCCGCCTTGTAGATCTTCATACTGGATCTTGCCGTCGCGGGCGCGGACGGCATACTCGATGATCGCTTTTTCAATGTCGGCCGGCGACTTCTGATCGCAGTCGCGGACGACGGGAACGATAAGGCCTTTCTCGGTGCCGACGGCGACGCCGATGTCGTAGAAGTGGTTCACGACGAGTTCGTCGCCGTCCATGCGGGCATTGACTTGCGGGACTTCCTTCAAGGCCTCGACGACGGCTTTGATGAAGAATGACATGAACCCGAGTTTCACGCCGTGGCGCTCGAGGAAGGCTTCCTTCAAGTCCTTCCGCATCTGCATGACGGCGCTCATGTCGACCTCGTTGAAGGTGGTGAGGATGGCGGCGGTTTGCTGGGCGGAAACGAGGTGAGTTGCGATTTTTCGGCGGAGCGGGGAAAGCTTTTTGCGCGTGACGCGAGACTCGTCGGCGACTTGTTTGGGGGCTGCTTCGGCGGTTTCGGATTTCGCTTCTGGGGCGGGCGTCGACTTTGTTTCGGCGGGCGATTCCTTTTTAGCGGGAGCGGCCGCAGGAGCACCCGCGCCAACGGCGATGGTCGCGACGACGGCGCCGATCTCCACTTCATCGCCTTCGGCAACGAGTGTTTTCAAGACGCCGGGATCGTCGGCGGTGATTTCGGTGGAAACTTTGTCGGTTTCGAGAGTGAAAAGGATGTCGTCCTTGGCCACCGCTTCGCCGTCTTGCTTGTGCCATTGGGCGAGAACGCCGCTGCTTACGGATTCGCCAACGGCGGGGACTTTCACTTCGACGATTTTCTCTTCGCCACCCGAAGGTTCCTCGGTGGGTGCTTCCTCGGGTTTTGCTTCTTCGGCGGGAGGAGCACTTTCGGTTTTTGAGGGCGCTTCTGTGGTGGGTGCGGGTGAGCCTTCGCCTTCGTTGATCTTGGCGACCACGGTGCCGATTTCGACCTCTTCGCCTTCGTTCACGAGAATCTCGAGGACGCCGTCACCGTCGGCGCCAATTTCGGTGGAGACTTTGTCGGTTTCGAGGGTGAAGAGGATGTCCCCGTTGGCGACGGCTTCGCCGTTTTGCTTATGCCATTGCGCGATCAAACCCGATGTCACGGATTCGCCGACGGCTGGGACTTTGATTTCGAGGCTCACGGGGGGGAATTCCTAAGCCCGAATTCCGATTTTCGAAACTAATTCGGCGTCGATTTTGTGAAGAAAATTTCTTTATCGAGGATTGAAATTTTACGCTTCTGGCCTCATCCGGCGGATCGTGCGTGCGGCGTTCCAGCGGTAGGTGATGGGGGCGACTTCGTAGCAGATTTCTGGGGTGATTTTCGGTCGGTTTGCCAGGTATTCGAAGTGCGTTTCCGGGGTGTGGACGATTTGGCTGGTCCACGCGGTTTCGTCGCGGGTGATGGAGAGGACGCGGACGCGATCTTTGTCGACGGGCGCGAGGGCGGCGGGTTTGTAGGCGAGGACGGCTTTGGCTTCGTAGAGGGAATCGAAGGGAGAACCGGCGGTGAGCGCGGGTGGCGTTTGGCGGTCGATGGTGGCGTCGACTCGCGCGCCTTTGGTGTCGACGCCGATGCGCGTGCGTTCCTCAGACTCGTCAAAGTTGATCTTCGCGTGGTGGAATTTGAAGTCGGTGAGGGCGTTGCCCGCGAGGGTCATCGCGCCCGAATCGCACTCGCTTCGGAGGAAGTGGAGGCCATCGATGGGCATGCCGTTCGGGCGCCAGCGGGCGTAGAGGCGGTAGCCGACTTGGCGGCACTTCATGCCTGAGCCAGCGGGAAAACCGGCGGGGCGCATGGCCTCGAGTTCGCACACGACGACGTTCCAAAAGGCGAAGCCGTCGCGGACGATGAGTTCAAGCGGTTCCGGGAGGAGTGGCGCGGCGGTTTCGGCGGGTTCGCGGAAGGTGAAGAGCCAGCATTTCGCCAGTCGACCGACGACTGGAAAGGGGCTTTTGGGAAGAAGCGATGGCATGGCAGGATCGAAAGTGGTTTTGTTAGAGCAGGACATGGCTGGCGACGAGGGCAAGGACAATGGCAGTCCCGTGGAGGGCGCCGATCCAGAGCACGGCGGCGTGAAGCGGGTGGAGTCCCGCGCGCACGAAATAGTGCGTCATCGTGATGGCCATCAGCGCGTCGGCGGCCATCAAACCGGCGATGTTAACCGTGGCGGTGATGGGCCCAGCGCCGTATCCGAGGAGGAAAAGCGCGGCATTGACGGTGGCGGTGGCGAGAAGGACGGCCTCGCCGACGGCCATCGTCAGAAGGCTGATGCGTGCCGTTTCGGCGAAACGGAGATGGAGCCACAGGACGGCGCCGAGGCCGAAAACGACCCAGGCACCGCCCGTGGCAATGACGAGGATGATCATGCTTTCCCATGCCGGAACGGCGGGAAGAAAAGGGGCACCGCTCGCGGCGTAAGCGGCGGTTCCGGCGAAGGCGAGAGCAACGAGGGCGAACCAGAAGGTGGCCTTGCGGCGATCCGGCTGGGTTTGCACCGAAGCGGTTTCGGTCACGTCGAAGCCGGCGAAATTTTGAAGGATGTCTGTGCGGGCGGTCATATTAGTTGGCTTTCGCGGTTTGAAGTTTTGGGAGGGCGCAGGCTCCGTCTTCGCAGTCGGGCA
Organism: Verrucomicrobiota bacterium; assembly: GCA_039192745.1. Taxonomy (GTDB): domain Bacteria; phylum Verrucomicrobiota; class Verrucomicrobiia; order Verrucomicrobiales; family DEV007; genus JBCCWV01. Next base: position 33,594 of record JBCCWV010000020.1, on the reverse strand, counting down.
TCTCGGCACTCTCGAGTTGCTTCAGGCGAAAGAGGCTGCTGAGGCGGAGGCGATTTTTCGAAACGAGAGCGCATGCTTTTTTCGCGAATGGGAGGAAAGCGGGAGTGGCGAGTCGCCCCGCCAATTCCCGGTAGTCCCGCAAAGCCCAGAGGCACATGACCCAGGCGCTGCCGCCCTGGTAGATCGCGCCGTTGTCGGCGAGGACGACAATTTGCCGGTCAGGGTGCAGCGTGTGGAGGCCTGAGCAGAGCCTTTCGGCGTTCCCGCTTTGGTAGGGCGTGAAGAGAACTTCGACGAACTTCGGCTGGTCTTTCATCCAGTGCCGGCAAGCTCGGCAAAGGCCGCACTCCGCGTCATAAAAGACGCGGAGATAGGTGATGGTGGCGTCGGTGCCGTTGGTCCTCATGGGGTGGCTCCTTTCCCGGTGATGAGATCGGCGGCGGTCGCGGTCGGAGCGACGGGAGGTGGCATTTCTCCGATCCGCGCCCGGCGACGGAACCGGGCGAAGATGTAAATGTTGAAGAAGTGCATGCCTCCGAGAACGAGCAGAACCACGCCGACCTTTCCGCTGAGAGCCTCGAAGACGGTGGCGATGGTTGGCACGGCGTCGCCGAGTTTCAGGTAGAGGGTGACGAACCCGATGTTCACGAGGTAGAAGCCGACGACGAGAAGGTGGTTCACGCTGTCGGCCAGTTCCTTGTTTCCGCCGAAGCAATCGACGAGGAACACGCGTCCGTTTTTGTGCAGCGTCCGCGCGACCCAAATGGTCAGCCCGATGCTGATGACGAGGTAGAAAATGTAGGCGTAAACGGTGTAGTCTTTCATGGTAATTGGATGGTAAAATAGTTTAAGTAAATTCTGTAGTTTCAGTAAAAAATGAAAATAAGGGTGAAATAGAGTTCACTCGCGAGGGTGGATGTGAACTCACTTCGGGGAAACGGTTCGACTGGCCAAGAGGGCCATAATTGTTGGCAAAAAATCGAGCTTTCATGTTTTCAGCTGTGAATAATGTGTGGATGAGTTGTTAGGATAGTCGGGATCAGGTGAAGAGTTTTTGAGCCCATTTCATGAATTTGTTCTGCGCGGATCCAGCGATGCTTTCAAGGACTCGGTCGCCGAGTTTCATGATGTCGCCGATGTCGCCCATGAGCTTGTTGAACTCCTTCGCCTCGGGCGTCTTGAGTTTCTGTGTCTGGCTTTTGCATTCATCCAGCACCTCGATGGCCGGTCCGAATTCCCGGCGTTTTCGCTCGCGGGCGATGGTGCAGAACATGCGCCAGACGTCCTTGTCGGCCTCGAAGTATTCCTTTCGCTCGCCTTTCCGGATGACGCTGCGGATCAGGCCCCAACCGACGAGATCCCGGAGATTGGTGTTGGCGTTGCCACGGCTGATGCGGAGGTCGGCCATGACCTCATCGGTGCTCAAGGGCTGCGGGCTGCTGAGAAGGAGCGCGTGGATTTGCGCCATCGTCCGGTTGATCCCCCAAGTCCCGCCGATCGCGCCCCACTGGGCCACGAATTCATCGCGGGCTTCCGTGAGTGCTTGCTGCGGGGTTGTGGGCTTGTCTTCCATTATTTTCAATATTTTCTGAAAGTTCAGGCATTGCAAGCAGAATCGGGAAAAATCGTGTCCTTCCGCGTGGAACCGAACTGCTGCGTTTTTGGCTCGCACAGAGGCACGGAGGGCACAGAGATGGCTTTGGGGCCTAAATCGGATGGGGAGAGTGGATCTCCGCAGTTTGCCGAGTGACATCAAAAAACGCGGGGTTCGCAATATGGGAGGACGGGTGGAAATTCCCCGGTGCCGTTCATGAAGGAGATTTCACTCGTTGATCCGCCGACCTCGGGTTTCCCCTTCGAGCTACCGACGGTGCGTGCCCTGAAGGAAGGTCTGGCCTTGCATCCGAAGGTGACTTTTCTCGTCGGCGAAAACGGGACGGGGAAGTCCACCTTGATGGAGGGACTGGCCGATAAGTGGGGGTTCGATCTGCAGAGCGGGAACCGGAGCCAGAGCCTTGCCTTTCGAAACTACCAGACGGAGTTGGGGCCGTTCCTGAGACTTTCCCGTCTTGTCGAAGCCCGGCCGTTGGACGGTTTCTTCCTGCGGGCGGAGAGCTTTTTCAATTTCGCGACGGAGATGGATGAGTTGGAGAGCGATCTCTCCACGGCCAACGGTTATTTCAAATTCGGTGGCAAGTCACTTCATGAGCGATCGCATGGAGAATCGTTCTTCTCGCTCTTCAACGATCGCTTCGGCGAGCACGGATTTTATCTGCTCGACGAGCCAGAGGCCGCACTCTCACCGGCTCGCCAATTGGCCCTTTTGGTCCGCTTGCACGATCTGGTCGAAGGGCACTGCCAATTCGTGATTGCGACGCACTCACCGATTATTATGGCATATCCAGAGGCTTGGATCTACGAGTTGGACGAAAGTGGAATCCGACGGATCGAGTTTGGCGAGACCGAACACGTGCGCATCACGCGGCGCTTTCTAAACGACCGTGAAGGGATGCTGGGAAGGTTGTTAGAAGAAGGTAATGGAGCTTAAGTAGATGGAAATAGGACTGGCGGTGAGGGCCACCTATTCGCCACGGGACAGATTTCCTGTCCTCTAAGTTCAAAAAAGAAACCCTCTCTGTGCCCTCCGTGCCTCCGTGCGAGCCCCATCCAAACCGTCTCCGTGCGAGACCCCTGATTTAGACCAAGAAAAAAGCCGGCGCGGCGCGAGGCCGACCGGCTTTTCGAGTTGGTTGGGTTGGTGAGAAAGAAGTGGGGAGGCTTTGCGTCCGCTTAGTTCGCAGCGACAGCCTCTCCGCCGGTTTCACCGGTCCGGATGCGGACGGCTTCTTCGACGGGCGATACAAAAACTTTTCCGTCGCCGATCTTCCCGCTGTTGGCGGTCTTGACGATGACGTCCACCACTTGGCCGGACTGATCGTCGTCGACGACGATTTCGAGCTTCACTTTCGGGAGAAAATCGACGGTGTATTCACTGCCGCGGTAGATTTCGGTATGGCCTTTTTGGCGGCCGAATCCTTTGACTTCCGTGACGGTCATCCCCTGGATGCCGATTTCGGAGAGTGCTTCCTTAACGTCCTCCAATTTGAAGGGCTTGATGATGGCTTCTACTTTTTTCATGGTTCGATACGGAGATTACGGTTTTCCGGCAAGTCGTCGGATACAACGGGTTATAGGTTGAGCGCCGGGAGACTGCACCGGGGTTTGTCCCGTTGCAACCGATCAGCAAAGCTACTTCTGTGCCAACTTCTTAGCATCATTGGCCCCCAGGGATCAACCCTGAATTCCGAGGGCCCAATATAAGGCGATTTGGACGGGAAATCCGCGTTGCGCCTGATTCCCCGGTGTGGTTCGTTTCCTCCGTTACCTCGCTGGACGGAGATTCGGTGTTCGATTCCTCTATTTTGGTCCTCCGGGAAAATCCATCTACCACCCCTCGAACTACCATGAAGACTCTCTCGAAGTCGATTTTCGCTCTCATTCTTTCTTTCGGCCTCGCCTCCGCCGCGTTCGGCCAAGGCGGCGTCACCTTGAAGCCGAACCTCGTCGTCGGCAAAGCCTACACGATCGTCCAGAAGATGAACATGACGATGCCGAATCCCGCGGGTGCTGGTGAAGTCGGTACGGACATGGAATATGCGACGTCCGTGAAGGTCGCCGCCGCGGAAAAAGAGGGTCACAAGAACGTGTCCGTCGCTTTCGAAGCCGCGAAGATGAAAATGTCCATGGGTGGGCAAGTGCTCGAGTTCGACTCGACCGACGAGAACAACCAGAACCCGATGCTGAAGATGTCCATGGGACCGATGATGGACATGAAATTCACGGCGCTTTACGATCAGAATGACGAATTCGTGGAAGTGGTCGACGCGCCCAAGGGCGGAGGAGGTCCGATGGGGCCGGCGATGGGTGAAGCGGAATTCCGCCAGATGGTCGATTCCCTCGTCAATCATGGTTTCCCGGACAAGCCCTTGAAACCGGGAGACACCTGGGAGCACACTATCGACATGCCGATGGGCCAGCTCGGGAAGATGGAGACGAAAATGAATTATACCTTTGCCGGAATGGATGAGCGGAATGGTAAGAAATATCCCAAACTGACTTTCACCGGCGAGGTGAGCGGCGAAGCGAACGTTGCAGGCAACGCCATGATTCAATTCAAGGACAGCGATATCAATGGCTGGCTCCTCTGGGACGAGGAAAGCGGCCTCGCGACATACAGCGAAACCGACATGGATATGACCATGGCCATCGGCGGTGCCCAAGGGGCCGAGATGAAAACCAAAACGAAGGCGACGACGGAATTGGTGAAAATCGAAGACGTCGAGTAGACCCTACAAACCAAGCCGCTCCGTCACCTCGCCCCAGTCCTTGCGGAGCGAGTCTTCCAACTGGCCATCAGTCTGGTGAGTATTCGGCGTGTAGTCGGCGAGCGAATCCAGATAGCGGCTTATTCGTTTTTGCGCGTCGTCCGTGAAGTCAAACCCGAGACGGCGATAGACCGATTCGACGGTGGAAAGGGGATTCGCGGTCAACTCGTCGTAGTGAACGTCGATCACTTGTTCAGCGGGCAGTCTTTCTCGCTGGTCGAGAAAGGCATTCATTAGCGCAGGGTAAAACTCACGGGTGTGTGCGTCGGCGTCGAAGTTCGAGAAATCCTGCCAGGAAAAGCCGTCGAGCAGGCGGTCCCAGAGTTTGAGGGTTGAGGCGTAAACTTCGACGGGGTTGCGCACGATGTGGATGAAACGGGCACCCGGGAAAAGTTCGGCGAGCAACTCGACCCGTGCGGTGCTCGCGGGGTTTTTAAAGAGGATCCGTTTGCCTCCATTCGCGTAGCTCACCTTTTTCACCAAGTAAGAATACTGCCGCGTGAACTCCTCACGATCCGCATCACTCACGCCCTCTAACAGGACACCCTCGCGAAAATGCCGACGCGCTTCCCTCGGAAAATAAAACGCGTTGAAGAATGACAATCGTTGCATGAGCCCGAGTCCGATTTCCTCCTCCTGCGGCTCGTCCGTGCCGACCTTGACGTCATCCATCCCGCGCGTCTCGGGAAGAATGAGACCGATGAGAGCCTTGCCAATTTGGAAGCGCCCGAGGAAATCCCACGGCATGGCGGATTGCGCGAAATTGATCGACCCAAATCGCTCGTCCTTGCTGAGGACATTGTGAAGAAAGGTCGTGCCGCTGCGCCAATGACCGATGATGAAAACGGGTGGCGCTGTCAGTTCGTGGGCGAGAATCGCCTCGTGGTGCTTGCGTCGTTCGACGGAAACGAAAGGTCGGCGAAGCGGGATAGCGAGCTTGGCAATCGCCTTGGAGAGAAAGCAGCGGCGATCAAAAGGAGCATTTTCACGACAAAGCGTCCGATAAGTCGCGGGGTCGGCGCCCGCCATGGGGTGCAAAATCGAGGGACTGAGATACCAGGGCACGTGTCGTGAGTGTAGCGGCGAGATTAACGCGTTCCTCCCGGCAATGCCAACAGGACCTTCACTCCGAAGGGGGGAATGGAAGCGCCGCCACCTGCCACTCCGTCTTCGTGATCTCCTTGTCCTCGGCGAGAAGATCGACGCGCATGAGGCGGATTTCCGTGACCGATTCCATGCGCCCGTTCCGGTCGGTCTGGCCCATGTAGGACTCCAGCGTCTCGTGACCAAGGTCGGCGAGGACTTCGCGGTCCAACTCCCGCTCCCGCACGTCGGCGGCCCTCGCTGCCTTCTTGATCTTCCCGTTGAAGCGCTTCTTCAACTTCGCCGCGCTCGTGTGCATGACCTTGCAAGGCAGCGGCTCGCCATTCTGGTCAGTGATGAAAACGAAGTAATCGATCCCATCGAAATTCGAATACATCGGATAATGCGAAAACGGATACTGCTCTTCCACCGCCAGCCCGATGACCGTGAGGACGAGGAGGAGTTTCAGGGGGATGAGGGCGAGTATCTTGGACATGATGATCAGCCGGAGATTGGATTCGTTAAGAATTTAGAACTTGGGATTTAGAATATCAATCCGCAACCAACCGCCCCGCTTCTTCCCGCGCCCAGCCATCGGCGGCGACGATTTCCTCCAGTGTTTTGGCGGGCGCGCTTTGGTCGAACTTCGACATGACCGCCTCGACGGTTTCCCAAATCCGTGGGAAGGAAATTCTCTCTTCCAGAAAGGCGGCTACGGCGATTTCATTCGCGGCGTTGAGCACGGCGGTGAGGGCGCCGCCGGCTTTTCCGGCTTCTGTTGCCAGGTCGATGGCGGGAAAATCGGTGCGGCGGGGAGCTTCGAAATCGAGCTTGGCCAGCTCTCCAAAGTCCAAGGGCTTCAACGTGTTCGGGACGCGGTCGGGCCAGGTGATCGCGTATTGAATGGGGAAGCACATGTCGGTCACACTCAACTGCGCGAGGATCGAGCCGTCGATGAATTCGACCATCGAGTGCACGACACTTTGCGGGTGAACGATGACGTCGACGCGTTCCATTTCCACGCCGAAGAGCCAGCGGGCTTCGATCATTTCGAGGCCTTTGTTAAAAAGCGTCGCGGAATCGATGGTGATCTTCTGCCCCATGTCCCAGGTCGGATGCTTCAGAGCTTGCGCCTTGGTCACGTCGGCCAGCCGGTCCGCTGGCAACTCGCGAAACGGACCGCCCGACGCGGTGAGGATGAGGCGTTGCACGTCATCACTCGACTTGCCCTCAAGGCATTGAAAGATCGCGTTGTGTTCGCTATCGACGGGCAAAACCTGGCAGCCGTTTTCCGCCGCCGTCCGCATCACGATCTCGCCGGCCATGACAAGAATCTCTTTGCTCGCCACGGCGATGTCCTTCCCCGCCTCAAGCGCGGCGAGCGCGGGTCGTAAGCCCGCGACACCAATGATGGCGATCAACACAATGTCCGCGTCCGGCAACGTGGCCAACTCGATGAGCCCATCCATGCCGACGCCGACCTTTGTATCCGCAGGCACCGCGGAGCGCAATTCGGGAAGTGCTTGCTCGCTGAAGATCGCCGCGTGCTTCACGCCGGTCTTTTCCACTTGTTGCGCGAGCGGTTCGTAACTTCGGTTCGCGGCCAGCCCGATGACCTTCATGCGGTCCGGGATGTCTTCGGCGACCTTGAGGGCGCTGGTCCCAATTGAACCGGTGGAGCCTAAAATGACGACGTTCTTGCGCATGGGGGAGTCAGGCGAACTTCAACACCGCGAGGTAGAAATACAAGACGGGCGCCGTGAAAAGAATGCTGTCGATGAGGTCGAGGGCGCCGCCGATACCCGGCAGGACGTTCCCGGAATCCTTTTTTCCGAGGCTGCGTTTGACGACCGATTCCGCGAGGTCGCCGAGGAACGCGCCAATCGTCAAAAGAACGCCAAGCACCGCCACATGCAACGGGGTGAGCAGAGGCAACTTCGAAGTGAAAATATAGAAAACACTGAATCCCCCGAGGAGCGAAAAGACAAACGAGCCAGCGAACCCCTGCCAGGTTTTCCCCGGGCTGATGTGCGGGATCATCTTGTCCCGTCCGATAAGTGTTCCGACGAGATAGGCGCCCATGTCCGCGAACTTTGTCACAAGCAGGCAGAAGAAAACGTAGAGGTGGCCTTTGCCTTCATCGTCGATCCACAGGATCCACGTCACGAAGTTGAAGAGCACAATGATGTAGAGAAACCCGAAGGTGATTTCCGCGATCGGTCCAAGAGTCGCTCGCCCACGCACTTCGCTGAAGAAGGCCACGCCGAAGAGCAACGCGATGAGCAGGAAGACAATGAAGATCTCGGCAAAGCCGGCATCGACGCGCCCTTTGGATTCGAAAATGACAAACGTCACGATGAAGAACCCGACGGCGCATCCTCTCGCCACCGCCCGCATGAGACCGGAGCCACGTCCGGGCAGGTCGAGCATTTTGAGATATTCGTGAAACGCCAGAAGGCCGAGTCCGCCGATGAGACTGTAGGCGAGCCAACGGTTCCCGAGAACGAGCGCCGCGATAACGATGGCCCAAAGTGGAAGGGTCGAACTCAATCGCGCGAGAAAGACCATCCCCTTGCGCTTGGCGGGGGAAGTGTTGGAGTCGGGCTCAGACAAGTCGGCATTATCCCTAGCCCACAGCCACGCGAACGAAAGGAAAAAGGATGGATAGTAACGCGGGCTTCCAGCCTGCGAACGAAAGCGGGTGTAGCAGTCTACCCGCTCCGTAGCACAGACACTCCTGTCTGTGCCCTGGACACGCGGTGGGATATTACCGGTTAATCGCTAGTGTCCTTTATCGCTTTCCTCCGCACAGAGTTCGGTGTGAAGGTCCGGAAGCCGGATCCTACGCGGCACAGACAGGAGTGTCTGTGCTACATTGGCGGCGTCCGATGCAGAAGCAGATCGAAGCCTTCATTCTCCACCTCGCCACCGAACGCGGGTTGTCGGACAACTACCAACTACTGGTAAGAGGAGTGCTCGAGCGACTCGCTTCTTTCCGCAAGGACAAGTCGGCGAAGCAATTCGCGGAATCCGATCTCACTGACTTCCTCGCCAAGCGAAAGGGGGACGGTCTCGCCGCGTCGAGCATGCGCATTGAACTCATCGCGCTGAAGATTTTCTTCCGCTTTCTCCTCGCGCGTGGAGAAGTCAAAACGGACCCGTCGGAAAAAATCCTCTCTCCGCGCCCCGACAAGTCACTCCCGGACACGCTCAACGAAGACTCCGTGCGCCGCCTCGTGGAATCCGTCGACGGCGGGGAGCCGCTCGATCTTCGCGACCGCGCGATTCTCGAAACATTTTATGGCAGTGGCCTCCGCGTTTCCGAGTTAGCGACGGCGCGGCTGGAAAACCTCGATCTTGAGGGCGGGTTTTTACGCGTCACCGGTAAGGGAAACAAGACGCGAATCGTGCCCATCGGGACGGCGGAACGCGAACGCATCGAACGCTACCTTCAATCCGGCCGCCCTCACATGGTCACCAAAAAAACGAGCAGCGAAATCTTCCTCTCCGTGCGCGGCGGTCCGCTCACTACCGAACGTCTACGCCAAATCGTCCGTGAACGGGCCAAACGGGCAGGTATTGAAGAGCGGATCTACCCCCACCTCCTCCGCCACACCTTTGCCACCCACCTCCTTGGCAACGGCGCTGATCTGCGCGTCATCCAGGAACTCCTCGGCCACGCCGATATCGCGACTACGCAGATCTACACGCACGTCGATGACAAGAGATTGAAGTCCGTGCACAAGCAGTTTCACCCGCGCGGGTGACGGCGAGAAAAGCAAAGCGTGCATCCCCGGCGGACCGCGGATGTCCACATCCGCATCGATCCTTTGACCAACGGGAAACACTTCTTCCACGAATGGGAGAAAACTCCTCGGCGTGGAGGATCACTCCCGAATGAAGTGGGGTGCAAGGCGCCGGGGATTGTGAGCGGACGTGGACGTCCGCGGTCCGCAGGGGAGGGCGCTTGTTTGCTGGCGGTTGGTGCAGGTGGGAGGGGGCGCCGAATCTCCGAATGAGAACAGGCTGGAAGCTTGTTCTACTATTTTACGCCGATGCACGCGAGGAACTCGCTGCGGCGTCCAAGGCGAACGGTGGCGCCGCGGATGTAGATGCGTTCGCCGAGGATGACGGGGGTGGCGAAGGTGGATTCGCCGAGTTGGTTCTTGGCCACTAGTTGAAAGCTTTCGGGAGTGGCTTTGTAGATGGTTGTTTCGCCGTTTTCCATGGTCGAGTGGATGATGTCTCCGACAAGGATTGGCGATGCGCTGATGCCGCCTTTGCCGATCCTTTCGCGCCACATTTCTTCGCCATCGGTGGCTCGCCAGCAGATGGCGTCACCTTGGTCGGTGACGGCGTAGATGTGGCCGTTGTGATAGAGCATGGATTGTTCGTAGCACTTATCGGTATTTCGCCAAAGGATCTTGCCGCTGCCGTCCGCTTTCACTGCGAGGGTTTCGCTGCTCGGATATCCACCACTGGCAAAAACGGTGTCGTCGCTCCAAACGACAGTGCCACAAGTCACTTCCGCGCCGCCGTCGACGGACCAATTCAATTTCCCGGTCGCGGGGTCGTAGCTGTCCATGCGGCTCTGGCCAGACATAAGAAGTTGTTCCTTGCCCGCAACGTTAGCGACGATGGGTGATGTGTAATTTAAGCTGTGTGGCCGAGCGGTGCGCCAGACTTCGCGGCCGTCGCTCCGGCGAAACGCCGCGATGAAACCACCACCTTTGAAGTCGGAGACGACGATGACGTTCTCGCCATGTAACACCGGGGATGCGCCGTAACCGAAGCGGGGAAATGGATTGAAGTCTCCGACGCTCTTACTCCAGAGAATCTTTCCGTCCGCGCTGAGAGCCGCCAGTTGCACACCGTCGTTGTTCGGAAAGACGATGAGTAACCGTTCGCCATCCCAAGAGGGAGTCGGTGAGGCGTGCGTGTTTTGACGATGGATCTTTGCGTAAAAATCACCCTCGTTGACGATCGTGCTCCAGAGCGGCTCCCCGGTGGAGCGGTCGTAGCAAAGGATGGATTGCGTTTCTTTTCGCGTATCGCTCTTGGCAACGAAGATCTTGTTTCCGACAATGACCGGGGTGGCGTGGCCTTCGCCGGGGATGGGCGTTTTCCAGACAATATTCTTTGAGTCGCTCCAGGTTGTCGGAGGCTTCGCGTCGGCTGCGGCTTTTCCGTCGAAGGTGGGTCCCCGCCAGTTTGGCCAATCGGCGGCGAAAGCGACAGTTGCGGAGAACAAGCAAAGAGTGGCGGAGAAGGCGGGGAGGACGGACGGGCTCATAGTAATGGTCTTTGATGGTAACGACATCGAACCGTTCAGTGTTGCCAGAATTTTATGGAACTCGCGCAAAGGCGCAAAGGCGCAAACAGAAAAAGTCTTTGCGCCTCTGCGCGAGCCCTCACCTACAGGCAGGTGAGAGCATTGATCTCATTTCCTGTCCAAGGCACCGTCCGGGGCTTCGTGGGCAGTGGGTGTTCTGAAATGCAGGACCCAGTTGAGGAAGAGGAGGGGCCAGATCCAAGCAGCGATGCTGCCAAAGACGAGAACATGCATCGCCCGGTCAAAAGGTTCCGCCCCCAAGCGATCGCCATCCTTGCTGAAAATGTGCCGGACGATGAAGAATCCAAGGAGGAAGTAAACCGTCAGTCCGACTCGCCAGGGGTTCGCTTGGATGTATTCGAGAAGAGTATTCCAGTCCATGGCAGTCGGGAAACGTCTTCTCTTGCGCGTCGAAAATCAAGCCGCCGCCGCGCGATTCTTCCGCCGGTTTCTTGCGACGACGATGATCGTTCCAATGGCCCCGCCGACGTAGCTTCCATTGTGGATGTGCCCAACACGAGCGAAAGCGGAAAGGTTCTCGACTTCGTAATTCTCTCGCCACCAACTCCATGCTTCAGGTGAATGCTCCCAACGGATGGTTCCATAGAAGAGTCCAAGAAAGGCAAAAAGCGCCGAGGTAGCCATGACGATTCCGAAACTGGGTGCGAGTCGGGTCATGCGCGGATGCGTCCCGTCCTTCCGCACCGAGGTCCGCCCGAGGAGCCAACCGCCGATGAGGCCAACCCACCACGTCGCAAGGAAGCCGATGGTGCCTGCAAAGACGCGATCACCCAGACCGAAGTCGGCATGGGAGAATTGGAAGAATTTGAACTTTGTGAAATATTCCGGCGATAGCGTGAAGGTGATCTGATCGTGAAGGATACCGTAAACGCCAGCAACGATGGAACCGATGAGGCCTACTCCGATCGAGTAGCGAAACGTGCGCCAGCTCATTCGCGGGTAGAGCCAGTTCATGCTGCTTAAAATTAGGCGGAAGTCACCACATATCCCCCCGACTTCCCGTCCCTTTGCACGGAGATCACTCCCGCTTTCGCGGCGTCTTCGAGTAATTCACCGAAGGAATGGTAGCCGTAGTAACTCTCTACGAAACTTGGTTTACGGCGTTTGATCGCTTGCTTGATCATCGAGCCCCAGACTTTCTCGTCTTCGGCGCGCTCGGGGAGAAGGGCTTCGTAGGTTTCCACGACGAGGTCCCAGGCTTCCTGTTTAAGTTCGTTGTCCGAGTTTCCGGATTTCTTTTCGCCCGAAGACTTCTTCTTGGAAGAGGTTTTCTTTTTCGCGGACGCTCGTTTGCGCGGGGTGCGTCGCACGAGGTCGTCGTAGAAAATGAATTCATCGCAGTTGGCGATGAGGAGGTCCGAGGTGGAGTTTTTCACGCCGACGCCGATGACGGTCTTGTTGTTCTCGCGGAGTTTGCTCACGAGTGGCGAGAAGTCAGAGTCGCCGGAGATGACGACGAAGGTATCGACGTGCTCTTTGGTGTAACAGAGGTCGAGTGCATCGACGACCATGCGGATGTCGGCGGAGTTTTTACCGGACTGGCGAACGTGGGGGATGTCGATGAGTTCGAAGGACGCTTCGTGCATCGGTGCCTTGAAGTCTTCGTAGCGCGTCCAATCGCAGTAGGCCTTTTTGACCACGATGTTGCCTTTGAGGAGGAGCTTCTCAAGGACGCGTTCGATTTCGAAGTCTTTGTATTTCGCGTCCCGCACTCCGATGGCGACGTTTTCGAAGTCGCAAAAGAGCGCCATGATGCGGGTGCCGGAATCGTCGTTCATGAACTCATTAAATCACGGTTTCCCCGCTTTGCCCCGTGAAAGATGAGTTGAGCATGAACCGGTTAATCTGTAACGGCGCGGACGCGGAAAATGAGGCTTTTCTGTGTTTCGAATTCGACGGGAACGCCGACGACGGTGACGGCAGAATCGGCGGTGAGGGTTAGCTCCTCCGTCCACGAGCTTCCGGCGGATGGCGAAAGGCTTTCGATGACGTAAGTGATACCATTCGTGCTGGAGAATCGGATCAGGTAACGGTCCTGATCGCGTTCGACCTCGCTGGTATAGACGGTGAGTTTGGAAAGGGGATCGAGGGGATCGGTTCCAATTTTCAATTCAAGACCGTCGTCCTGACCGTCGCCGTCCGTGTCGCGTTTGTTAGGATCTGTTCCAAGACCGAGTTCATCTCTCGCTGTCAGGCCATCGCCGTCGCCATCGTCGCGCGATACGAGATGAAGCCGGAAATAAGCCACGGGCGACCCGGGATAGGCGTCAATGTCGTCGAGATCAATCTCGGTGCCGGTGGCGGTGATGGATCGAAGAACAGACCAGCCGTTGGGAAGAAGAGTGGTCGAACCTTGAAGCTCGTAGCGGTAACCGGGGACGGTGTCCCAGGTGAAATCGAACCCGCCCCCGGGGGCCGGAGCGAAAGCGGAGAAACTGAAACCGCTGAACTCGAGTGGATCGGAACCGTTGGTGACCTCGGCGCCGTCCCCGTCGCCATCGCCGTCGGTATCAAAGAGATCAGGATTGGTGCCGATGCTGATTTCCTGCGCGCCGGTCAGCAGATCGCCGTCGCGATCGGTATTGTCTTGCCCGAGGGAGGCGATGGTGGTGCCGGCTTCGTGCGAGTAGATGGTTCCTGTGGCGAGGGTCAGTGGCTCGATGGAGACGACGGTGCCAAATTCCTCGTGTTCGCCGCCGGGATCGATGACCACGCGGTCGCCGACAGAGAAGAAGTCGCCGCTGATTCCGAAGCGGTCTTGCGGAAGAATGGACAGAACGGTTTGCGCCCGTTCGACTGCTTCGGTGAGAGAACTCATCGGGAGCATGTCGAGGACGCCGGGCTCGCCGAGATCGATGGCTTCTTGTTCGGTGATGACGCGCCAACCGCTGCCCTCTTCCCAAACGAGAATATGAAAGGTGTCTTCTTCATCGGGGATGTCCAATTGAAGCAAAGGTGGCAGGGAGCTTGAAGTTGAGAAGCTGGCGCGGGCAAGACTGCTTGAAGCCGGCGGGCTGTTTGAGGTCGATTGGGTGGAGAAGGTCGCTTCCGATTCATCTCCCGGCAGAAGTCGTGCGATAAGATTGGGAAAGAAGAACGACCGCAGGCTGAAGTAGTCGCGAAATGTCTGACGAATGGTGATGGGCAGGAAGCGATTGACGAAATCGAGGTCAATGCGCGAACGGAGATCGGCTCCTGCGATGACAATAAACTCTCCAGAGTTGTCGATACGCCGAATGGTTTCGTAGACACCTTCCTTGATCTTTTTCAGACTGCCGTCGCCGCGGCGGAAGAACTCGCGTGCGGGAAGGAAGCGGGCATTTCTGCTGGTGTCCATGATAGAGAGGTTGTCTGCGAAGAAGGCGGCGCGGGGAGTTTGCTCGCCAAAGGGAGAGATAGCGACCATGGCTTCCCCTCCCGGAGTGCAGCAGCGAAGGTATTCCGCGCGTTTGTTCTGCAGGAAAAAGGTAAAGCTTTCGCCGTGTTGCATTTGGATCGGGCCTTCGGCAAGCTGGGTGTAGATGGATTGGCGGCGATTGAAGTCCTTGATGATCCCGCCATTGGGTTCGGTGAAGGAGAGGAAGTCGAGGTCGCCGGTGACGCGCTTGAAGGTCTGATCGCCGGGACCGGTCATGGTCAGCTCATAGACTGTCCGCGTTTCTCCCGTGATCGGATCGATGTTGTTGGGGAGATTCTGCTTCCTCGTGCGCACGCGGCGAAGTTCGTCGGCACCGACCTCCTCGATTTGGTCGAGGATGGGATCGTTTGGCGCGTATTGGCCACGCGCATCAAAGTTGACCTGCATCTTGCGGACGCCGCCGTCTCCCTCCAGCGCGAGCTTGTCGACGTAGTCGTTCCATTCTTCGGCACGGAGCTTGAGCCTGTTTCCCACTTCATTGTAAAGGACGTCGTCGTCGAGTTCGGGCCGACGGGATCGCATCTGCTGCATGTAGCTTTCGATGGCCTCGTCGAGGGCGTCTCCAGTTTTTCCGACGATGCCTTGCGGGGGTTTCACGATTTGCAGGGTGCCGTTGGCCTCGCGGGAATAGCCGAGATAATTAATGTCAATACGATTGACGCCCTTCTGCTTGAGCGCTTGTGGTTTGGGCCATGCACTTCCGTTCTCCAAGTACTGGATCGAAATCGGGTTTCTAGCGCGGAAGGTGACCACGCAGTTGTTGTCGCGAGCGACTTTTTGCAAGTAGTCGAGTTGGTCTTTCGTCACTCCGTAAATGTCGCGGAGCATTTCCAGAGTGATTTCGTCGCCGGGAAGGAAGGCCTTCTCCAAAGGGGTGCCGTTGGCCTTTGCCTGACGGAGTCTGTCCGGGAGGGATTGCTTTTGCGCCTGACGTTCAAAATTTCGTGCAGTGCGAAGGGTGTTTTCCGTGACTTCACCTTGGAGGGCGCGCGCCATTTTCTGGTAACCCAGACCGATAACCAGAGGTTCAAGGAAGAGGTCGGGATTGGATCCGAGGAAAACTCCGGCTTGCCGTTGCAGTTCGTCGAGATCTCCTTCACCAGCGGCCTCGAAGAAACTCGACATGCTGTCGCCCATTTGAATGGCGAAGGCTTCGAAGACGAGCGGCGCTTGCCCGATCGCCTGCCCGGCCATGATGCCGAGTTCGGCGTAAGTCAGGTATTGTACGTAGGCCTCTTGGTAGAGTGCATTCAACGCCGCTTCATCACCTTGGATGGCATTCCAAAAGTCTGCGGCAACTTGCATCTCCCACGCGAAAATACCGGCGCCCGCGTTGCCCATTTCGCGGAAACCTTGTCCGAGAAATTGTGTCAGTCCGAAGATACCTTCCTCGAAGGTGAAGAATCCCTCATCGACGCCGCAAAGGAAGGGGCCCATTCCAAGCGCCTCACATTCAGCCCGACGAATTTCCGCATGACTCAGTAGCGGTCGGTTGGGCGCAAAGGTGACACTGAAATCGCTTTCCCATCCATCGGCGACGACGGCTTGACTGTCGGCGTTGATCAGCGGCTCCCCGGGGTTGCCCTTGATCCAAAGCCGCACGCCATACTGAACTTCCCCGGTTGTTTCCTCGGTCATGGGCAAACTCGCCATCACCCCCGTGATGTCCATGCGTCGGGCGTCGCCGAGGGCTGGAAGATCGAAGAGTTCATAGTATTTCGCCTTCCGCGTCCGTCCGATGGCGGAGTCCTGCACAAAACCGCCGCCGAGATTTCCCTCGGGAAACGGATAGACCATGACGACGAGGTCGCGGCCGAGGGCTGGGTCAAAGGTGACTTGTCCGGATTCGGAGACGACTTTGGCGGAAACGTTCTCGATGAAGCCATCAACGGCGACCACTTGTCCGGAAAGAAAGTTAGTCCGGTTATCCCGTTGTTGGATGCCCCATTCCAGAAGCGGCTGATCGATCACATCAATGAGCTGCTCTTCAAAAACCCGAACATCAAGATCCGGCCTGTTCCCGTTGCCCACGAGCCGACCGAGCACGAAGGGCTCGAAAACAAGATTCGCCGAATTGTCGATCATCGGATCGACGTTGGCGTCATAGGCTTCAAAGACCCAAGCGTAAGTGATGGACTGGTCCTGCAGGAGCGTCTGCTCCGGGACCGTGATATCGTCTCCGGATTTCGTCAGGTCGTCTTCCCGCCCGTCAGGTGCGTAAAATCGAAGCGGGAAAAGTGGCACGCCCGGGCTGCTTGTATCGGTGCTCTTGATCAGCGAGAGAATGCTGTCAGCGCCCGGAATGCTGAGTCTGTCGATGGTATCGTTCGTCTTATTCGTGAGGACAACCTCGATCTCGATCAAGTTTGCGAACGGTTTTGGTCCATCTGGACCTTCCGTGAAAAATGCCTGGGCGGTGTCGTTCGCAATGTCCGCCCGTCGCATGGCCTGCACGGCTTTGGCGCGATCCCCCCAATCCTCTTCATCAACCTGATTTAGACGGTATCTTTCTTCGATAACTGTGATCTCCACATCAAGCGGATCGATCACGACGTTGAGTTCCGCAGTTAGCGGTGTGGTGCTCCCAGAGTTATCGGTCACAGTTCCCTCCGTACTGATCGTCGTCGCACCTTTCTTTTTAGGAATCACGGGAATTGAAAAAACCCACTTCGGGTTTTCGGAGGACAGCTCGATCGGCCCCGTCGGAGGCAAGAGAATGTCGTCGGGGATGGCCGTGCCGTCGTACTCGGGGATGTAAATGTTGAAGAAATCCGGGTCGAGATCCAACGGTCCGTTGGCGAATTCATACGTGGCAGGTTCGTTGCCAAAATGATCAAGTTGAACGGTCGCGACGTAGGTTTCGCCAATCTTCAGAATATCGTCATCAGGGTCGAGAGTGAGACTGAGCGGACTCGGGCTGAGGATGCGGTTCTGAAAGCCATCGACGCCGACGAGAAGCTGCCCGGCTTCGTTGATGTCGATGATGCTGGTGATTTCGAGGGAGGAATCGGGGTTGATGGTTGAAACGTTGCGCAGGGTTCCCGCGTCCCAGAATTGACGGGAAAGCACATCGCCATTGGGAAACCAAACGGGAAAGATGACCTGTCCCTTGTTGTTGATCTTGACGTCGCGCTGGAGGAACTCGCCGCGCCAGTCGAGTTGGCTACCCCAACTATGGTCGGATGAAGGTGAATTGTGGATATAAGAAGTACCCGCCGGAAGCCCATACTTGGCTTGGGGGAGGTAGATCCAGAAATCCAGATTAAAGTTACCCGTCACACCAACGACTTCGCCGTGATCATTGATGTCTGCTGCGCCTTCGATGGAACCGAAGCCGAACGGCCCTGGGATCAGCGTCGAGGTACTGCCGTTGTAAATGAAGGAAAGGGGCTCCGGGCTGTAGCCGAAGCCACCCTGGGTTCCGAGTTCCCATCCTGTGCCGCAAGCCACGCCCGCTTCATTGACGCCGGTGAGGGTGGCTTGGTTGTCGCGAGTGATGTCAAAGGGCGACGATTGCTGTTGCACGAATCCGTAAGGATCACCATTGGGGTGCGGAACTTCAGTCACGGCGCCGCTCGGGCTGACGATGATCGGAACGGAAGTGATCCATGGAACGGTCGTGATAAAGGGAGGGTCGGGGATCGACTGCGCGGCTACGTGTCCCAGTCCGGTTTTATCGCGGTGACCGACCGCGTAACCGCTTTCACTGCGGTCGAAGAACCAGGATGAGCGGGAGCCCGCATCCAGCCGGGTGAAGGTCTGCGTCGCTTCGTCAAAGACGCTGCCGCCGGTCTCGTATTGCCCGTCGATCCGGTTGTCGAAATTGTTGTGCTGGATCAGGAACTTCCGGTTGGCAGAAAAGGCGACGCCCCAGACCTGCGGCCAGGTTTGGGGTGAGAGCATGCCGCTGACGTCGTAGCCTTCGCGACCGAACCCGCTCAAGTCGTCGCCGTATTTGAATTCAAGCTCGGCGCGAGGATTGCCACTGCTTCCGCCATTAAAGAAGTCCGCGGCAGCCAGTTCGCCGGCGTTGCTGATCTTTTCCCAAAAGCCATTGTATTGTGGGCCGATGGAGTAGTTCGGTGTTTGTGCCTCGATCAGAGCAGGAACAAACGTGAGTACACTGGCAGCCCAAATCGGCAGAGGGCATCGGAGGGAAGAAGCCTTCATATGGTCGTAGCGCATTGAAAGATATCTACGCTTCACTGCAAGAAAAGTTACTTTTGAAAGAGAGGAATTGTGAGGGTCGCGGGGAGTTGGTAGTCTAGTCAGGATGAAACGCCCCCTTTTAGTCGGATTGTTGATACTGACCAACTTATCTCTTGTTCATGCTAGTGAGTGGCCACGCTTTCGCGGCATCAACGGAAGTGGAGTCAACGAGAATGCGGAAATTCCGGTCGAGTGGACGGACAAGGATATTCTCTTTGATGTCGAATTGCCGGGCACCGGAAACGGATCTCCGGTCGTGCATGGGAAGCGTGTGTTTCTTCTTTGCGCGGACGAAGAAACCTTCGAGCGGATGCCCGTTTGTCTGGATGCACAGTCGGGGGAAATCCTTTGGCAGGACAAAGTTCAGACGGGGAAGTTCAAGGGTCATCGCTTTAACTCACCCGCTTCATCAACCGCCGCCGTGGACGACGAGCAGGTCTATTTTTCCTGGGGAACCAAGGAGGAATTGACCATTGCGGCCTACACGCACGATGGGGAGAGGGTCTGGTCAAGAGGTCTCGGTCCAGTTGTGGGAGGGCATGGGTTCGGCGCGTCGCCGGCGGTATATGAGGAACTCGTCGTCATTAACAACGACCAGGATAAAGCCAATGGCTCGCTAATCGCTCTGAACAAAGCGACGGGAAAGACGGAGTGGGAAATTGATCGCAACGGGGAGCGGTTGAGTTACTCCACGCCGTGCGAGGTTTCAGTCGGCGGGAAAACATTTCTCGTCTTCACGAACTGGCAGCACGGCTTCACTGTCGTCGATCCCGCGAATGGCGACGTCGTCGATGAATTGTCGCCGTTTGATTTGACGACGAACGAGCGCGCCATTTCTTCGCCGATTGCTTTTGGGGATATTGTCGTTGGCACCTGCGGATTCACCGCGAATCCCAAACATTGTGTGGCTGTTAGAGTGGATGAGAAAGGCAAGCTTGAAGAGATCTGGCGCATCGAAAGATCGGTCCCGCACATTCCTTCTCCGCTCCTTGTGGGTGATCTTCTCTTTCTCTGGGACGACAAGGGAATCCTGACTTGTGTCGATCCGATGACGGGTGAAGAGCACTACCGCGAGCGAGTTCCGACGCGGGGGACGTGCTTTGGTTCGCCTGTTTCGGATGGGAAAACCATTTTCAGCATCGACGATGGTGGCAACGTGCATGCCGTGGCGGCGAGCAAGGAATTCAAGGTGCTGGGAATGACTGCGTTGAAAGACGTTTGCCGTTCCACACCTGCGATCGCGAACGGAAACCTCTATTTACGCACGAACACGCGCCTCGTGGCGATCAAGGGGAAAGCAGTGACGGGCTAGAGCGGATTCACCGAGTTTTGGCCCCCGAACCTCGCCTGCCGCCTCAGTCGATTTTCACCGACTTCGGATCGAAGTCGAGTTTCGGCCACTCCATCTTCAGCTTCTTGAGTCGCTCAATGAGCGTCTCGGCAATGCAAAGATTGCGATACCATTTTCGGTCTGAGGGGACGATGTACCACGGGGCGTGTTTGTGACTGGTCTTGTTCAGGACGTCTTCGAAGGCTTCCATGTAGTCGTCCCAATGCGCGCGGTCGTCGAGGTCGGCGGGGTTGTATTTCCAGTGCTTGTGTGGCTCGTCGAGACGGGCTTGAAGTCGTTCCTTCTGCTCGTCCTTGCTGATGTGGAGGAAAAACTTGAGGATGGTCGTGCCCTCGTCAGCGAGCATGTGTTCGAACTCGTTGATGTGGTCGAAACGCTTGCGCCAAACGGACTTTGGTTTCAAATCCCGCACACGAACGGCGAGCACGTCTTCGTAGTGGCTGCGATTGAAAACTACAAGCTCGCCTGAACGCGGCATCTCCTTGTGAATGCGCCAAAGGTAGTCGTGCGCGAGTTCCACCTTCGTTGGCTTTTCGAATGGCACGACGCGAATCCCGAAGTGCGTCACCCCATAAAAAACATGTCGCACGGTTCCATCCTTGCCCGCAGCATCGAGACCTTGCAAAACAATGAGCACCTTGTGTTTCTCCTCTGCGCGGAGCAGCGCGCACAAATGCCGGATATCCTCTCGCAAGTCTTCGAGATCCTTGATCGCATCCTGCTTGTCTTCGTATTTCCCGCTACTGCCGGGGTCAAAGTCCTTCAGGCGGATATCTTCATCGGGAGAAACAAGCTGAGCGGGCATGGAGCGATGGAATGGGCTGGTGGGTTGATGAGTGGTAAGTTCAGAGATTAGAACGGGAAATCGCCGTCTTGGCAAAGGAGAAATCTGCCCTTTGTCCGGCGTGGCTTACCCCCTTTCCCCGCGGGCTGCGGGCTTCCATTTCCGCAAACCCACCGCCGCAAGGTAGAGGACCGCCACGAGGAGAATGATGACCGGACCGGTTACCAGGTTGGCCTGCACCGAGATGAGGAATCCTCCAACGACCGCTACCACACAAATAACGGTCGCCGCACCCATCACCAGGGGCAATGACCGCGCCCACGCCGCCGCCGCCGCCGCCGGCAAAGTGAGCAGCGCAATCACGAGAATTACCCCGACAACGCGGACGAGGAGCACAACCGTCACCGCGACGAGACAAAGCAAAAGCAGATAGAAAAACGTCACGCTCACACCCCGCACACGGACGAACTCGTCATCAAAACAAACCGCCGCGAACTGCCGGTGGAAGAGAAAGCAGATCAACCCAGTCAGGGTGGTGGCCGAAGCGATCAGCCCGACATCGCGCGGAGTGACGACGCTGAGGTTGCCGAAAAGCCAGCTGTTAAGTTGCACTTGTCCGGGGATTTCCTTGATGAACAAAATCCCCGCCGCCATTCCAACGGCCCAAATCGCACCAATCACCGTGTCTTCACGCTCGCCGCCGCCAAGTGTGACCAAGCCAATAACAAGCGCGGACACGACCGCGACCATCATCGCCCCGATCATTGGATCAGCCCAAGACCAACCAAGCACTTCACGCGCATACAAACACGCACCGATCCCCCCCAACGCACTGTGCGCCACTGCACCCGCAATGTAACTGATGCGCTTCATGACGACGTAAGTCCCCGCGACACCCAAAAGCGGGCACGCAATGAGCGACGCGATGAGTGCATTGCGAACGAAGGGGGAGTTGAGGATCTCGAGCGTGGTCATTCTTCGGATCCGGTGTCAGCCGTGATGCACGTGTTCACCTTCGGGGCAGTCATGTTCGTGCCGGACAACCCGCATGTTCTTTCCAAAAAGGTCGGCGAGCACTTCGCCGTCGAGGGCCGTGGTGGGGTGGAGGTGCACTTGGCGGTTTACGCAAAGGACGTGGCGGATTTCCTGGTGAACAAACCCGATGTCGTGCGAAACGACGAGGACGAGCATCTCCTTGGCGAGCGTGGTGAGCAGTTCGCGGAATTCGGCTTCCACGGTGTGATCGACATTGGCCATCGGCTCGTCGAGGAGCAGCATTTCGGGATGACTCACGAGGGCGCGGGCGATAAGAATGCGTTGCCGTTGACCGCCGGATAATTCGGCGAACGGGCGTTTCGCGCAGTCAGCGAGGCTGACCTGATCCAGCGCCTCATCCGCCGCCTTGCGATCTTTGGCCGACGTCAGACCAAAGTCCCACTGTTTCAAGCGACCCATGAGAACCACGTCGCGCGCGAGCAGCGGGAACTTGGAATCAAACTGCAGGTGCTGCGCGACATAACCAATGCGGCGACGAGCCTCGGCAGGATTTTTTCCGAAGACGCGCACCGCTCCCTGCTGCGGGGCGAGGAGGCCGAGGATGAGTTTGACCAACGTCGTCTTCCCACCGGCGTTCGGCCCGATGATGGCGATCTCGTCACGCTCCGTGATCGAAAACGAAGCGTCATCAATAACGGGACGGCCCCCGTTGTAGGAGAACGTCACGTTGTCGAATTCAATGATGGCGTCGGCCATCGAAAACCATAGACCGCATGCGCGGAATTCCGAACGACGAATCCCCGAAATCCCCAACAAATTCGAGAGATGAAATCGAAGCCGCTCAACGGCGATGACGCGGTTGCCGCACCGATTTTCGCACGGAAACGTTTCCGCCTCAGCTGCCGACGGAGAACTTAATCGCCTCCGCAATCTTGCGGATGTTGTCGATCGGGTCTCTCTCCATGGGATCGATGGAGACGGTCTTCAATTCGAGCTCCTTCGCGACATCTTCCGCGCTCTTCGTATCAAACTGAGGCTGGATAATGAGAGCGTTGGCGCCGGTCTCGCGGGCGTCCTTGAGGAACTTGGCCAGCTCGGCGGGAGTGGGCGTCTTGCCTTCAACTTCCACTGGGCGCTCGTCGAGATCATAGGCACAAGCAAAGGCATCAAACGCGGCGTGATAGGTGTAGAAAGCCTTGCCCTCAAGCGGCTTCATCTTGCTGCCAATTTCCTCGTGCAGCGTTTCCAACTCGGAAAGGTAAGCGTCGATATTGGCGAGGAGTTTTTCCTCGTTGTCGGGGAACATTTTGAGAAGCTGTTCTTTGGCTGTCTCGACCATCGTGGTGAGGTCGAGCGGAGAAAGCCAGAGGTGGGAATGCAAGCATCCGACGTGTTCGCCATCTTCTTCGCCATGACTGTCATGGCCTTCGCCGCCGGAAAGATCGATGACCTGTATGTCCGCTCCCGATTCCTTCAACCGCTCCCCTAACGGAATCTCAAAGGGCATCCCCGAAAGAAAGATGGCCTTCGCGCTTCCCAGTGATGCGAGTTGTCCAGTCGTCGGTGTGAACTCGTGAGGGTCCTGGCCTTCGCCGACGAGAACCTGCACGTCCGCGAGATCGCCGGTGAGTTTTTCCAGCACGCCGCCGACGGGCGAGAGGCTGGCGAAGAGGATCGGCTTGCCCGCTTTCGAGTCGCTAGGAACCTCCGCTTGGTCATTCGGAGAGTCGCAGGAAACGGTGAGGAATCCGGCGAAAATAAGGGCGAAAAGGCCCCGGATGGTTTTCATGGGAAAAATTAAACGCAAATTTTTTGCATTTTCAAGCAATGCCGGGCAACAGAGGGATTCCGCCGTCGCTTTCTGGGCAAAAACGCTTAGGATGCCCACCCCCGGAAGCCACCCTTCCACGAAAAATCATGAAAAAAACCGTCGCTACGCTTCTCGCGTTCCTTTCCATCATCACCATTTCATTCGCCCAAGAAGGTGAAGCCGCCGAACCCGCACCCGTCGACCGTGACAAGGCCGCTTACGCCATCGGGCTCAATATCGGGAACAACTTCAAATCCAATTTCGAAGACATCAACATCGAGAAGGTCCTCGAAGGCATCAACGACGTCCTCAGTGGCGCGGAGCCGAAGATGAAACAGGATGAAGTCCAGCAGGTGTTGACCGCCTTGAATGCGGAAATGCAGGCTGAACAGCTGAAGAAGCAGGAAGAGATGGCAGCCGTGAACATCGAGAAAGGGAAAGAGTATCTCGAAGAAAACGGCAAGCGCGAGGGTGTCGTCACGACGGCAAGCGGCTTGCAGTATGAAGTCATCACCGAAGGCGACGGCGAGAAGCCAACGCTGAAGGACAAGGTGAAAGCGATTTACAAAGGTCAGTTGATCGACGGAGAAGTTTTCGACGATTCCCGCGGGTTGCCCCGCACGTTCCCAGTCGGCGGCGTCATCGCCGGATGGACCGAAGCGTTGCAACTCATGCCCGTAGGCTCAAAGTGGAAGCTCCACATTCCGTCCGACCTCGCTTACGGCGCACGCCAGCGAGGGAACGTTATCCAGCCGAATTCCGTGTTGGTTTTCGAACTGGAACTCGTCGACATCGAAAAGCCCGTGACGGCAACGACACCGCCGGTGGGTATCGATTTGAAAACCGGCGAAACGATCACCGCAACCACCCCGCCGGTGGAAGTGAAGCCTGCGGCCGAAGCGCCGAAGTCCGAATAAGGCGGACAAAACTCTCGTGAGGTGCCTCGTCGCCGGATGCGGATTCGTGGGCGAAATCGTCTGCCAAATCCTGCACGAACGCGGGGATGAGGTCATCGGCGTCGTGCGATCCGCCGACTCGGCGCGCAAATTGGCCGGGCAAAATGGCTTCGCGGTCGAGGCCGCCGATCTTTCGGACTCCAAGTCCATTGAGGCGCTCGCCGGGCGTGTCGGGGCCATGGATGCAGTTGTGCATTGCGCCAGTTCGGGACGGGGCGGTGATCGCAAAGCCAAGTACCAAGCCGTGTATGTCGATGGGTGCCGTAACTTGCTGGAGGCGTTTCCCGAAGTGCGATTGATCTTCGTGAGCAGCAGCAGCGTTTACGGTCAAAAGGACGGGAGCGAAGTGACGGAAGAATCCGCGACCGAACCGGATACCGCCACGAGTCGCATTTTGCTGGAGGCGGAGAAGATCGCCATTGAGGCCGGTGGGGCAGTTGCGCGGTTGGCTGGAATCTACGGGCCGGGCCGGTCGTTCCTTTTGAAGCGATTTCTTGAGGGGGCCTCCGCCATCGACGGAGAACAGGAGGGCGCGAAAGGGCGATGGGTCAATCAAATCCACCGCGAAGACGCGGCCTCGGGAATTGTCGCCATGTTAGATAAATCTTGTTCAGGCGTCTTCAACGTCGCTGACAGCCGTCCCATGCAGCAACGGGAAATCTTCGACGAGTTTTGCCAGCGATTTGAGAAGCCATTGCCTCCCGTGAAAGCGCCGGATTTCGAACGCCCGCGTGGTTGGAGTGACAAACGAGTCTCGAATGCAAAGCTGAGGTCTATCGGTTGGCAGCCGCGATATGCGTCGTATTTTGACGCCCTCGATGGCGATCCCGAACTCCTGCCGTCGATCCTCGAATCCCTGAACCTGTGAATATCGCCGACTCCGCCCGCCGCGTCATTGAGCTCGAAATCAACGAGTTGCAACGCCTTATCGCCCGTGTCGGCGACGCCTTTTCCGCTGCCGTCGAGGCGATCAAAGCGGCGCAGGAGGCTGGAGGCAAGGTCGTCGTGGTCGGCGTCGGCAAAAGCTACAACATCGGCCACAAGATCGCCGCTACCTTCAACAGCACCGGTGCCACCTCCGTCGTTTTGAATTCACAAAACGCCCTTCACGGCGACCTCGGGATCGTGCAGGACGGTGATGTCGTTCTCGCCTTGAGCTACAGCGGCGAAACATCTGAGCTTTTGAACTTGCTGCCTCACGTTCGGCGAAAGGATGTGAAAGTCGTGGCCATCACCGGTGAGCCGGACTCCACCCTCGCGCGCAACGCCGACATCGTTCTCGACGCCAGCGTTGAACGCGAAGCGTGTCCAATGAACCTTGCGCCGACGTCCAGCACGACAGTCATGCTGGTGCTTGGGGATGCGCTGGCGATGGTTTTGTTAGAGTCGCGTGGATTCAATGAAGAGGACTTCGCAAACTTGCATCCGGGCGGCTCACTCGGCCGCGTTCTCCTGACCAAAGTCTCCGACATCATGCGGCGGGAAGAACAGTTCGCCCTGGCCCAACTCGATGAGACAGTGAGCGCCGCCTTGGAGAAAATGACGGCGGCGAAGTGTGGCGCTGCGGTCATCGCCGGTGCCGATGGCAAGCTCGCCGGAGTCTTCACCCACGGCGACTTTGTGCGCGCTTTCCAGAAGGACAATGCCGTTGGCGCCCAACCAGTTTCTGCCTTCATGACCGCGGATCCGGCCACCGTCGGGGAGAGCCAGCTTGCCGCGGAAATCCTCCAGATCGTCGGCAAGAAACGGATCGATGACGTCGTCGTCATCGATGGCGAGGGTTGCCCGGTCGGGCTCGTTGACACGCAGGACCTCAGTCGGTTGCGGATTTTGTGATTCCGACTACTCTTTGCGCCCTATGGCATCCGTCGTCGCAACCAATCTCAAGCGGGGCAACTGCATCCGCGTGCAAAACGAACTCGGCATCGTGCAGGACCTCGATCACCGCACACCCGGCAAGGGCAACGCTCTTATCATGGCGCACATCCGTTCGCTCGATACCGGAAAGACAAAATCCATCCGCTTCGCTTCCAGCGACAAGGTCGAAGTCGTCCCCACGGAACGCCAGAAGTTGGAATACAGTTACAACGACGGCTCGATGTATTCTTTCATCGACCCTAACACCTACGACCAAACCGATCTCTCCATCGACTTCGTCGGCGACGCGAAGGAGTGGCTGACGGAAAACATGGCTGTCGATGTTCTTTTCGTCGATGGCAATCCAGCCAGTCTTGAACTCCCGCCATCAGTGGAATTGGTAATCACCGAATCCTCCGAAGGCATCAAAGGCGACACTGCGAACAACCCCACGAAGCCCGCCAAACTCGAGACCGGAGTTACCGTGCAGGTGCCTCTCTTCGTCGAGCAGGGTGAGAGAATCCGCGTCGATCCCACAACCGGGAAGTATCTCGGCCGCGCGCAGTAAGAAGGGTCTCGCACAGAGACACGGAGAGCACAGAGGGGATTTATATTTCTTCTCTTCGTGCTGGGGTTGACTGGACCATTTCTTTTAAAAGACTCGTGCCCTTTGTGCCTCTGTGTGAGATCCCGAAAGTTGTGCTAGGGTCCGCCAGTTGTGCCGAAGTCTTCCTCGAAGAAAAAGAACAAGAATACCAAACACCGCGCGGTCGCGA
The DNA here is from genome assembly GCA_039192745.1 of Verrucomicrobiota bacterium. GTDB lineage: Bacteria > Verrucomicrobiota > Verrucomicrobiia > Verrucomicrobiales > DEV007 > JBCCWV01. The sequence continues at coordinate 6,616 of JBCCWV010000020.1, read as the reverse complement.
CGGCGGAGGAAGAGACGGATGGCGCGATCTCTATTCCGATCACGTGGATCTACGCGATCGTCGGGCTATTCCTCCTTCCGATTTGCTACGTGACGCTGCGCACGTTCATCATCTCGTTCCACCGAGTGACGAGTGAGGCGGGTTTTCTTGGGTCGGCGCCGATTTGGTTTTTCGGGATCGGGTTTCTCGTGTGGATGATGGCGTTTTACATGCTTCCTCGACCGACGCGCATCTACGTTTTCGGCCATGAATTCACACACGCGCTTTTTGCCGTCCTTTCCGGGGGTCGAATCGAGGAGTTTTCCGTGACCCGGGATGGCGGCCATGTTGTCACCGACCGCAACAATATCTGGATCGCGCTTTCGCCGTATTTTGTCCCGATCTATAGTGTCTTTGCGCTGCTGATCTACGGCGTCGCCGGGATATTTACCGACGTTTCAGCCTACCACAAAGGCGCCTGGTTCTGGGGAAGTGCGGGGTTCAGTTGGTCGTGGGTTCTCTATGCCGCTGTAGGCCTAACCTGGGCGTTTCATCTGACTTTTACTGCGTGGATGATCGGGAAAAACCAGCCAGACCTTCAACTCAACGGAACGTTCTTTTCGCTGGTGTTTATAGTTTTGATCAACGTCCTTGTCTTGGCGGTATTGTTAGTCATCGCCGAACCGCGCTTGGGACTGGGAGACTTTTGCAGCGAATGGCTTCGCCAATTCGGCGAAATGATGCTGCGCTTCCAGAGAGGCTAAGTCTAACCGGCACCGACGCCGGCGAGAAGCGCGGGAACAACGCGGGGCGAAACACTTTTTTCCTCTTTCACTCCTGCTTCTTCGGCCAACATAGCGGCCATTGCCCGCATGTAGCGGATGACATCTTTGCGCGAGTTCCGCTGCAGGTGCACGCCTTCTCCCATCCATTTCAGCACTCGGCGGTCTGACAGATTCTCGAGATGAATGACATCTTCGCGTCCGAACCCGACTTTTTCGAGCGTTTCAAAAACATCATCAACCGCCCGGCCCGACTGTGGACAGTAGGCTTTCGCGTGTTCGCTCCATTCTTCGAGCTCGTAGTCCACCGCGCATGAAATTTCCCGGCTGCCCATCCCGGTGAGACTCTGAATAAGGTGACCACAATTACAGCGCGCCAAATGTCCCCATTCATACCGTGCCCCGTCGGAGAGGCTATCGGCAGCGGAACGGAGAGCGTGGATCAATTGCGGATTGGTTTTCGACATGAACGTTTTCTTTCAGGGATGGATACGTTTCCCGCTTTCGGCAGTCGGCAGGTTTTTCAGGATACTTCTACAAATTCACCACTCGGAGCAGAGGATGAGCCCCACCTTGCGAAACCATGTCGGCGGAATGCGATAGCGTTCATTCTCGGTCGACAGGACGCTACCTTGTCGCTACTAGGACATTATGAAAGCGTCCCTCCCGCTTCTCGTTCTCTTTGCGACGGCCAGCCTTGTCCATGCAGTCGTTGTCTACGACGAAGGGGCTTCCGGCGATCTCTCGTCGGATAACCTTTCGCCGACGCCAATCGTGCTTCTGCCAGGAAGTAATGATATTCTCGGCACGACGACCTCGAGTCCACTGGACCGTGACTTCTTCACGGTGACGGTCCCCACGGGTTTCGAACTCACTCAAGTCATTCTCGAAACCTATCAACCCACCGGGGGAAACCTTCAGTCGTTTTTCGGACTCGAGATTGGCAACCAGATCACTTCCGTTGTCGATTCCAGCACTCTTCTCGGATGGCTTCTTGTTGGTTTCCAACCCGGGATTCAAGAAGGCGATGACGTGCTGGATGATCTCGCAGCAGGTGCCTTTTTCACGACACCGTTTAGCATTCCATTAGGTCCAGGTGACTACACTTTTTGGTATCAAGAAACCAATGGGCCGACTGCCTACGGGTTTGATTTGGACGTGCAGCCCATTCCAGAGCCAAGTGTCGCTGGGTTGTTCGCACTTGCGGGATTTGCAGCGCTTCGGCGGCGGCGAGTTGTCTCCTGAATCCAGAAATCAGCCAGGCCTTTTGTCTCTGGATTTCTGGAGAATCAGGGCTCCCACTGAAAAGAGTTTTATTGCCCTCCGTATGAAAAGCCATGCGGAGGAAAGCAATTCACGTTTGGCTGACCGCGTCGCAGCGACGTTACGAAAGGCGAATCCAATCGACGGATCCGCGCGGAAGCGTTCCCATTAGACAGGCGATTCGCGACGAAATGAATAGCATCCTCACGCCCGGAGCCCAACTTCTCTAGAGTTTCGAAAACATCGTCCGCCGCCCCGTCCAAATTTGGACAGTGAGCTTTCGCGTGTTCGCTCCACACTTCGGGCTCGTAGTCTATGGCACCTAATATCTCCCGACTCCTCACTCCCGTGAGGCTTCGAATAAAATAACCGCACGTTGGCTAGGTGCCATCTTGGATGGCAGCTGAAATTCAGTTCGGAAGAATAACTTTTAATCTCATCACGCCGCGAGGATCTCCGCGCATTCTGGTCAAGCTGGAGATGAGAAACTCGGTCGATTCCGCGTCCGTTCTTCCTTCCGTGACGACGGCCGAGCCGGTCCAAGATCCTGAGCCGACCCGCCTCGCAATCTCCGTCCACGATTCCTCACTTAAGTCTGACTTTTCCTCAATTACATATGTAGCATCGGAAGGCGGAGGGTTCGGAAGAATGACGACCAGATTTTCGGGATTCCCATTGCGAAAATCAGGAAGCGGGGAAACTCCTCCGGAGATCCCATTGACGGGATCGATCCCAAGGCTATAGGCGATGGCATTGGGAATGCCCTCGTAGTTCAAGACCGCAGTCGGAAGAGCATCATTTCCGGTAAGCCCGTTGGCCGTCAACCAATCGCCGAACGATCCCGGAGAGTCGTCTATCTCAACACCGCCCTGAACGGTCACGCTGGATAGTGCAAAGTAATCAGACTGAGGAACGCCAAAGATATCGAGAAAAAAGAAAGAGCTGGTATCGACGAAGCTAGAAGAGCAAAGGTCATCAAGAGTGACGTCTGATGGAGAGGAGTCGAATTGTCCGGCGCTGCCGGAAATGCCACTTCCTCCGAAACTACCGCCATTCAAACTTGAAAACCCAAACTCAAAGTACTCGCCCAGCAGAAGTTCAATGGTTCCAGCTGCTGAATCGGGAGTAAGGGTCTTGTTCGGATTAATTGGATGTATGAGAACAATCGGGGACTTAACCGTGATAGTCGCGGGTCCGGTGAAGTCGACGAAGTTCGTCGGGTCAGTGTCGGGAACCAGTTGGGCCGAATCGAATGTAATTTCGATGGCACCGGAAAAACCGGTGATTTTGACGCCCCGCGCATGCAAGGAGCTGGTGGCAGCAAATGCGATGCATAATAGGAGCAGTCTCATGGTGTGTAATCCCTCGGGTTAAAGGTGGGATACACCGATCATACAAAGACGGCCAAAGTTGGCTATCTATTTTCCCGGTAATACTTCGCCAACCCGCGATACACGCCGAGAGCATATTCCTTGAAGATACTCAGTCGCTCTTTGCCATTGATCGTGCGGCGGCCTTCGTAATCACCGAGAGCGATGCGATCATAGACCTCGCGATTGTTCATGACGTATGGCTCGCAGAAAATGACGGGACATTGATAGAGGCGGTTGGCGAGGAGGTTGCGCGCGTAGATGTATTCGTTGTCACTGACTAACTTCGCGTTGGGAGTGCGGTATTTGTAGGGAGGAAGGCCGGTTTCTTTGGCGAGGGCGTCGGCGACACGAAGGTTGACGGCGAGTTCTTCCTCATGAATGCCCTGGAGAAGGCGCTGGAGCATTTCGTAGCGCTGGTCGTGGAGTCGCAACTCGCCGGTACTGTAGGTGCCATTGATGAGGAAGTGCAGGTGATTACGCGGGACGAAGGCGGGTTTGTTAGGGTCGCCCCAGGCCTCGGCGTTGAAATGCAGGCAGACGACAATGTCGGGTTTCAAAACTTCGTTGAGCACGGTGGCCCGCTGACGGATCTCGGCGGCGCGGTAAAAGAGACGTTCGGCTTCGCGCGTGATCCGTTTCTGCGTGGCTTCATCGACTTCTTCTTTGGCAGGAATCTGGCCCCGGGAGCGGAGGTTTGCGGCGGCGAGTTCCTCGAAATCAATAGGCCGGTGCGTCGTGACGGGTTCAAGCTCTGAACGGACCAGCATCACTTCCGCCCCGCCTTCCTTGAGCGCGAAGAGGAGCTGGGCGGCTGTTTGCAAAACCAGCTCGCCTTCCATCACTTCGACGCCGTCGCCGATTTGATACCAACGCTCTTCCATCCGCGCCCAATCACCACCGATGTGTCCGGGGTCGATCGCGACGCGCAGATCTTCGAGGGGCTTGTTTTTGAGATCGGACGCCGGTGGCAACTCCGATGCTTTCCGCCAGTAACGCGGAGCCTTTTTCGAGGGCTCACCTTCGGCGAAGCGAAGTTTGAACGCACCATCGGTCGTCTCGATGCGGGCGGTGGTGTCGTCGAACTTGATGACGGATTTCCATGCATCCCCTTCGCTGTAAACATCGATCAACTCGCGCTCGAACTGCTCGCGAGTGATCGTTTTGTGGAAGGCTTCGATACGCGACCAATCGGGCGTCGCCCCGAGCGTGCCGAAACGCGGGCGTAAGGTGAATTGCTCGGCAGCCAGCTTTGGCGGCACCATGGACTCGCGCTGTTCCTCGATGAATTCACGACGATGCTCCTGGTCGTCAATAAGGAGGAAAGCGCCGATGATCGCTGCGCCAAAGATGACGGCGAGGAGGATGGCGAGAGTCTGGTTTTGAGTAGCGGCCACGCGAGAAATTCTGACTTACCAAACCGCGAGATACGGGAAAGTGCGCGAAAATGTTTCAAGTTTGGAAGGAATTTTCAATCCGCTTCCCGCCCGCGTTTATTCGCTTTTGAGAGTTTTTCAGAACACGAATTCACACAGATGGACACGAATCTGCACGAATGGGGCTGCAGGAAGACTGCTTCGTCTGGAGTAAAAACTGTTTCGAAACCGATATCAGAAGGGACACCCGCAGACGGTTTCCATCTGTGTTCATTCGTGAAAATTCGTGCTCATTCGTGTTAAAAAGGAGAAGAAATCCCCGCGCGCCAAAGCCACTCCGGCCGCCGAAATCCGACCCGCATAATCCTCGAAGCCACGGGCCTGCTCTGCGGCCCCGCGGGATCCAAGCTTCCGCCGGAGCGGGATGGCTACTTGACGCCGTCGCCCGCCGCCGTTCCCTTCACGCATCATCGAAGCGCCCCCTCCAGAAATCATCCGCCTCCTCTTCCTCGGCGACATCGTCGGCGAGCCGGGGCGCACGGCCGTCATCGACAACCTAGAACGTATCCGGACCGAGCGGCACATCGACTTCATCATCGTCAACGGCGAGAACACCGCCGGCGGTCGCGGCATCACGCCGAAGATCGCCATCGCCCTTCTCCGCGCCGGTGCGGCCGTCATCACGACCGGCGACCACATCTGGGATCAAAAGGAAATCATCCCGTTCTTCGAAACCGAGCCACGGCTCCTCCGACCGATGAACTACCCGCCCGATACACCGGGCCAGGGGAGCGTCGTCCTCGATGCAACGAAGGCGCGGGTCGCCGTCCTCAATGCGCAGGGCCGGACCTTCATGAATCCGCCCTTGGAAAACCCCTTCCTCGCCGTCGAAGCCGAAGTCGCGCGGCTCAAGGCGTCGGACAACCCGCCGCAAGTCATCTTCCTCGACTTCCACGGCGAGACGACGAGCGAAAAGATTACGATGGGCCGCCTCATGGACGGTCAAATCTCGGCGATGGTCGGCACGCACACCCACGTGCAAACCGCCGATGAGCAAATCTTCGAAAACGGCACCGCCTTCCTCTGCGACGGCGGCATGTGCGGCCCCGTCGTCTCCATCCTCGGCCGCGAACCGGGACCGATCATCGACCGTGCGAGGCTAAGCACCCCGCAGCGGATGCCGGTGGCTGGTGGAGATGTTAGGTTGTGTGGCGCAGTGATCGATGTGGATATCGCGACGGGGAAGGCGGCGGGGATTGAACGGTATTCTGAGGTTGTTCGAATTGAAGAGGCGGGCAAGATAAGTGGTTTAGAGCAGTAATCGCCAATCGAAGATATTTCCTAGCTTCTTATCCTGCGCGTCTGATTGGGTGGCGTACGCTTTTTAGAAGAATTTTTTCTTGGCAAGCCGCCAAGCTGTTGGCATCCTCACTGCCGTTTATCTCTGGACTATGAAACAAAAATCCACTTTCAAGTTCTTCTTGAGCCAGTTATTTGTAAGTGGATTAGTCTTTCTCGTCCCGAAGTTGGCCTGTGCCCAAGAACTAGTCGCTTCAGATGGCGCTTTTGGCGACCTTTTCGGTGAATCAGTGAGTGTTTCAGGGCAGAACGGCCTTGTCGGTGCATTTTGGGATGACGATGATGGACCGAGTAGTGGTTCGGCTCACTACTATAGCAAATTGGATGCCGCAGGAGGCACTGTTACGGAATCCGAAAAATTAAATGCATCTAATGCAACGCTTGGCGATCAGTTTGGAGTTCCGCTGAGTCTGTCGGGTGATTATGCATTGATTGCAGCTAGAAATGACGACAACGAGAATGGAGTCGATGGCGGCTCTGTATATTT
>JBCCWV010000019.1:0-40775 GCA_039192745.1 Verrucomicrobiota bacterium | reverse complement strand
TCAAAACGCGCACGGGCAAGGGATCCGGCGTTGCGGAGATGACCGGAATGGGCTTGCCGAGGGCCGATACTTTGCGCTTTAGCGAGGCTTCGGTCTCAGCCCGCTCATCCGTTGACAAACGATCGGCCCGATTAAGCGCAAGCACCACCCGGCTGCGCGCCTCGGTGAGGGCCTTGATGAGGCCGACTTCATCGCCCTTGAGGTCCTCATCAACCACAAAGAGCGCCCGGTCGGCCCGGGCGGCGAGGGTCAGGAGATCTTGGTCGTGGGCGAGCTCTCCGGTGAAGGGCGGAAAAACGCCGAGGGCCAGAGCGCTCGGCGTAGGTGAGCCCGGCTTTCTGCGCATCGACTAAGGTCGTGTAGTTAAACCGAAACTCCCCGTTCGCGGACGGAGCCATGGAGAGAAGGCGGGTGGAGACGTCAGGAGCATTCGGGGCGCCATTTTTGAGCCACTCCTTGAAGTTGTCGTCACCGTCTCCATCAGGATCTTCATCAAGCGCCGAATCTGCGCCCGAAAGGCCCGCAGCGGTCGCGTAGTTGTTGGCCAAGGATGAAGAAAGCGGGAGAGTGCGGATGGCGAGGTTCTCCAAGGTCACGGAATTCGACGCTCGGGACGAAAGGCCGATGTAATTCGAATCCGAGTTATCCCACGTAAAGGTCCTCGTCGTCGCAGCCGTCCCGGAGTCCAAATCCACAAGCTCGCCGTCATGAAAAGCGGTCACGGTCACCGTTGAGCCAGAGGCGAAGGAGGTGCATTCAAAGCAGACAAGAAGATTGCCGGACGTCTTGCCGACGGAAATTGTGTCGAGAACCGTGCCGTTGCTCCAGCAGCGGATGTTTCCATCGAGAGCTAAATCGATAAAGAAGTCAGCGGTTCCGTTCGCATTGTTCGTCCGCCCGCGGAACGAGAACGGAGCACTTGTCGATCCGACGTCCGCCGAAGACTGCGCCTCTGCAAGGGTGAGTCCTACCCCGAATCCGCCGAAGCGGTTCGGCTCGTCGTTGCCAGCCGTGCTGTCAATTTCATCGACCCGGACCTGCACCGAAAACCCCCGATCGGTGAGGATTTCCGGGTCGATGAAGTTATGGAGAATAGAGGTTTCCGTCATGCCGCTTCCGACGGCCATGCCAAGTTTGTTCCCGGAGATCTCCGTGGAACCGCCTTCAAAGGAATCGATGTAGGCTGCATCCGCAGACAGGGAAGAAACGACGGAACCAAACATGCCGGTCAGAACCGTGTCGTGATTTCCATTGTCCGGTCGATTGAAGGTATCGACGAACAAGTCGTTGGGCAGCGCCGCTGGATCGACATCCGGCGCCAACACCACCACTGACGCCGTGTCGGATGTGAGCAGACTGGAGCCCGAATCGAAAATCTCGACCGTCAGGTCCACGTCGCCAAAGCCACCGTCAACATTGATCGAAACCGTTCCCGAGTCCGCTCCCTCGGCCACATTTCCGGTGGCACCGCCAGAAGGGAAACTCACAGCGTTCGCGGGGCTTGCGGTAATTTCATAAGTCGCTCCAGCAGGAATAAAACTGGCATTCCAATCCAGACTAACCGGCGTGACCGCGTTTGCCGGGATATTGGAGAGGCTGGCGTTCAGAGTGACCGTCGGGCTTATCCCGTCGAGAAGCCGACCACTGGGAACACCCACCCGGCTCGCCCACGCATTCCACTCGTCGATGTATTCGCTGAGAAGCGCGGTGTTCGTCGTCGCGAGGTTGTTGAGTTCGGTGGGATCGGTCGTGAGGTCGTAAAGTTCAAGTTCATCGGCGGGAGACGACCCGTCGATGTATTCAAAATTCTTGGTCACGAGCTTGATGTCGTTCTTGATCCACGCGCGATTGACTTCGTGCTCAAATCCAAGAGGCCGATTGGGGAAGTTGGCCACGGTCGTGGGATCAAAGTGGGGGACGAGGGACTCGCCTTCGAGGGGGAGCAGGTTGCGAACGGAATTGTTGCCCGTGTTGTTCTCGTCGAGGTCGGTAAAGGTGGACGGATACGGCGTGTTCGTGACATCGACGATCGTCGCCATGATATCAATGAGGTGGCCGCGGTCATCGATCCAGCGACCCGGCGAAGTGATCCCATTCGGGTAATGGACGATGCAGGGTGTGCGGATGCCTCCCTCGTGGGAAAAATGTTTGTAGAGGCGGAATGGAGTGTTGTTGGCATTCGCCCAACCGCCGCCAATGTGGAGGTCGGGGTTCCCTGGCTGGCCGAGATTGCGGAGAGCGGTCGTGCCGGTGACGGGGGCAGCATTCGACGTCCCGCTCGTTTTTCCGTAGAGCCCGCCTTCGTAGTTTCCGCCATTGTCCGCAAGGACGAAAATGATGGTATTATCGAGGAGTCCTTCGACCGTCAGCTTGTCGACGACCTTCTTGATGTTGTCATCGACCTGCTCCAGCATAGCAGCATATAGGGCCATGCGGCGGGCGAGGTCATCACGGCGGTCATCGCCCCCGTCGACCGAGATCCATGGCGGAGTGATGACATTGTTTCCGGATGTTCCCGTGGAATTGATCGAAGGAGAAAGCGGCGCGAGGGTGAAAGTGTTGTCCCGGGCACCGACGGCGAGCTGTTTTGCGTAGCGGTCCGTCCGCACCTGATCCCAGCCGACTTCATATTGATAGTAGTCGCCGCCGTCGAGACCACCGTTCGCTGTGAGGCCGTCCGGGGAAAGATCGGCGACGTCGGTGTAGCGGTCGGCCATGACATTCGGCGCGTTGATATCCCAGTGGACCGCGTTGAAAGGCATGTAGAGAAAGAACGGAGCACCGTCGTCCTCGGCGATGTGGTGGTCGAGAAAGCGGAGCGCATACTCGCCAATGAACGTCGTCTGGTGAAATTGGACGCCTGGGTATTCGGTGGCGTAGTCGATCTCTGCGATTTCGTTGTTCTCGGAGTAGTAACCGAAATTGTTGGTATTCCAGAAAGAACCGTGGTTGCCGCCTGAAACCTGATTATGCGGAGCGCTGCCGCCTGAGGTTTGCCCAAAGATGTGCTGGAACCCACGGCCTATGGGAGAGCGGTCCGCGGAGGTACCGAGGTGCCATTTGCCAACCATGTAACGACGGTATCCGGTCGTTGAAAGCAGCTCGGCGATGGTAACGTTGTTCGTTTCAAGAAGGTTGGGGAGGGACGCGCCAGGGTTGGAGGCCACTTGCTGGGTATAAAGACCAGAGAGAAGAGCACAGCGCGTCGTGGAACAACGGGCGGTGTTGTAGAAATTACGATACTTGAGGCCATTGGCGGCGAGAGCATCAATGGTCGGTGTCTGGATCTCGGATCCATAACAACCGAAGTCAGACCAGCCCATGTCGTCGGTCATAATCACAATCACGTTCGGGCGCTGGCCCGTGACAGTGGCGTTGGCGGTCGCCACCACATCGATACCGTTGAGAATCTCGAGGAGAAAACTCACTTCCCCGAGTGTCCCGTCCACGGTCACCTCCACGCTTCCGTTTCCACTCGTCGCCGATCCCGTGTTGTTGGCATTCGGATAAGTCACCGGCTTGTCGGCGGTGATACGGTAGGTGACCACGCTATTGATGTTTTCCGCCGTCCAATCCAAGGTGACGGACTGACCCGGCGAGGCCGGCACGGAAACCGGGTTGGCGTCCAGCGTGGCTGTGGGCGCGACCACTTCAACTGTCGCTGTATCGCTGGCGATGACCGACTTTCCACTAAGTAAGTTCAATATGAAGGTCTCCGCTCCGGCGGTCCCATCGACGGTCGTGTTCACCGAACCCGAGCCAGCCGCAGCCGAGCCGCTGTCCACCGTCAAGTTGTCGCCGTCGAGGATTTCATACGTTGCCCCGGAGGGCGCGTCGGTGACCAACCAGTCGAGCGTGACTGACGCGGCGGAATCGATCGAAGAAACGTTGGTCGGCGTCGAAGTAAGAGCCGCTGCTGCCCCGGAATCCGGCACCGTGATGCTCAAGTTATCAAACATCACACCCTGATTATCGCGCGCGTCTAGTCCGATGTAGTTCTGAGCAGAGTCCGTCCACGTAAAGGTTCCCGTTCCTTGCGAAGAGCCATTGTAGAAGACCTCGTAACTCACCGTCGATCCATCACTGAAATCAGCGAGTGTGAAAGTGGCGGAAATCGTGCCTGTTTTCGCCGCGACACTGACTTCGGTGGTCCCGTTGTCATTGCCTTTGCTACCCCACTTCAGGGTAGAATTGCCCCTTAGAACCAGCCAGAAGTCACCAACGGCCGGATTGCTGTTGGCGCCAAAGCCGTCGGTCATCTTTGAAGCACCGTTCATGGCGTCGGTCGTTCCCGCAGCTTCAGCCGTTGTCATACCGATGGCGAAAGCTCCACCCTGACCATTCGTCGATTGATTGAAGCCGACGACATCGACAGAGACCGTGAACTCGCCAGCGGCAAGAATCTCCGCATTGATGACGTTGTGATTGATGTAGGCGTTGGAGGTGCCGTTGATATCGGCCAACTCAAGCTCGTTCGAGAGGATCTGAGCTCCACCACCATTGCCAGGGTCCGTATCCGGAGCCCCATTGGTAGGATCGGCGTTGTTAGGATCGAGGAACCCATTGTTATAAACGCCATCGGCGGACAGGCTCGACCCCGTGCCATCCGTGATCCCCGTCAGCGAGGCATCGAGATTTCTCGAGTTCGACCGGTTGAAGTTGTCTTCAAAAAGCGTGGTCTGCGCCATCGCGGAAGAGGCGAAGCAGGCCAGCAAGAGACCAATGGATCGTTTCACGGGGTTTAATTAACGAGGGACTTTTAAAGCAACTACTACCCACGAATGGTCACGGCGAAGGGTTCTCGGGCCAATGCACGGGATGTCCGATGGCAAACCCTCTTTCAACGAAGGCGGCAGGCGCCGCGATACCAGGGAAACTCAGCATTCCATCGGCACCGGGAGTCCCTGTAGGAACACCACTGGGAATGAATACCCCAATGCCAGCTCCCGACACGCCAATATCCAACCCGAGTAGATCAGACGAAAACGGGATCGCATAAAGAAGCCCTTCTTCCCCGTTCGAGAGGCCCAAATCAAATCCGGTCACATCTCCGGTAACACCATCCACGACCAGATTCGAAATATTCAGGAGGGCCTCGTCCCCGATCACGACGGGATCGCCGGGATACGGCATATCTGAAGAAGAAACCGTAGCAATAACGAGGTCATCCAACTCGGTGGAAGTTCCCGCTCGAGCAGAGAAGCCCACATAATTCGCCCCGGAGTTAGTCAGCTGAAAATAGCCGGACGCGACAAGGAGGTTATTGCAGTAAGTCCTGTAATAGACAAAGGATCGCTCCGCAAAAGTCGTCGCGTCGGCGAACGCGAAATCCGTTCGCAAATCCACTCCATCGAGCGAAATCTCGCCGTCACCATCGACCGGAATCTCGGTGACAAGAATTCCGTCGGCAAATATTTGCACACTGTCATCCAGGGACACCGAGACATAAAAATCTGCTGAACCTCTCGAGCCCGCCTCTTCAATAGCACCTCGAGGCCCGCTACCGTTGACACCATTCTCATCCGTGAAGGCATTGATTTCCTCGGGTGTCAGCCCGATGCCGAATCCAACATACCGGCCACCAGAATCGGCGGTTCCTGTGAGAATTGAATTCACTTTCAAGGCCACACTAAAGGCTCCATCGGTGGCGATCTCGGTATCAACGAAGTTGTGATTGATTCCCCAAGCAGACATGCCAGCCCCAGTGGCCGCTTGCAGCGCATTGGAGATATTGATCTGTATGGAATCGGCGGTGGTACTGCCCTCGAAGGCCTCGTTGTAGATGCTGTTGGCAATGAAAGGCGCGAGCGCAAGCCCGCTCATTCCCACGACGGTTGAATCGATGTCCAACGCGTCCGGGGAGTCGAACTGCCTGTCGTAGGTGTCCGAAAACAGATTCGTCAACGTCGCCGGAGCAGGCGCAACGGCCTCGATGAAGAAAGTCGTCGTATCGATCACGCCACCCTCACCGTCCTTTAGGACAACCGTGAATTCCGTGGAACCCATGCTGGGGTCATAAGTGATGTCGATATCAAGGGGGTCGAACAGGGAATCAGATGTAGGGCTGTCGTAAATCACCGCGCCATTATTATTGTCGGTAATTTCGTAAGTGGCATCGAATGGAAAGTTCATGACATCCAACAAAGTCAAAGTCAGGAACTCCGAGGTGCTCGTCTCATCAAATCGCAATGCCGACTGACCCATGGAGAAACTCGGGTCCGTAGCAACCACCGTTACGTCGGCCGAAGCCACCACTGCCGGGACCGTGTCGAAGATATCAATGGTAAACGTCTCGTCTCCTTGCGTCCCATCCACCGTGGCGGGGAAGAAACCGAATCCCACTGTCGCGTCTCCGGAATCGATAATTGTCCCGTCTCCATCTTTTATTTCAAAGGTGGCGCCAGGCGGGAAGTCCACCACCGTCCACTCCAGATCCACCGGCTCATCGGTTGACAACGTGGAAACCGTTTCAGGGATCGCAACCAGATTCACAGCAGCGGGAAAGGTAGTGACCGTCGTCTGGGCGGTGGCCACGATGGACGGAACCGTATTGGAAATCTCAATGGTGAAAGTCTCATCACCCAAGGTGCCATCGACGGATGTTGAGAATGTTCCAGAACCCACAGTGGCGTCACCCGAGTCGATGACCAACCCGTCTCCATCCTTGATCTCATAGGTAGCTCCGGCGGGAGGATTAACCGCCGTCCAGTCAAGGTCCACCGCTGCCGTTACGAACTCAGAAATCGCACTGGGTGTAGCCGTCAACCCCGCAAAAGGAACTGGAGGCCCGGGACTCGCCGCGGTGATCATGAGATTATCCAAATTCCATCCAGTACCATTCTGCCTCGCGGCCAAGCCAATGTAATTCGAGTCCGTGGAATCCCATGTGAAGGAAAGATCAGTCGCGCCCCCTACCGACAAACCATTCAATGTGATAGTGGGGGTCACTGTCGCGCCAGCGGCAAAACTCGTCACGGCAAAGTCCACCGACAGCGTTCCCGCGGTCATGCCCGCGCTATCGTCGTCGGTCTCAAACCGTTGGACTTCCACGCCATTCTCGTAAACGGAGACGAAGACCGCATCGTCAGGGTCCGAGCCGGTCCGGATCAGAGACACGTTCCAGTCAGCCACCCCGGAATCAACAGTTGACGTATTCTGGTGTCCGCGGATGCCAGGATTTGCCGCAGAAGCACCAAAGTCAAAGCCGTAGGTCGTCAAATCCGCCGCGGACATACCAACACCAAAACCGACAAAACGCTGATTGACCTGGTCGGCTGTGCCCGTGTTCTCGATATCCATGCTCACCCTGAAACCGCCCTCGGTGAGGATTTCAGCGTCAATGAAGTTGTGATCAAGGTGGAGACCAGAAGCATTCGGACCGTCCGCAAGCGCGAGCTGGTTGCCCCCGATGTTGCTGAAGGTGTCAGTCGCGGTGAGGACGTCTGTCACCTCCACGTAGACTAGCGGAGCGAGGCTACCCGACATCCCAGCAGTAGTGGCGTCGATGTCGGCGCTGTCTGGCCGGTCAAAGGTATCCTCAAAGAGGAGCGTTTGGCCGTGTGCTTGGCCAACGAGTAAGGTTACAATAAGGGTTAGGAGGGTTTTCATGGCTAGATGATCAATTTGGGGGGGAATGGAGCTGTGAACCGGGTGTTTACGACTATACTGACGACGGGATGCGAGGGCACATTCACCAGTTCGCAAACAGAGATGGAGGTCTAAACTCCAAAGTTTGAGTCACATTTGATAAATCGATCTAACCCGCCGTTCCGTCTTTGTTCCCTATGACCTCAATCATGAGATTAAAGAAATCGGGCCTCGCATCGCACAGTTGCCACTTGCGCGATCACGCGGATTCGTGAGCTTTTTCATAACGATTGTGTTCAATTTCCTTCAACGTCTTCAGCCAAAAAATCCCGGCTACGCCCGCTATGAGGCGTGGTGCATGCGACTTGGATTAGCGGTCTTGCTTTACTTCAACTTGCCTATTCAGGCGAAGTTCTCCGCACAGCCGGAGCCGAACGGACTGGCGCTTTGGCTCGGAATCGACTTCACGTGGGCGGGCAACCCGGAGGTCATGAAGTGGTTGATGTGGATTCTCATTCCCGTTCTCGCCTGCTACGTCTTCGGCATCCTTCGCTGGCTCGCCCTGCCCTACATGCTCACGTTGAGTCTCGCCGTCGGGACATTGAAGAATTCCCAAGGATCAATCAGCCACGTCTATCAGGCACTCACCATGGTCCTGCTCGTGCAGGCGGCGTGGCATCTATACCATCAAATCCGAAACTGGATGGGAAAGCCCCACTCGTTTGCTCCGACGTGGAACGCACGGGCCATGGAGATCTTCGTCACGCAATCGGCGATCGCCGCGATTTATCTCACTACCGCGATCACAAAACTCGTTCGCTCCGACGGCGCGTGGCTTTGGCAGATTCGCAAGATCGGTGTCGATCTCGAGAAGACGTGGAACCAGGATTACTATCACAAACTCGAGCGCGACTCGCCGGATTGGGCGCTGGGATTGAAAAACCTCGTCACGGAACATCCGTGGGTGGCGATTATTCTCTTCGGTCCGGGATTGATCGCTGAACTCATTGCTCCGATCGCCCTCTATGGTCGCCTGCGAGCACTCATCGTCGGGGTGCTCCTGATCATCCTCCACTTCGGCGCCATTCACATCATGAAGCTCACCTTCGAGCAAAACATGGCTCTCCTCCTCATTTATTTCATCAATGTCCCCTATTGGATAGGGGCAGGAGTGGGTAGGCTTCGCCCAGCTTCCGGTTGAGACTGCGGGGGTTCCGGCTATATCAATGGTCGATGCACGACACTTCCTCGGACAAATCCCCGGACGAACGCTACAAGACGTTTCTCGTCTTCGGTGCGCCCGGCTCGGGCAAGGGCACACAGGGAAAAGCTCTCGGGATGGTTCCGCGTTTCTACCACTGCGCCTGCGGTGATGTCTTCCGCGCTCTCGACACCCGCACGGCCATCGGTCAGGAGTTCGTCAAATACTCCGCCGCCGGAAAACTGGTCCCCGACGAAGTCACGGTGAAGCTCTGGCACGCGCAAATCACAAGCAAGGAAGACAGCCACGATTTCAAGCCCGACATCGACTTCCTCGTTCTCGATGGCATCCCTCGAAACCTCGAGCAAGCCAAACTCATCGATCCCTACATTGATGTCGTCCAAGTCTTTCACCTTTCCTGCCCCAACCGCGACGAACTCGCCAGACGACTCCGCAAACGCGCCTTGAAGGACAACCGGCTCGATGACGCCAACGAGGAAGTCATCAAGGAACGCATCGTCACCTATGAGTCAGAATCGAAGCCGATTCTCCAACACTACGATGGCCGCGTAACCGACATCGACGCCTCGCAACCGCCGGCAAAGGTCCTCTACGATGTTCTCGACGCCATCGTCCACCTCGAAGAATGGGCGGCCAACGCGTCCATCGCTTAGCGATGGAATTCCGAAGGAGTAGCCTCTCTTGAAAATCGTCTTTCTTGGAACCGGCGATATTGGACTTCCTTTTCTGGAAAAACTCATCGCATCTCCGGAGCACGAAATCCTCGCCGTTTTCACACAGCCTGACAAACCGGTAGGCCGCCATCAGACTCTGACGCCCCCGGCCGTGAAAAAGATGGCGGAAGCCGCAGGCATTCCCGTCCATCAACCGGAAAAGCTCCGCGACGAAGATACCCTAACGTTACTCGAAAACTTCGAGTCTGACGTCTTCGTCGTCATCGCTTACGGCCAAATCCTTCGCAAACGCGCACTCGAAGCTCCACGCCTCGCCTGCTTGAACGTCCACGCCTCTCTCCTCCCCCGTCATCGCGGCGCTTCGCCGATTCAGGCCGCCATCCGCGAAGGCGACGCCCAATCCGGAGTCACAATCATGTTCATGGATGAAGGACTGGACACCGGCGACATTCTGCTCACGCGCGAATTGAAACTCGCCGACCAGGAAACGGGCGGAAGCCTTCACGACAGGCTGGCCGAAGATGCACCTGCAGCGCTGTTCGAAGCGCTCGACCTGATCTCCAACGAAAGCGCCCCGCGCGCACCTCAAGATAACTCGCAAGCGACCCATTGCACGAAGCTCACTCGCGAGGACGGGAGAATCGACTGGTCAAAATCCGCCGTTGAAATCGAACGTCTAGTGCGCGCCTACGACCCGTGGCCCGGAACGTGGACGACGATTCCTTTCCCGGAAGGAAAGTCGCGGAAGCTCAAAATTTACCCACCATGTGAAGTCGCCGACAGCGACGCATGTCCGGATTCGGGAACCATTCTTTCCGCCGACAATTCAGGAATTCTTGTCTCAACTGGCGATGGCTTGCTTTGCATCCAATCCCTCCAAATGGAAGGCAAAAAACGCATGGACGTCGCCTCCTTCATGACCGGGAACAACATCGAAGCCGGACAGAAATTCACCTCAACCTGAAGAGTTTTGAAGCTCAAAGGTGGATCGCGACCTCCGGGCGCGATGCCTTCCTCGCCGAGCGAAGCGAGCAATATTCATTTCGGTTCGCGCTCCATGCACTGAAGCGCGCCACACAAAAGTCTTCCGCGCTTCGCGCCCAACCAAATCCATCGCGCCCGGAGGTCACGATCCACCTTCCGCAATCCTTGATACTTGTTATCTGATCCTTCTTCCCTGCCCCCCTACCTGATCCGCGCTGCCGTCGATGTGCCCCCGTCGACCTTCAAGCCGGAGTCGTCGACGCCATAGATCCATCGGCGTTGGATCAGTCGGTCCAATTGCACCAGATCACGCGCCTCCGATTTCATCGGGAAAGACGCCTCGACAATGAAGAGCGCTCCCGCATCCCAAAGCAGGTTCTCCTCGATCTGCCAACCGAGGAAGGACTTTCTGTCAACCACGGCGACAAGACTCTCCTCGCGATTCCGTTGCCAAATGCGCACCCCAAGCGCGTTCTCGCTGGGAAAATCGATTTCCGCGAGATGACTATCCAAAAGCGCGCATCGGCACATGATGACGCGGAGCATCGTTGGTGTGACCGGTCGCTCGGTGTTGAAAGTCATCCAGTCCTGCCGCGCGAGATCCACGAACGCCTCCCAATCAAGCCGCCAGCCGTCGGGACGTTTCTCCAACGCGACAAATCGCGACTGACCATCCTCATCCTTCGCGACAGCCTGCCAAAGCTCCGTCGAACCTATTTTCACTTGTTTCGGTTCTGCGACGCTAACGAGGTTCACCGGCTCGTGAGGCATCCGCTGGTAGTATTCCGCCATCAGACTTTCCACCCGATCCGGATGCCGCACATCGGTCAGCATGTCCCGCCAGCTGTCTCGTTCGACAATCGCACCCACTTCTCCGAGGAATCGCGTTTGCTCCGCCACCGCGGACTCTTGCTTCGCAGCCAGTTTTCTGTCCGCGCGCTCTGTCCCGGAGAAGGCTCCGAAAAACCATCCAATAATCGCTAACAAACCAACCACTGCCCCTCCGATCATGGCCACCGGAAAAACCGACGATACCGGTTTCGCATCCGGATTGAGCGCTTCATCATCCTCCCACGTTATGGGTTCCATCAACTCTGTCGTATCGAACTCCTTGAAAGCCGAACTCACCTGGCCATCCCGCAACGCCTTGACCGCCCGCTTGATTTCCTTTTCATCCTCCTCGTCTTCGTCATCCTCAGCAGCTGACTCAAAGCCCTCAAGATCGATATCCAAGTCCTCGTCGTCCCATTCTTCAAACCCCTCATCGTCCTCGTCCTCGTCTTCCTCTTCAAAATCAACTTCCTCAGTCGAACCAGCTCCCGGGCGAAAACTCTTCGCATACTCTTCCTCGATCTTCGCTGCGCTCGCCCGCGAAAGCTCGGCTTGGGTTCCCTCCTCAAGATCAGGCGGAATAATCTCCAAGCCACAACTCGGGCAATCGACGAGGCAATCTTCCGTGTCACGAACCCGCAACCGCAACATCGTCTTGCAATGCGGACAGCCGAACTTCACCCACGCGCCTTCCACGCGATAGGGTTCGCCGCCGCGGACGTGCGACTCGACGTTCACAAACTCCGCCTTCGGGAGCGGTTGTCCCTCGGCAGGGAGGTAGCCGTATGCCGCTTCCGCTTCCGGGTCCTGCAACGCCGCATGTTCAGGCCGGCAAAAATGACAATCTCGCGCCATCTCTGGATTCGCGGGATCCCGCAAAACCGGTCGACCGCATTCCGGGCAGGATGAATGTTGGGACGCTTCCATGCAAAATGCGGGAGCCATATGCCACCCGCGTGGGTAAAATAGGAAATTCCCATTATTTCGCAAAACTTAAATAATGCCAATTTCACCCCCGGTCGGAACTGGCTTCCGAAGACATTTCCCGATAAGATGAGTCTATTTAGCGGCATTTTTTTAAACGAAACGATTGAGTCCCCTCTGTTTTCGCTTTAATTTATATATCCGAAGTTTTCTCGGCTCACTCATGCAGACTCATCACCGACCGCGCACGCTACGAAAGCCGCCGATCTCATGGGGATTGGCCATGCTCACGTTTTGCTTGGTGATTTCGTTAGGAAACGCTCAAGGATTCCTCAAACGCAACCGTCCCATGCCCGAGCCGGATGCGTCTGAACGGGACACGATCACGCTCGTGCAGATTTATTTGGACGAGAACTTGTTCGGCCCGGGCAAGATCGACGGGAAACTCGGACAATTCACCCGTGCCGCTCTCGCCCACTACAACTTCCGTCATGGACTCGCCCATGACGATTGGAGCCGTGCCGTTCGTCAATCCAAGAAAGTCATCGAGAAGCCGTATACGACTTACGCGATTCGGCATTCGGACTTCGAACACATTGGACAAGTTCCGTATGAACCCGCAGAGCAAGCGGAAGTCAGTTACTTGAGCTACCGCAGCGCTCTCGAATTTGTGGCTGAACGCTACCACACTGATGAACGTTTTCTTCAGGACATCAATCCTGGCATTCAGTGGTCGACCATCTCCCCCGGCACGGCAGTCCAGGTCCCGAACGTCACGCCCTTTCAAATCGAAAGCGTGCGAAAAAACCAATCCTTCCCCAAAGAAGAAAAGCTGAGCAATCGTTTGGTCATCGTCGACACCGGACAAAAACTCGCCGCCATCTGGGAGGGAGACGCCATTGTCGCCACCTTCCCCATCACACCAGGCCAAGAAAAATTCATCCATCGTGGTGTGTGGAAACTGCAAACCATGATCACCACTCCGGAATTTCGCTGGGACAAGTCCATGCTCGAAACCGGCGAACGGAGCGAAGAATACTATCAACTGCCACCTGGCCCGAACAGTCCGGTCGGCATTATCTGGGCAGGCTTGAACAAAAAGGGCATTGGCCTCCACGGCACGGCCCTCCCGCATACCATCGGTCGCTCCCGCAGCGCAGGCTGCATCCGTTTCGCAAACTGGGACGCCATTCGACTTCCCACGCTCATTCGCCCCGGAGCGTCGGTGGAAATTCGTTAGTGCGGTTTACTCCGGATCATCCGGCGTGACAAAAACACTCGCCATCCCCGCAGCCTCCGCCGCCTGAATCCCCAGCCGGCTGTCCTCAAAAACAAGGCACTTTGAGGGCTCGACTCCCATTTTCTCCGCCGCAAGAAGGAACAAATCCGGAGCCGGCTTGCTTCGCGTCACATCTTCCTGCGTGACGACGACGTCGAACAAATCGCGGACTCCCACCGCCTCCATCGTCATCGAAACTGTCTTCCGCGTCCCTCCACTGGCGACTGATACCGGGTGCTTCTCCGCAACGAGCCGGGCGAATTCCACCACCGGCGCATACGGCACGACTCGGTCCAGATTCGCCAAATAATAGGCCTCCTGATCGTCAACGACCTTCACCGGATCCATTGCGCACCCGAATCGCTCATTCATGATCTCCACGGTCTCATGCATCCCGACACCAGCGAATGACTGCGCCAACTCGCGCGTCAGCTCGAAGTTCCCACCGTTCTTTTTGTAAGCATGAATCCACCCGTCGAAATGCACGTGCATCGAGAGCGAAAGCGTCCCGTCATGATCAAAGATGTATCCCTCAAAGTCGCCTTCCGGGATGTCCAGCACATCGCCGCTCTCTGCCATTCCTTACTCTTCCTTGAGCAAACCAAGCTTCTTCAACTTGGGCCAAATGATCGCGCGGCAATAACCGTGGCTTTGATTATTCGTGAAAAAATCCTGGTGGTATCCTTCTGCGGAATAGAACACCGGAGCTTCCGTGATCTCCGTCACGATGAGATCATCGAATTTACTCTGCGCTTTCTCTTTTGACTTCTCGGCGATTTTCTTTTGTTCCTCGGAGTGATAATAAATCGCGGAGCGATACTGCGGACCGACGTCGTTGCCTTGACGGTTCAACGTCGTCGGATCATGCGCTTCCCAAAACACTTCAAGCACTTCTTCATAGGTGATCACCTCCGGATCGAACTTCACTCGAACGACCTCGGCATGGCCGGTCGTCTTTGTGGTTATCTGCTCGTAGGTCGGATTCTTCACATGGCCGCCAGTATAGCCCGACTCGACATCACCGATGCCTTTGATCCGTTCCAGCACCGCTTCGATGCACCAAAAACACCCCGCTCCCAGCGTCGCGGTCTCCATTTTTTCGAGTTCTTCTGCACTCATTTTCGGGTTCGGTTCCTTCGCTACCTTCGTCTCGGCAACGGCATTGTAGAGGAAAATCGCGCCTCCCACGACGGCGATAGCGGTCAAATACAGTCCTTTCATGGGGATAAATCGGTGGATTTTAGGGAATCTTACGACTTTAGGAGGTGGTAGGTGGGTAGAAAATTCCCTGCGCACCGATAGTTCCGCGCCTGCCCGTGATCGGTTATTTTCGCTTGCAAATCAGGGAATAACGCCTATAGCCAACGGTTCTTCCGGGGGATTTCTCGGCTCGGCGCATTCTTGGGAATCGCCGCGCCATCCGTCCGGCCAAACTACCTAACAGCGCAATAATCTGGTGGACCCTTCCAAAATCATCGACTTCCCAACCGGCACAACACCGGCGTCGACGGGCGGGCCATCCGGGAAAGCCACCCATATGAGAGCCGATCTCGTCGAACAAGCCTCGCAAATCATCACCGACCCACCCCTGCTCATCAACGCCATTTCGAAGCGGGTGCGTCAACTCAACATGGGCCGTAGCCCGCTCGTTCCGGTCATGCCCCGCATGGGCGCCGCCGATGTCGCGCTCACCGAGATCATCGAAGGCAAGATCGTCATCGAAGACGAAGAACCAGTGGAAGCGTAGCTCACCGCGATCTCATTTTCACCACCCGATTTTCAGAGCGGAGCTGACCTTTACCGGGTCAGCTCTCTTCATTTCCTCCGCCAAGCAAAATGGCCAAGGGCAAAAAGAACAAGTCCGGCTCCGACTCGGACACTATCGTCTCAAACAAGAAGGCGCTCCGCGACTTCATCATTCTTGAGAAGTTCGAGGCAGGAATCGAACTCAAGGGCACGGAGGTTAAATCCATCCGCGACGGGAAAATGAATCTTCAGGACGCCTTCGGTCGCGTCGAGAATGGCCAACTCTTTCTCCACGGCTGCGACATCCAGCCCTACGAACGGGCCAGCCACGAACAACACCTTCCCCGCCGACCACGTCGTCTCCTCATGCACAAAAAGGAGATCGAGCGGCTTTTCTCCAAATCAGAAATCCGCGGGCAAACTATCATTGCCCTCCGCGCCTACTGGAAAAACCGGCGCGTGAAGATCGAAATCGGCCTCGGCAAGGGCAAGGCACAAACCGACCGGCGCGAAGACCTGAAAAAACGAGTCGCCGACCGCGAGGCGCAGAGAGCCGTCGCGAATTTCAATCGGCGGTCATAAGAAAAGCCTCGCGCAAAGACGCAGAGACGCAGAGCTTTTATTATAGGGTATGTATACAGCGAGGGTTGAATGAGAAGGAGCCACCATCACTGGCCGCTTTCCGTTTCCAATCGGATTGATTCCATCTCTTAAAAAATCCCTCTGCGCCTCTGCGTCTTTGCGCGAGACTATCCAAGCCATGATTAAGCCCCTACTCCTCGCATTCTTCCTCGCCCTTTCCATCACACACGGGCACGCCGCTCACCGCGTCCTCATGCAAGGCAACGGCAAACTCGCCATCGTCGAAACCGACGGCAACGTCTCGTGGGAAATGCCCTGGAAAGGCATTCACGACATCCACGTCCTCGAAAACGGCAATATTCTCACCCAGCGAACCATGCGGGAAATCGTCGAGATCAATCGCGAAACAAAGGAAGTCGTCTGGAGCTACAACGCTGCGAAAGAAAACGGCAACGAAGGCCAAAAGGTTGAGGTCCACGCCCTCCAACCCCTCGAAAACGGCAACATCATGCTCGCCGAAAGCGGTCCCGCCCGTATCATCGAAATCAACCGCGACGGCGAGATCGAAAAAGAGTTCAAGCTCGAAGTCGACAACCCCCATCCTCACACTGACACCCGCCTCGCGCGTAAACTCGACAACGGCCATTACCTTGTTAGCCACGAACGCGACGGCACCGTTCGCGAGTATGACGCCGGCGGAAAAGTGATTTGGGAATACACCGTCCCCATGTTCGGCAAGGAGCCCGCGAAAGGCCATGGCCTCGACGCCTTCGGCAACAAATGCTTCAGCGCCGTGCGCCTTCCTAACGGAAACACATTAATCGGCACAGGCAACGGTCACGGCGTCCTCGAGGTCACACCGGAAAAAGAAATCGTCTGGCAACTCCATCAGGACGACCTCGAGGGCATCCGCTTCGCGTGGGTCACCACCCTCGAAGTGCTGCCAAATGGCAACTACGTCATCGGCAATTGCCACGCCGGTCCGGACAATCCGCTCCTCGTCGAAATCGAACCCAAGTCGAAGAAAGTCGTCTGGACGTTTGATCGCTTCGACCTCTTTGGAAATTCCGCGCCGAATTCCATCCTCCTCAACCAGCTCGGGAAATCGATCCGCTGAGCCGGAATCAGATTTTGATTCCGGACACAGATTTCTCCTTTCGCATGATCGAGCGTGGGGTATCTTATTATTTAAAATTTCCTGAATGTCTGTCTCTCTTAGCCGATTCGGCGCTCTCATCCTTTTCGCTCTTTTCTCCACCGGTTCCGCCTTCGCGGATCTGAAATCCGAAACATCCGACGTCAACCTGGACCTCGGCGTCAAATGCCTAAGCACTTGCGAGCAGCTTGGCTTTAACAAAGAGCAACGGACAGAAGTCGTTCGCATCATGCGCCGCCACTCCTCGCGGATCCGCAGCCTTTGCTCCGACCTTCGCACCGTGATCAACACGAAACCCGGCAACGACACCGAGGAAAAACAACTCACCGAACGCGTGACCGCAATCAAGACGCAACTCGACACCGTCCAGCTCCGCATGCGCGCCGACCTCCGAAAGATCGCCACCGCAGACCAGCGCAAGAGATGGGACGAGTTGGAACTCGCGCAAACCCGCGAGGCTGTCAAAGGCTAGGCTTGGAGGACACCGGCTCTCTTTGAAGTTGGGTGGAATAATTCCTGGCTCAAAACCCAAAAAAACCTCTGCGCCTCTGCGTCTCTGCGCGAGATTATCCCGTGCCCGGTCCGACGCACATCGCCTACCTCTTCTCCCGCTATCCAGTCGTTTCGCAGACGTTCTGTGACTCGGAGATGCTGGCGCTGGAAGCCCGTGGCCAAAAGATCACCATCGCCTCCCTCAACGCGCCGCCTTCCTCCTTCCGACACGAACAGGTCGGCGACCTTCAAGCGGAAGCGGTTTATCTTCCACCTGCACCCTTGGTAAAAGCGCGGTTCAAGGCGGCGAAATCGGCCAATGCCCCGGAAACCGCCGATTTTTTCCGCCTCCTCGAAGACCACGAGAACCGCTACGGTCCCGACTTCAAATCCGACGTCCGCGCCCGCAATGCCCTCGCCATGGCCGACTTGCTAAAGCGACGCGGTGTTGATCACATCCACGTCCATTTCGCCAATCGCGCGACCCACACCGCTCTCTTTCTGAAGCAACTCGGCTTCACCTTCAGCTTCACCGCGCACGCACAAGACTTCATGCTCGACCTCGGCAGCGACGAACTTCTCGCCGAGATGTGCGAGGCCGCCGAGTTCACCGTGGCGGTCAGCGATTACAGCAAAGAACTGCTCCAGGCCAAATGTCCTAACGCAGCGACAAAAATTCACCGTGTTTACAACGGTATCCTCCCGGAGAAGTTCGACAACGCCTTCTCCTTCGGCGGCGACCGGCTCAAGGTTGTATCCGTCGGGCGGCTCATTGAGTTCAAGGGGTTCCACTACCTCATCGCCGCCTGCGCGAAGTTGAAACAAGACGGCGTCCCCGTCGACTGCACTATCGTCGGCGATGGTCCGTGGCGGGAACAACTGGAAGCGATGGCCGCCGACGTCAGTGCCGGTGACATCATCCACTTCGCGGGCATCCTCAGCCAGGGTGAAGTGAAGTCACTGCTCGCCGAGTCCGATGTCTTCTGCCTGCCTTCAATCATCGACTCCAAGGGCGCTTCCGACATTCTCCCCACCGTCATCCTTGAAGCGATGGCGGCGGGCATTCCCGTCGTTTCGAGCCAGCTCGTGGGCATTCCGGAAATGGTCGAACAAGGCGTGACCGGCCTCCTCGTCCAACCCGGCGACATGGAAACGCTGGCCGAAGCTCTCAAATACTTCTTCAACGAGCCTGCCAAACGCAACGAATTCGGCGCCGCCGGGCGCGAAAAGCTGATCGCGCAATTCCATCGCGAATTGACCAGCGAACAGCTCCACACGCTCTTTCAGTCCGTCGAGATTCCCTTGCCGCCTTCCGCCGCACCGCGCGAAGTCATCTACTACGCGAGCGACTTCGAGGGCGAAGACGGTGAATGGTCGGCGGCTGTGCGCGAAGATTCCGTTTGGCCAATCGCCGCCCAACTTCTCGCGAATTCCGTCAGCGATGGAATGGAATTTTTCCCCGATGGAGTCGTTCTCGAAGGCGAATGGTATGCCACCGGCCCTTCGCTTTCGGCGTCGATTGATCTGTGGCGAAACGAACTCGGTTCCGACGTCGATGGCGAATGGTTTTACCGCGAAGCCCGCCGTGCCCTGCACCTCGCGGCGCTTGCGCGAAAAGCAAACGTCCGCGGCATCTACGGTCGCCGTTCCAGCGAGGCGCTCTGCTTGTGGATCGTCCGGCGTGTCACTGACGTTCCCGTCTCCATCGCTATCGAAGAGGAGCCGGAAGTCTCCCGCCGCTTGCTGGAGACGCTTCTTCCGGAATTTTCCCTCGTCAGTTGCTCCGACAAAAAACTGTCGGAGTCGCTCGACGGCGAAGTGGCCGAACACCTGCCATTGCGGCGTGAACCCACCCACGAAAAAAAGAAGCTCGGCCCCATCCGCTGGAAAACGCGTCGCGAAGAACCTGCTGAAGAATCGGCGGAGCGGAAAAAGCTTGCCGCAGAGTGGATTCGCAGCGTCGTCAGGGCTCACACCGATTCGACCCCATGAGCCGGCTCGCCGTCGTCATTCCGTCCTACAACCACGCGCACTTCATCGAGAAGGCGATCGATTCGTGCCTTGCGCAGACGCGGAAACCGGACCGCATCGTCATCATCGACGACGGCTCAAAGGACAACTCGCTGGAAGTCATCGGCAAATACGTCGACCGCGGCGAGGTCGAACTCACGGCACAGGAAAATGCGGGTGCGCACAACACGATCAACCGCGCGATCGCAAAAGCCGCGACCGATTGCGAATGGATCTCGATTCTCAATTCCGACGATCACTACCTGCCCGAACGCTTTGAAAAATGCCTTGCGCACCTCGAGGCAAATCCCGGCAAAGAAGTCATCTGCACCGCGCTCAACATCATCGACGACGATGACAAGGCGATCGATCCCACCCTTCCCCGCGCCAAGTGGTTCCGCGCCATCTGGTCGGTCACGCGCCCCGAAAACGACGCCGAATATTGCGATTGGCTCGGCTTGGCAAACTTCCCCGCAACGACAAGCAACATCATCGCCAGCGCAGCGTTTCTCAAAGCCAACCCTTTCAAACCCTACCGCTACAACCACGATTACTACTTCCTCGCCAAAGCCGTGCTCGAGGGGAAGCTCACCTTGCTCGACGAGCCCCTCGTGAACTACCGCGTTCACGCCACGAACACGATCACAACGGCCCCTGCCAATCTCATGCGAGAGATGCTCCGCCAGCACCTTGACCTCTACGCCGAACTTGCCCCACGACTCACTACCGAGCCGGAATTGCGCGCGAACTTCCACCGCTACACCGCCGCCCTGCAGAACAACGTCTCCGCCTTTCACGCCGGCTTGTTCCAAACGCTTCTCGCCCAACTCGCCTACGGAGCCAGCGAAACGGAACGCGAATCACTGGCCAACTCATTGACTGACGACGCTTTCTCCGAACTCGAACGCTTTCCCAATGGAGCCACGATCTCCGCATGGAATGACGGCGAACCTCTCACTCCCGGCACCGGCCTCGCCGAAACCGTCGCGGCATTGAAAGAAGAGCGCACAACACTCAAGGGGGACAACAAAGCCTGGCGAGCCCTCGCCAAAGCCCGCCAACAACTCCTCGATTCCCCCATCGCCGGTCTCAAACGCTTCTTCGGCATCAACAAAAAGCAATTCGCCGACCGCGGAAAAACGCCACAGGATAAGCTCGCCAACCTGGAGCGCGCGTCAAAGAAATAGGATCAAAAGAAGATCCTAACCAAACAACCTAAACCGCCTCCAGGATTTCCTCCTCTTCCTCTTCAACGAACGCCTTCACACCGGGCAACGGAGTGATTGTGTCATCGAGAAGCGGCTCAGCGGAATCATTCGCGTCGGCCGATTTGGACTTTCCCTTGGACTTTTTTCCGCTCACGAGCGCCAGTCGATCGCAGAATTGGTCATAACTGATGAGTTCCATCTTGTGGTCGTAGCCTTCGACGATCGCCGTCATGGACTCGACCCAGTCACCGCTGTTCATGTAGTGAATGTCGCCGACTTGCTTGTCAGCAGGCGTGTGGATGTGACCGCAAATAATACCGTCGCACTGGTGCTCTTTCGCCAGCGTCTGGAGCTGCTCTTCGTAGCGACCCACGAAACTGACGGCGCCTTTCACCTTAGCTTTGATCTTCTTGCTCAACGAGTAATACGGGCGACCCCGCAATTTGCGATACCAGTTGTAAAAGCGATTGAAGACCAGCAGCGCGCTGTATCCCATGCTGCCGATTTTGGCGATCCACGGGTGATTTGTGGTCACGCCGTCAAAACCGTCGCCGTGCACGCAGATGTAGCGCTTGTCGGGCTGCTCGTGGATGTGCTCGTTGGCGAGCTTGATGTTCCCAAACTGAAGTGGAAGCACGCTCCAGAGAAAGTCGTCGTGATTGCCGCGGAGGTAAATCACCTCCGTGCCGTGCTTCTCCACTTTCTTCAAAATGATGCGGAAGAATTTCGTGTGATGCTTCTTCCATTTCTTACCGCGACCTTTCAAATGCCAGCCATCGATGATGTCGCCATTGAGGACGAGCTTGTCACAACGCGTATGTGTGAGGAAGTGATTCACCTGCTCAATTTTGCAGTCGGTGAATCCGAGGTGGACGTCAGAGATAAAGACCGTCCGGTAACGGATGTGCTTTTTCATGGAGTTGCAGGCAACGCTTACGCGGAATTCATATCAATCGGACGTCAGCGGCGGTTAAGGTTCAGCGTTAAATGACTGGCAGGTGGAATGGTAAGGAAATTTTTCAAGCGGCGGCAAGCTCTTGCGTCTCTGTCTTGACCGAGGCGGCGGCGAGTTTCAGCTGCTCTTCAAAGCGACGGAAGACGGCATCCCAGGAAAGCTCTTTCGCTTTCGCACGCGCCGCGGCCTGGATCTCCGGCCATTTCGCTCTCATGGCGAGAATCTCGCGCAGTTTGGGAGCAAATCCATCGACATTGTCGCAATCGACGGTGAAGCCGTTTTCCCCGCTGGAAACGTGCATTTCAGCGGCTGCATAGCGGAATCCCAAGGCAACGAGGCCGGAAGCCATCGCTTCAACGAGGACATTTCCGTAGGTCTCGGTCAGGCTCGGGAAAAGAAAGAGATCCGCCGAAGCGTAGTGCCGCGCGAGGTCTTCACCGCGTTGCACGCCGGCCCAAATCACATCATCTCCGTAACGTTCCGCCAACTCTTCTTCCTCGGGTCCGCTGCCGACGAGCACAAACTTCATTCCCGGACGCGTTTCCCGTTCCTTCAAAAAGGCATCAATGGCGACCGGCAAATTTTTCTCCGGCGCAATGCGACCGACGCAAATCGAAACAATGTCATCCGGACCCGCACCCCACTTGCGGCGCAGCTCTTCATCGCGTTTTTCCGGCGAGAACAAATTCGCGTCCACTCCGCGCCCCATCACCCTCACGTTTTCAAATCCCTCCACGCGCAACTCCTCCGCCATTTCCTCCGTCGGCGCCATCGTGCAGAACGTGCGATTATGCATCGCCTTTAAATAATGCATCGTGATCTTTTCCAACATCGGCACACGGTAGCAGCCCATGTATTGTGCAAAGTTCGTGTGGTATCCGGAAACGATCGGAATCTTCATCGAACGCGCCGCGCCAACGGCAGAATTTCCTAACAAACCCTCCGTCGCGACGTAGATCGCATCCGGCCGCTGTTCCCGCCATCGCGCTGCGAGTTGCAATCCCTGCGGAAATCCCATGCGAAGTTCGGGATACTTCGGCACCGGAAATCCAGGAACAAGGAACGACCGCACCCCCGTCTCGGAAATCGCATCCTCCTCGCCGTCGCGTTTCGGGTGGACGACCTCGACATTGTGCCCGAGCCCCACGAGTCCGTCCGCGAGGCGATTCAGCGTCATCGCCACGCCGTTGACCTCCGGCGGATAGGTATCTGTGATGATCGTGAATCTCATTTCGCCCCTAGATAAAGATCGTTTTCTTGGTAATCATGAGAATGAAATGAGTTATTCACATTTAGCCAGCATCAATAGGTGTCGGCTTTGCCACATTTAAAAAAGCCCTCACAAAAATGAGAAACTTTGCTGAAGTCATCGTTCAAGAAGCAGTTGGCGTGCCCTTGACCGGCGACATTCAACCATGGACCATGGGCGCTCCATGGATATCAAGGCCGCAGACTACGAGAAGTTAGGCAAGTTTTACCTCGGACGCCACTACGATCTGGGCGAACGCGAGCTGGGCGACGACCTTTTGCTCTACGATTCGAAGGATCTCGTTACCCACGGCGTCGTCCTCGGCATGACCGGCTCGGGGAAAACCGGCCTCTGTCTTTCGCTCCTCGAAGAAGCCGCCATCGACGGCGTGCCCGCCATCGTCATCGATCCCAAGGGTGACATCGCCAACCTCATGCTCACCTTCCCGGGCTTCGAAGGCTCCGACTTCCGCCCGTGGATCAATGACGACGACGCCGCGAAAAAGGGACTCACCCCCGACGAGTACGCAACCGGTCAGGCCGACCTGTGGAAGAACGGACTCGCGAGTTGGGGTCAAGACAGCGATCGCGTGTCGCGGTTTCAAAACAGCGTCGACATCACCATCTACACGCCGGGGAGCAATGCCGGCATTCCCGTTTCGATACTGAGTTCACTCGAAGCGCCACCCTTCGAAGTCCTCGACGACGCCGAGATGTTTGCCGAGCGCGTCGAGAGCACTGTCTCAAGTATCCTCTCGCTCCTCGACATCGACGCAGATCCATTGCAAAGCCGCGAGCACATCTTCCTATCCAGCATCTTCACGCATTGCTGGCGTAATGAAGAGGACCTCAGTCTGGAAAAGCTCATTCTCAACGTGCAAAACCCGCCCTTCGACAAGGTCGGCGTCCTCCCGCTTGAGTCGATTTATCCCGAGTCAAAGCGCTTTGACCTCTCGATGCGCATCAACAATCTCCTCGCCGCGCCCGGCTTCCAAACATGGCTCAACGGCGAACCGCTCGACATCCAGCGCATGCTCTACACCGACGACGGAAAGCCTCGGATCTCGATCTTCTCCATCGCGCACCTCAGCGACACGGAACGCATGTTCTTCGTTTCGCTGTGCTTCAACGCCATGCTCGGCTGGATGCGCGCGCAACCCGGCACGACGAGCCTCCGCGCGTTGCTCTACATGGACGAGATCTACGGCTACCTGCCGCCGACCGCCAACCCGCCTTCAAAGAAGCCGCTCATGACGATGCTCAAGCAGGCGCGTGCCGTTGGTTTGGGGGTATTGTTAGCGACGCAGAACCCGGTCGATCTCGACTACAAAGCACTTTCGAACATCGGCACTTGGTTCCTCGGGCGCCTGCAAACTGAACGCGACAAGGCCCGCGTTCTCGATGGCCTCGAAGGCGTCGCCGCGAGCAACGACTCCGGGTTTGATCGCCGCGAACTCGAACAGCTTCTCGCCGGCCTCGGCAGTCGTGTTTTCCTGCTCAACAACGTGCACGAAGACGCGCCCGTTACTTTCCACGTTCGCTGGGTAATGAGCTACCTGCGCGGCCCCATGACCCGTGGCCAGATCCGCAAACTCATGGAACCCAAGCGCGCCGCGCTGAAGGAACGCGCGGCAGCCGTCGATGCCTCCGGCGAAGGCGGTCCCGGCAAGGCCGAACCGGAGCGCGAAAAAAACACACGCCCGGTCGTCCCAAAATCGATCGATCAGTATTTCTTCCCCGTCACCGATCCCCGGGCCGACGCCGAGCTGATCTACAAGCCCGCCATCGTCCGCGCGGCTTCCGTTTATATTTCCAGCTCGAAGATGAGTATCGATGGCAGCGTAAACCTGCTGCATATCAAAAAAATCGAACCCGGCGGCAACCTTGGGCCCATCAAGGTCAAGCCTCGTGAATCCAAACTCGAAGGCACTTCCCCCGCTCCCATCGAACCTTGCATCTTCGCCGATCTGCCCGCCGAAGCGATGCAACTCGACAACTACAAGACGTGGGCCAAGCAATTCGAAGACTACATCTACCGCGAAGGCGGAATCGAATTGCTCCACTGCCCGTCGCTCGACCTCTACTCGCAACCCGGCGAAACCGAGGGTGCGTTCCGAGGACGCATCGCGGCGAAAGCCCGTGAAGAACGCGATCTGCGCATCGTCGAATTGAAGGAGAAAGCGGAGAAGGACGCAAAGAAACTGGAAGCTCGCCTCGATAAGGCCGTCGACGCCGTCCGCGTGCAACGCGCGCAGGCGAAGGAAGCGAGCATGAGCAATTGGATGACGATGGGCAGCACGATTTTAGGATCTTTGTTAGGACGCGGTCGCCTCACCGCCACCAAAGTCCGGACAAGTGCGACCCGCATGAGCCGCAGCAGTAAAGAGGCTCAGGACGTGCGCATTGCCGAAGAAAAAGTCCGCGAGATCGAGGACGAAATTGATCAACTCCGCGACGAGCTCGACAACGCCATCGTCGAAATTCGCCTCGAATTCCGTCCTGAGCAGGAAGGACTTAAGAAAGTGAAGGCCAAGCCCTACAAGAAAAACATCTCCCTGCGCGCGTGCGGCCTCGGCTGGATTCCCTACTACCGGGTCGATGAATTGACCATCGAACCCGCCTGGGCCGGGTAAAAATCCATCGGGAAAGCTTGGCAAAACCACTCTTGGGTGGCATAAATAGAGAATGGAAAAGGCACGGTTTATCCCCGGTCGGTCTCTTGTTGCGTTGTTAGTTCTGGCGGCGATTCCTCCCGCCACCGCAGTCCAACTGAAGGAATTCGTCCTCGACAATCAGGAGTGGTCGATGACCACCGAAGCCTTCGAGAAAGAATTCGAAGACAAAGGGTTTGAATGGACCTCCGCTGCCAAGAACGTCGCACGGCATCCCGGTCGCATTCCCTTTCTGAATAAAAAGACGGAAGAAATGGAATCGCGCCGTCCAAAAATTGGCGAAGTGGAAGTGGGCGAAACCCTCGTCAAGTTCGCCGATGGCGAAGTCAATCGCATCGATATCTACGCCTACAACCGAGGCGATGACGGCCCTCTCTCGGAACACAGGTTCGAGCAGGAAGTGCAGATGTATTCGTCGCTGATTTCCAAACTCACCGGAGCGCGACCTCAGGAGCGGAACACCGCGCGCGAGAAAGGACTCATGTGGACGGGCAAGACGGCCATGTATCTTCTCGAATACAGCGAAACTCGCGCATCGCGTTCTTCGTCTTATCGTGCCGAATATGTGAAGCTTTCCATCGCTCCCAAGAAAACCGGACTCGCGAGCATCGGTCGCCAAACCGTCAAAAAGGCCGTCGACCGCTCTTCGCTCCGCGACAACGTGATGGAAAAAGATAATGGGGACGTTCTCATCCCCAACGTCCCCATGGTCGATCAAGGCGCGAAAGGTTACTGTGCCGTCGCCGCCTCCTGCCGGGTCCTCCAATATTACGGCCTCGACGTCACCCAGCATGAGTTGGCCCAAACTGCCAACACCACCGCTGGCGGGGGCACCAACCCCGACCAGATGATGGACGCCTTGAAGAAAATTTCCGGGAAATACGGCGTGCGCGTCAGCACGATTGATGAAGTCGAACCACGGGATCTCTTGCGCATCATCAAGGACTACAATCGGACGGCGAAAAAAGTCGGCGCCTTGACCGTGCGAGAACCCAACGAATACAACCTGAGTTACTTCGTGTTCGGCGAATTCGACTCCGAGGCCCTCTCCACGTCACGCTCCTCTTCCTCAAGCTACAAACGCTTCAAATCCGAGATCGAGGAACATATCGACCAAGGCATCCCCCTTCTCTGGTCTCTCATGCTCGGCGTCATTCCTGAAAAGAACATCCCGCAACTCGCCGGAGGACACCTTCGACTCATCATCGGATACAACGAAGACACCGACGAAATCATCTTCTCCGATTCCTGGGGCGCCGGCCACGAGCAAAAACGCATGAGCACCCCCGACGCCTTCGCAGCCACGACCAGCCTCCGGATGATCAAACCCGGTCGCTGATCGGAACGACCAGCAACGGAAAGGCCATCCCTAAATCCAGAGGATGCGGCTCAAAACGGCGAGTTAGCAAAACTCGTGGAGTGCATTTTTCCCACGGCAAAAGTGAAGAGCCACTCTGCGACGGACCGCGGACTTCCAAGTCCGCACCAACGGCCTGACCGCAGGGAAGCATTTCCTTTGATCACGCCCACAGCAGACGGGAAAACACCCGTTCCGTCTCAGGCGAAACGAACGAAATCCAAAGGAACCTCCAAACTTCGCCGTTCGAACCCTTGGAGCACATCAACGCCCAAAGCCCAGGGCAAGCCGGAGGCGCCACCCTGGGAAAGGCCATCACAAACCATGAACCGCTACGCGGCTCAACACTGATCAGTGACACTTCGCCCGCGCCTTCATACGCGCGTGTGAACGGGCATAGGAAAGTCGGCGACGGTTCTGGAGCGAAGAAACAAATGTCCTCGACCCTCCATATTGCGAAACATGCGGCTTCGGCCCGCCGGACTTCAGTCGAATGACCTTCACCGACTGTTCCTGTCCATGCGGATGAGCGTGGGAATGCGCGTGCGTGTGGCCACTGTGCAATGAATGGCACGAGGACACCAGCATTCCGGCGAATGCGACAACGAGAATCCTGAGGGGCATTTTCATAATTCTCAGTTTACCATTCCCCGGCCAATTCGCGACGCCGATTCATCCCCTTCTCGAAAGATTGAATAACGCCATCGATAGGCCTGTCCAAAATCGGAACCACAACAGTCATGAACATCGAAACCCTCCAAAGCTTCTTCGGCTGGTGCACCGTCATCAACGCCGGCATCCTCATCTATTGGACGGTCATGCTCGTCTTCGCCCGTGGCTGGATTCACAAGTTCCACGGCAAGATGTTCCAACTCAGTGACGAAAAGCTCAGCGCCATCCACTACACCCTCCTCGGCGCCTTCAAGATGGCCATCATCCTCTTCAACCTCGTCCCCTGGATTGCGCTGAAGCTAGTATAGTAGAACAGGCTTCCAGCCTGTTCCCGCCCGCGGTCCGGCAAACGAACGGGCGAAATCGATCCCAACATCTCCCGCCTCCATGCACAGGCAAGATGCCTGTTCTACTATTCCAGCCACCCACATCTCCCCCTTGCGCCCTCGCCCCAATCGTTTACCCTTTCTCCACAATGCCCATCCTCACCGGAGACGATCTGATTGAGGCGGGGTGGCAAAGCGGACCGGAGATCGGGAAAGCATTGAAGGTGGCGAGTGAGTATGAGGCACGCGGCATCACCGACCGCAAATACCTGTTGAAGCTAATCGCCAAACAGGTCCCGAAATCCAACCCGAAGATCAGCCTTCGCTCCGCCGACGACCACGCCCCGCTCACCGAAGCCATCGAAGCGACTTGCGACGCCGACGCGAAAAACATCGGCGCCGTCCGCCGTCACATGGAGGAACTCCTACGTACACCCGTCATCGAACGCGGTTCCATCATGCCCGACGCCTGCCCCGCGGGCAGTGCCCTCGGCACCATCCCCGTCGGCGGCGCCATCGCGGTGAAAAACGCCATTATCCCAAACGCGCACAGCGCCGACATCTGCTGTTCGATGTATGCGACCTTCTTCCGCTCAGGGAAGGACGTGAGCGAATTGATGGATGACCTCGAAGGATCAACCCGCTTCGGCTGGGGCGGACGCCACGAAAAACCCCTCGAAACCCCGAAGCCCAACCGCGACGAAGTCATCGTCCCTCACGACATCGTCGACGAGGAAGTGTGGGGCAATCCCTTCCTCAGCGGCCTGCAAAACCACGCCCGCATCCACATCGCCGACCAAGGCGACGGGAATCACTTTGCCTTTCTCGGCCGCGTCGAATTCAACAAGGAACAACTCACCGCCCTAGCGCAAAGCGGCCAAGCCGAACTCGCCAACGCCCTGCGAGCCTCAAGCGTCGAAAACGATTCCGTGACCACCCTCGCCCTCGTGACCCACCACGGATCCCGCGGACTCGGCGCCCAAGTCTTCAAACGCGGCCAAAAAGCCGCCGAGAAACACACGCACAAGGTCGCCAAAGGCGTTCCGAAGCCCGCGATGTGGATCGACTACGACACCGACGCCGGCCACGATTACTGGGAAGCCCTCGAATACGTCGGACGTTGGACAAAAGCCAACCACCAAAGCATCCACGCCCGCTTCCTCGAAAGATCCGAAGCCACGCACATCGCAGACTTCGGCAACGAGCACAACTTCGTCTGGAAACAGGGCGATACCTTCCTCCACGGCAAGGGTGCGACTCCGGCGTGGCTTGACGACGACGGTCACCCGTTACTCGGGCTCATCCCCCTCAACATGGCCGCGCCTATTCTGATGGTGTTAGGCTCCGACAACGCCGACTACCTCTCCTTCTGCCCCCACGGCGCCGGCCGCAACGTCTCGCGCACCGCGACCATGCGCCCCTTCATGAACAAGGACGGCACCCTCGACGAAGAAGCCATTGCTCGCGAAATCGCCCGCACCACCAAAGACATCGAGGCCCGCTGGTGGCACGGAAAACCCGACCTCAGCGAATGCCCCATCGGCTACAAAAGCGCCGATCAGGTCAAAGCCCAGATCGCCCAGTTCAACCTCGCCGACATCGTCGCTGAGATTCAGCCACTAGGAAGCATCATGGCCGGCGACCCTGGCACCCCGCCATGGAAACGCCGGAAGGAAGAACTCACGCCCAAGCAGCTGAGGCAGATCGAGCATCGCGCGGAGAGGAGGAAAACCCGGCAGCGGTTGGGGGATGATTGGAGAGAGATTGAAAAATATTGATCGATAACTCAGTGAAATATGACATTCATTAATTTGAGAACGTATGCTTAGCACGTAAGTGGACTGAATTCCGAAATATCATCTAAGTCTCAATCATATAACCGACACGAATGCCACGTAGATAAGGGTGTGTATCGTGGGAAGAAAGTAGTGAAACTGTTAGGATAGAGTGGCGGAAAAACCCTGCCCGGATTACTCTTGGGTGTGAAACAAAAAGCACCGTTTTTGGCAGGGTTTTCCCGGTATTTGTTTGGTCGAGCAAAGCGCGGAGCGCAAGAAAAGATCCGGCGATACCGGCAGATTGCCATCGAGCGCTCGCCCGGAGGGTATGGGCTTCTTTTCGAGAAGATTCTACCTCCGGAGTTTCTGGCCTTGATCGATCCGACCAAGCGCAACCGCCACTTTGGACACATCCCTGTGTTCTGGGCGTGGATCGGACAGATCCTCGAGCAGAATGCCTCGTGCTCGCGAGGATTGGGTCTTATCCAGGCGTGGTGCGCAGGCGAGAACCTTTCTCCGCCGAAGGGGGACACCAGTGGTTATTGCCAAGCCCGAAAACGTCTTTGCCACGACTTCCTCGACCAAGTCCTGGGAAGGATCATGAAGAGCCTTCGCACCGGCATTCGTATCGGCGACCGGTGGCATGGAATGACTTTGAAAGCCATCGACGGAACCTCCGTGAAGCTCATGGACACGCCCGAGAACCAGGATCAATACCCGCAGCCCTCCGGCCAGAAAGCCGGCTGCGGCTTCCCGGTCATGGGCATGGTCGGCATGGTGAACCTGAGTCACGGAGGCTGGGAGGGCTTCACCACCGGTGGCTGCAACGAACACGATGCCCGCGGGGCGCAGCGCCTTCTGGATCTGGTCGCACAAGACGACTTGATCCTCGCCGACAGGGCCTTTTGCTCCTTCGAACTCATCGCCCGCATCCAGAAACGGGGTGGAGAATGTCTCATGCGCCTGCACCAGGCCAGGCATCGCAAGCTCGACTGGAGACGCGGCAAGAAAGTCAGCAAGTTCGAGCGCGAGGTGACATGGGACAAGCCCGCCCGGCAACCCGCCACCAGTGAACTCAGCCCCCAACAATGGGCGGAACTTCCCGAACAGATCACGCTGCGCTGCATCAAAAAACACTATCGAGACCGTACTGGGGCCAAGCGCACACTGGTAGTTGTCACCACACTGCTCGATGCCGAAGAACACGACGCGGGCGAACTCCTCGACCTCTATGCCGAACGTTGGTACATCGAACTCAAGTTCAGGGACGTGAAGACCATCATGAGGATGGAAAGCCTTGCCGTGAAAAGCCCCGACATGGCGCACAAGACCCTACTCATGATGATGATCGCCTACAATCTGCTGAGATCACTCATGCAGAATGCTGCCGCCGAAGCCGACCGCCCCATTATCGACATCAGCTTCAAGGGAACACTCGATCTAGTGACATCATCCCACTCCCACTTCGGGAGCCTCCGCTCACACCCTCGAAAAAGAACGGCCCTCCGCGAGCAAATCATCGAAACCTGTGCCACGAAAATCGTCGATCTAAGGCCATACCGCCAAGAGCCACGAGCGGTCAAAACCAGACCCAAACCCTACCAACTCCTCACCTCACACCGACACATCTTCCACGAAATACCTCACAAGGAAACCTACAGAAAACCGTCTTAACTACGTGGCATTCATAACCGACACCTTACTTTTCTGATAAATTGCCAGACGATCCCCATACTGAAATCTACCGGAAAGAATATTCCGAAAGAATTGTTGCCGAGCACCTCCGTGGCCCTTTAGACTTTTTGCAACAACTCGCAAATTTTGGATCCCATTTAATTCCCCGTGCTTGGCTTTCAAGCAATAGAGAGATCACTGATAGCGTCTTGATAAATGTACTCCTAAAGCATGTTCTTGTTATGTTAGACGGCACGATTGCTTTACTCGAGAAAGGAGCGGTTTTGGCATCCAATCTTCAACTTCGTTCGCTCTTTGAAGCACAAGCATATATTACCCATATTCTAGACGAAGATTACGATGTACGAGCTAAGCAGTATTTTGTTTGGCACCTTCGAAAACGATCAGACTGGGCTAAGGCCACAGTTACCGGCACGCAAGAGAACACAAATCTTACCGACTCGCTCAAAGGAACGCCAATTGAAAAGATCCTCGAAGAATTAAGATCTAAGGCCGGAGACATAAATGGATACGAGGCGGAAATTCAGAATTGTCTAAATTCCGAGGAGTTGAGAGAGGTGAATGCGGAATTTGAGAGGCTTCGTCTAACCAAACGGGGGAAAAGAAGAAAGCGGGACGTTTCGTGGTACTCAGTGTTTGGTGGCCCATCGTCATTCGCGGATCTTTGCGCCAATCTCGATCTTGCTGGAGAATACGAGGTATTCTATTCCCAAGATTCCGAAGTCATGCACGCGACGACCCAAGATAGCATGATAAGCCATTCCGACGGGATGGTAATTCAGGAGCCGATCCGGAATCTTGCGGGTTTTGACGAAGCTGTCCGCCGAGCCTCAAACCTAACTCTCACAGTATTCAAGGAGATATTAGGGCAGTATCGGCCTCATGAATTGAATGAGAGCTTTTTGCGACGTTTTATTGAGGAATGGCAGGAACCATTTCGCAACATTCCAAAGATCATTGTTCGAGAAGGAAACTACAGGGAGATCTAGATCCTTTCGATGGTAATTAAGTGGATTTTCTTTGGCAAACTATTTGCGATCTCTTTTTATTAATCATAAATTTTCGATGTCGCCTTTATTTGAAAGTCTTTGCCCAGTATATGTTCAACGAGAGTTCGAGCGACCAGATCAAATAGGAACAGCAGTATTACTTCAATTTGGCCCAGCGGTCTTTCTACTCACAGCTGCACACGTCGCAGATGAGGCAAAGAACGGGCGTTTAATGATTCCAAGTAAAGACGGGATAGTGGGCGTCATCGGTACACTTTCATCAATTGAACTCCCAAGGACGGGACGCAGGTGCGACGACAAGATTGATATTGCTTGTATCCGGTTGGACGAGAAATTCGCGGAGCGGCTTGAATCGGTTTTTGAACCGCTGCGGCGGGAAGCCTTGGCAATTTTTGGTCATTTGCAGTCTGGCGATCATTACACTTTTGGTGGATTCCCTTGGCGAAAGACAAAAACGCGGGGCAAGACTTCGACGACGGAATTATGTACGTATACGGGCGAAGCGGAGACAAATTCGAAATATGAAAAGCTAGATTACTCTCCCGCGTACAATATTCTGGTTCGATTTCGCAGGAAGAAGAGTATTAATTTTCAGACAGGCCATAAGAGTACACCACCTCTTCCACATGGTATTTCGGGTGGGGGTATCTTTGTCTGGCAAAAGGATATAATCCAGAATCCGAGGACGCCAGAGTTCCGTTTATGTGGAATTGTCCATACGTATCTTGAGAAGCAACACGTACTTATTGGAACGCGCCTCGGGCCGTATCTTGCGTTGATCGAGCGGAATTGGCCCGAACTAGTTGAAGAAAGCGGTGAAGGTTTCTTTCCTCATTGTATTGGGGGTTCGTTTGTTGGATACCGGAGAAGTGAATGGGAACAGATTCTCCTTGATGCTCGTGATTCTAACACAATGCATTCGTCTTGGGAGGAGTGGCGTCACGCCGCTGAAAAAGGTGTCGAAGAGATGGCTGCGAAGGGGATTATTATGTTCATCATCGAACTTTCGGCGGAGGAAATCCGAGAGTATTGTCGTCTCCAAGGAATTCCTAATACAGGGCACGCTCGGAGCGAACTCGCGAGTTCTCGGCTTGCAGAGGATATGCTTGGGATTGAATTAGATCCAAGTAAACCCGTGCATCGCCCGAAGGATTGGTCGTTTGATTGATTTAGGTGGTCGTGGAACAAACGGGTCGGTCAATCGCAGACGATTGCGGTTCGTAATGCCGTTCTGATGTCGAGTTCGAACTGGTGTCCTTCATTCAAGGTTTCCTAAGCAGGAAACACATCATTCGTACCATCTCTATACACCTACAGCACAAAATACTTCAGGTTTCTGAAGTTTAGAATCTTTTCACGTGC
The DNA here is from genome assembly GCA_039192745.1 of Verrucomicrobiota bacterium. Classification (GTDB taxonomy): domain Bacteria; phylum Verrucomicrobiota; class Verrucomicrobiia; order Verrucomicrobiales; family DEV007; genus JBCCWV01. The sequence continues at coordinate 7,005 of JBCCWV010000019.1, read as the reverse complement.
GATTACCTTTCCTTACCTCAATCCACTCCCGGTTCAGTCCCTTCGAAACACCACCTCATACCGCACCGTCTGCCCCGTACTCGCAGTGTCACAAAAGTTCCGCTCCACTTCCGTCGTGAACAGTTCCGCTCGCTGGGTATCGGCGTGGTAAATCAAGGAAGTAGGGTCGATGATCCAGAATTGCTCATTCCAGTCATAATCGATTTCGCTATGCGTCATCTCCATCGTTTTGGGATCGAGGCACCAGAGAAAAGGTCGATGGATCAGTTGCTTGTCATCGACGAACTGGTTACCGGGAATGACAAGGATCTCGCCATTTGCATCGCGGGCGTAGCGGGTGATGTGGCCGAAACCGACAATCTGATTATCGATCTTAACGCCGTTGCTCCCGCCGCGATGGGCGGGGAAATTGCCGGACCCGCCTTCTTCAAAGGGGATACCCTCTCCGCGTTTTTCCCGGAGCACGATGGCTCCCATTTCGCGGCGCTTTTCGATAAGGACGACAAGTGGTGAAAAGGAATGGATGAAAGCGAGGCGATCCTTGGACCACGGAAAAGGGGACCAATTCTTTCCCGGTTCTACGCTGAAGGGAGGCACCAAAATCACCCGCTCCGCGCGAAACCGTTCACGCCCCCACCAGCGTTTTTCCGGCTCGAAGGTGAAGAGGTGATTCCGAAACCCGTAATCGGGGCGGTAGACACAGGCGACCGCGCCGATCTTATCATCAAAAATAAATGGTCGGGGATCCTCGCCAATTTCAATGGGCTCGCCATCGAAGGCGATCTTAGAATGCATGTGATCGGCGGGGCCATCCGGATCGGGGCGTTCCCACCGACGGCTGATGCAGTGTTTTTTCCCGCGGAACTGCACATACCCGTCGAAAATATGGAGTGGATGATCGCCGCAACTGAACTCGCGCAGCACTTCCTTCTTGGTGATTTCGGCTGCAACTATCGGCATCGCCGGTATTCATGGTCAAAAACACACCCATGGCCAGCGCAAAGATCCACACTTCGCTCGCGACCACCGATGAACACAACGCTTAGCGAAAACGCAGAATCCCTGAGCAGACTTCGCGGACGGAAACCACCGAATAATCGCAACCTCACAGGTGAAAAAAACGGATTGTAAGGCAATTTCCCATCATGCCCGACCATCGCTTTCCCCACATTTTCCTCTTCCTCCTATTCCCCGGTTTCTTAATTGCCGACAAGGAATCATCACTCCCCCAACTCGCGGATGCACCCGTCGGCGTAGCCAGCTTTGGAGCCGCTTTTCACGATGACGCCATCTACATGTTTGGCGGTCATCTCGGTGTGCCGCATAGCTACAGCCGCGACGAAGTCAGTAAGCCACTTTACCGTCTCGCCTTTGACTCGGACGCCGAATGGGAAGAGTTGGCATCCAACGAACCGGCGCTTGGGCCAGCCTTGTTGAGCCACTCTTCCGGAATCATTCGCATCGGCGGCATGCAGCCGCGCAACGCGAAAGGCGAAGAAGCTGTCTTGGTATCCGTTCCTTTCGTGCGTCGATTCGATCCGGAGACCGGCAAGTGGTCGAAACTTCCCAACCTACCCAAAGGCCGCTCCAGTCACGACGCATGGATCGTCGGCGATAAGATTTACGTGGCCGGTGGATGGCAGATGCGCGGTCCCGACAAGTCGAGCAAGTGGTCGACGACTGTGGACATCCTCGATCTCTCCGCCGAAAAACCTGAGTGGCGGAGCATCCCCCAACCTTTCATGCGCCGCGCCCTTGCCGTCGCCGCTCATGACAACAAGCTTTACTGCATGGGTGGGCTCGAAAAGGACGGAGGCATGAGTGAAGACATCGATGTGCTAGATCTCGAAACCGAAGAATGGTCCGAGGGCCCCATGCTTCCTATCGGTCACCCGATGAAAGGATTCGGACTCGCCGCCGCCATCGAAAATGCCGATGGCAGACTCTACATCACTGGTCTCAGCGGCAAAGTCCACGCCCTCGGCGAAGACGGGAAGTGGGAACAAGTCGGCAAAATGAAAACCGGCCGCTTCTTCGCCCGCCTCGTCGATCCTCCCACCGCGCCCCCCATCATTCTCGGCGGCGCTGCTTCCGGCGGAAAACACCCGACCGCTGTCGAGTATCTTCCGATGGATTAAGATACTCGCCATTCGGTAAAACAACTCACCCCATCCGCGGGGTGATAACTCGGCGAAACCCAAAGGTTGATCTGGATCCTCGGAGTTACTGGCCAACCCATGCCTACTCAGGAACGTTTCCCGACCAGCTTTCGCAACCGTTCCAAGTGCCTTTCCGGTGTTGCGCCATCGCCGTGATTGGGTAAAACCCCTTCCAGATCCAATTCGAGCGCACGCCGCGCGCTCTTGGGAATCTCCTTTCCTTCGTCGTTGAAAATGCCCGGCGGAAAATGCTGAATTAGCGCATAGCTCGCAAAAAGATCCGAAGTGAAAAGCAGCTTCAATTTCTCACAATAAAACCCGCAATGTCCATCCGTGTGGCCCGGCAAGTGAACGACCCGCAATCCGTGCCAAACATCGATCTCGTCGCCGTCATCCAGCAAGCGGTCCGGGACAAACGACTTGAATCCCAAAAGCGGTCGCCCCAGCCATTCCAAGACCTCCGTTGTCCTTGCCCAGCCTTGGTAAGTCGGCTTACCCGCATAATGATCTTCATCCAGCCGCGGCGCGGCAATCCATGCGCCGAATTCCTCAGCGAACCTTCCGACGTTCAGGATGTGATCGAGATGCCCATGCGTCACGATGATGCCCTTGATCCACTCTTCCCTCCATCCTTGCCTCTTCAACGCCCGGCGTAGTAAACCCCGTCCACCAATGAATCCCGCATCGAGTAAGATGAGTTCTTCTTCGTCTCGTAAGACATAGAAGTTTACTCCAGGTGCGCGGACTTGGAGAATGTCGTTTCGAATTAGCATGCTTGAGGAAAAAGTTACTCGCAGAAAAACACGTGCACCGGTGCAATGACTATTTCAATCGGGCCAACGGCCCAGCCTCAACCTAGCCTGGGGCATCGCCCCAGGTTTTCAACCGAAGCAAGATGTCCGCTGAATGCGGACTTTACCCTTTCTTCAACGAGTGAAGCGCGCCTTCAGCGTGCGTGTCACACACGACTGATACCTTGGGCGTTGCCCAAGGCTAAGTTGAAATCAGGCCTTCAGCCTGCACGGTGCCACTTCGAATAATCCAGGCCCCAAGTATGATTCCAAAACGATCCTACGCCGCCGAGTATGACGACTCCACCCGTTTGGCCACGTCGCGGAAGCCGTAGTCGTTGTTGTAGATTTCCTTGAAGCACTCGAGGGCGTCGGACTTGTTGTCCATGGCTTCGTAAACGAGACCGAGATTGTAGAGGGCGTCTTTCTTGACCTGGTCCATGCCGTGGAGTTCGCCGATGGCTTCCTTGAAGTGGGAGACGGAGATGTCGTACATGTGCTTTTTCTCGCAGCACTTGCCGAGCATGATAATGGCCTTGATGCGGAGAGCCGGGTTGGTCTTCGCGCGCTGAAGTTCCGGAATAGCGTCGGTGTATTCCTCGGCATCAAAGAGGTATTGCGCGAGTTCGAAGCGGAGTTGGGGATCGGTCGGGTTGCGTTCGACACGGGCGCGGGCCTCGTCGATGCGCTGGCCACTTTGTTCTCTGCGCATTTGAGAAAGCTGCTCCTTCTTCGTTTCCAAATCGACTTCATCGAGCCCGCCAGCAGCGATTTCGGCTTCGATGTTCTTGATACCCTGTTCGCGAACGGCGTCAGCCATCTTTTCGACCTTCCGCTGAAGCGTGCCGTCTGACTGACTCAAAGAGAAAGCCCACTCGTAGTAGGATTGCGCGGAAGCCCAGTCTTCCTTGCGTTCGTAGAGGTCGGCGATCTTGCGGACGACATCGAGGTTGTTGGGATTCGCCTCGTACTCGGCGCCGAGGATGGCGAGTTGCTCGTCCATTTGCTCGGCGGTCATGCCGGTACGGGACGCGGCTTCGAGTTTTTTCGCTTCGTCTTCGTTGCGAAGCATCTCGCGGAAGTCGACGCCACCCTGACTAGAGGCATCCCATCCACCCTTCTTCATGGAAGCACGGGCGGAAGTGTCGCGGGCCTTTTTCGACGCTTCGCCATCGGCGGGGTCACGTTGTGAGATGTCCGAGTAAACTTTCGAGGCGTCGTCGTTCTGGCCTTCTTTCTCATAAAGCTCGGCGAGCTTGTAGAGGATTTTGCTCACTGCTTTGTCCTTATGCGCCTCACGCACCGTCTCAAGCGCGAAGGCGGCCGTCTTCGGCATGGCGGCTGCGAGAGCAGCATCGAAGAGGACTTCATTCAAATCGACATTGTAGGGATCTTCGCCGAGGTGCTTTTCCGCTTCGACCATAGCACCGTGCGCGTCCTTTTTGATCATTCCCTTGATCTTGCTGGCCGGGCCACCCAGTGAGAGTCCTTTTTTCTTGGTGTGACCACCCGTGTCCTTCACGGCAGCCGCGCGGAGGAGTTCACGGCCTTCGAGAAAACCGGGCGATTCCTTCAAGATCGTTTGCAGGAGATTGACGGCATACCCGTGGTTCTTCATTTCCACGGCGCTCATCGCCTTCAGGAAAAGTTTCTGGTATTGGGGCTGGAGTTCGTTTTGGCCAATCGTTTCAGACATCGGTGTTGGGGAATTCAGGGTTGTGTTGGGGGGGGCAGAATATCACCGGGAGAGCCGTTCGCGCAAGACTTCCCATTCCTCCCGGACACTGTTCAGGAAGCCCTCAGGCCCCCGCTCGAGGAGGACCATCCAGAGGAAAGTCAGGGCCGCGAATACGGCCAGCCAGAGAAATAGCCGGATCAACCGCATTTTGCCACTATTTTCCGGGGTTTCGCGGGGCCGGGGCGAATCGTGCTGGAGTCTTGCATTGCGAGGGCGTCGGTGGTTGAATTCAAGCCATGTCGAACTGGTTGAATGCTCTAATTTTACGTCTGGCCGTCTGCACCGTCGCCGCGGCCCTCGTCGCGGAGGCCCACGCGGGCGGGAGAAAGAACAAGACTTTCCTGAGTTTCCACATCGAAGCGGAATCGGTTGAGGAGGGGAAAATGGTCGAACGCATCCGCCTCGGGAACAAGGAATACTTCTTCCGCAAAGCCCCCGAAATCACCGATACCCACGTCGATACCTTCTATCCCTTCCCCTCCGCGAACGGTCGAAGCTACGGCGTCGCCTTCAAACTCGACAAAGTCGGACAACAACGCCTTGCCGTCATCACCGAGGCAAGCCTCGACAAACGCCTCCTCACCGCGGTGAATCTCAATCCCATCAACTTCGTCGTGATAGATTCTCCCATCCGTGACGGCGTCATCGTCGTCTGGAGCGGCCTCACCGCCGAACACATCGCGAAGTTCGACAAGGAATTCCAACGTGGCGAAATGGATCAGGGCGGCGCGACAGGAGAGACTCCAGCCGAAGCCGGAACGGAAATCGTTTCTCCCGAAGAAGAAAAGAAACCCCGAAAGAAGCTCTTCGGTAGGCGCAACCGATTCTCCAAGGAAGCCCGGGAAGCCGCGCCGGAACTCGACGACTGGATGCAAAGCGACGCTCCCGCCGTGCAGTAGATTCTGCCGCGAACCAAACCATGGGCAAACTCACGCGGCGGCGATTCGGAAAGCTCTCCAGTGGAGCTTTGTTAGGAACCGCCACCACCGGAACCACCCAAGCGGAGATCCAGCCCCTCGGCCTCGTCCTCCCCACGCGCAACCGCGCCATCTACTCCGCCGATCCCTCCCGCTTCTACATGTACATCGACCGGAACTTCGAGGGTCGGCAGATGAAAGTCTGGCAAGGCGGCAAATACGGCTACGTCCGCAACCCCGTCCGCACCAGCTCCGGCATCGTCTACACAAAATTCCACGAAGGCCTCGACATCGCTCCCGTCGAACGCGACAGCCGCGGCGAACCCCTCGACATCATCCGTTCCATCGCCCGCGGCAAGGTCGTCCACACCAGCCCCAACCCCTACCACAGCAGCTACGGCTCCTACATGGTCGTCGAACACGACTGGGGATACGGAAAATTCTACAGCCTCTACGCGCACCTGAAAAAGATCACCGCCAGCAAAGGCGAGAAAGTCGGCCCCGGCAGTGCCATCGGCGTCATGGGCTACACCGGCCCCGGCCTCAACCGCACCCGCGCGCACCTCCACCTCGAACTCAACCTCATCCTCGACAGCCGCTTCGAACGCTGGCACAACCAGAACTTCTCCAGCCAGAACTACCACGGAATGTTCAACGGCCTGAACTTGATTGGCATCGACGTCGCCGGCCTCTATCTCGCCCACCAGCGCGACCCGAATATCTCCATCCCCAGCTTCATGGCGCGCATGGAAACGTATTACAAAGTCGCCGTCCCGCGAAAAGGATCCATTCAGGTCCTCGACAACTACCGCTTCCTCGCCCGCGACATGGCCACCGCCCGCGGCAAACCTTCCTGGGAAATCTCCCTCAGCGCCTCCGGCGTCCCCCTCGGCATCCGACCCATCGACCAAAAAGTAAGTTCCCCCACCATCACTTGGGTCAAATACTCGGCAACCCCCCACAGTTACAACACCCGGAAGCGATTGTCAGGAAGCGGAAAGACGGCTAACTTGACGTCATCGGGTGTGCGGTATGTGCAACTGCTGGCGGGGCAGTTCTAACCGTGGCGAGAGCTTCCAGCTCTCGAAAGAAAGATGGAGCAAAACGATTACACGGAGAATACGGACTTCAAAACCGACGAGACTGCCGACCGGAAGCTGATCTCTAAGTGGATTATCTTAATTATAGTTATCTTCATACTTTGGATGATCACGTTTCCAGCCCAACATCCGGCGATCGGCACACCAATTGCCTCCAGAGTCCTTCAAAACGGAGTGAACCTGCACAAGGCGCTCGTCAACTACGCATCAGTTAATCAGGGCTTCTACCCCGATGGCGAAAATGCGAACGAAGCACTCGGTTTTTTGGTCGACGACCTAACTTCAGAAAATCCATTTTTC